>CALJEJ010000012.1 GCA_938074745.1 uncultured Endomicrobiia bacterium
TAAATATGAACAAGAAAAAAATTTTTTCAAGTTTCAGGTTCTTTTAAAGAATCGGATAAAGTTATGAGAGAATATTATTTTTCATTAACACCAGAAGAACGGTTAGATATAGCACAGCATCTTCGTGAACAATATTATAAAATCAAAAAGATAAAACATCCAAGGATTGATAAAAATTGTTTTCGTGTTATAACGAAAGATGAGAGTTGAGAAAGATTTTGAAAAGAATTTATTAAATTTTGAACAAGAATAATGTTAAATATTGTATCATAGGTGCATATGCTGTGATGTATTATACTCGTTCACGGTTCACTAACGAGTTGGATATTTTAATCCAACCAACTTTTGAAAATGCAAATGGTAATACCACAACATACTACATAGGTTTGGTTCAACTTAAAAAAAACAAAGCAGCTGTTGCAAAAAAAATGTCGTAGACCCTAAGATAAAGACGATTATAAAAATCTTGTAGCGATAAAACAAAAAGTATAATAGGAGGTAAGTAACACAATATGAATAAAAATAAATTTTCAATGATATATCTACTTTTTTGTTTTATAATTATACTTTATAGCTGTCAATCCTATCAGCCATCTGTTAAAATATTGCCCGCACATATAAAAAATATAAGTATCCAACCGTTTGAAAACCAAACTAATATTCTAGGGTTGGAAGAAAAATTAAAATTTGAAACAATAAATGAGTTTTTAAAAGATGGGAGATTTAATATTGTTTCTGAGATAGACAATAGTGATGGATATGTTACAGGAAAGATTTTGTATTATATTTTACAACCGACCTCTTATGGTGCTAATTATGAACCACAACAATATAAGTTACGAGTAATACTTAACCTCTCATTTGTAGATAGAGTAAAAAATATAACTTTATGGGAAGAACCCAACATTGAAGAAGTTTTATTTTATTCTGCTCCAACTTTGCCCGGAGGGTTAACTGAAGAAGAGGCAAAAAATATAATACTTACAAACATTGCAAAAAAAATTTATATCCGAACCATAGAAGGGTTCGGTTCTGTTACTGGCACTTCGCCAAAAAAAGTCCCTCAGAAATAATCCTGTTCTACCATGCCAGAATATAGTTTTAGCAGATTTGTTAATGAAATAGATAGAATATTGTCTACCTATAGGGTATACTTTTTCTATGGTGAGAACAATTATTATATTCATAAAACTGTAGAAAAAATAGTGGCCAAACTTGCAGAAAATGTGTTCAAAGAGACAATATATAGTTGGGAGATAGATTTTAACCAATTAACAACAAAACTTGTCACACCGACACTTTTTGGTAAAAATGTGGTTGTTGTATTAAGACATTTTGAAGCTACAAATAAAAAGGTTAAAAAACAAATAATTGAATTTTTACAAAGTACTAAATTGAACCAATATTTTATTATTTTATATGAAGCAACAATTAATTACTTTGAGAAAGCTGACCAAGTAATTAGTTCGTTGTTAGACCTTTGTGTAAGTGTAAATTTTGTTAATCTGACGAAAGAGGAAATTTTGTCAAATTTTATTCCTAAAAAGTTAAAACTTAAAATTACTGAATCTGCTAAACAATTAATTTATGAAAATACAGGTAATGATTTATGGTTGTTATCTCATGAACTGGAAAAAATAAGTTATTATGTGGGAAATAAAAAAGAGGTTGTAGACGAAGATGTAATTAAATGTTGTAGTGCATATAACACCTCTGATTTAAAAGATTTAATAGAAAGTATTCAGAGAAGTGATTATTCAAAAAGTTTACAGATATTAAACCTTTTACTTGACAACGGTGTTTCATTAATGTACATTTTTACAAGTTTACATAGATACTTTTTAAGAATAGCAGAAAAAAAACAGTATAACGAGAAAAAATTTTTCCAACTGATAAAAGAGTTTTATAATGCAGATTATAAATTGAAAACAACCAGAAATGGAAAGTATGTGTTAGAGATTACTATATTGAACTTATGCAATATTTTAAAATCTTAGTTTATGTTGGTTGTGAGACGATAATAGTGTTAAGTTTTTTACTTAAATTAGATTTTAATCTTGCTGCTTTGTTTTTATGGATGAAGTGTATTTTAGCTGCTTTGTCAACAATTTTATAAAACTGTTTTAGCAGTTCTTTTGCAAGATTTATATCTTTATTTGCCAAAGATTCTAAAAACTGTTTTTTTATTTGTTTTATTTTATTCTTGTATAATAAATTCTGTTTTCTTCTGCGGATTGATTTCCGCAATTCTTTTAAAGCTGAGGTGTGTCGTCCTGTTTTAAGTTTTGCCATAGCTTTCCTCCCAATATGTTTTAGAAATATTAAATTTCATTATGAATTTTGTAATTAAAAATCAATATTAAAAATTATTTTTATATTTTATGACGAAAAACAAATTGTTATTAAAAAACATGTCTTTGGTTTCGTTAGGTATAATGGTATCACGGATTTTAGGATATTTAAGAGATATGTTAGTAGCGAGCGTTTTTGGTGCTGGTTTTTACGCAGACGCGTTCTATGCAGCGTTTAGGATACCGAACCTTTTCCGACGGTTATTTGGTGAAAGTTCGTTAAATGCAGCGTTTGTTCCAGTATTTAGTGAAAAGGTACAAACAGATACTAAACAACAAATTGAAAAATTAATTTCTGCTGTAGTAACAGTGTTATTTGTTTTTCTGAGTAGTTTTACAATTTTAGGTATAATTTTTGCTCCACAGATAACAAAAATTATCACTTGGGGGTTTGAAAAAGAAAAGTTAGTGTTGACTTCACAACTTTTACAAATAATGTTTCCATTTATGTTATTGATATGTCTTGCGGCGTTAGGGTTGAGTATATTGAATTGTTTAGGTGTGTTTTTTATTCCAGCAATGTCTTCTGCTTCATTAAGTATAGCAGAAATTGTATTTGTTTTGTTTATTGTGAACCATTTACCTAAAGAAGAATGGAAAGTTAAAGGTCTTGCAGTGAGTGTGCTAATCGGAGGTATCTTACAACTGGTAATAAATTTTTATTTATTATTTCTGAAAAACTACAGGTTTTCTTTAATGATAAAACAGTTTTTTTATTTTCTTTCTTTAGCTGAGATTAAAAAAATATCAATTTTGTTTTTTCCTGTAGTAGTAGGTTTTTCAGCAGACCAAATAAATGCATTAGTTGATACACTTTGTGCTTCATTTTTGTCCGAAGGGTCAATAACAGCGTTATATTATTCTAATAGGTTAATGCAGTTACCTTTAGCACTTTTCGGGACTGCTTTAGTAACAGTAAGTTTACCTCAAATGTCTAAAGAAATAGTGTATGGAACATACGAAGATATAAAAGAAACTATTGTTCATTCGTTTAGGAACACTTTATTTTTTATGTTACCAGCAATGATTGGGCTTGTATTATTAGGTAAACCTATAATTAGTGTGTTGTTTGAACATGGGAAATTTACTCATAAAGCAACTTTGATGACTTACTCTTGTCTTATGTTTTATGCATTAGGTTTACCTTTTTTTTCAACAACAAAAATTTTAACCAGCGCTTTTTATGCATTAAAAATGCCTAACTTGCCTGTAAAAATTGCTTTCGTATCACTTATGTTGAATATTGTATTAAACGTTATTTTGATGCAATTTTTAGAAGTAGGAGGGTTAGCATTGGCTTCTACAATATCTTCGTTGTTTTGCAGTATCCTTTTGTTTACCAATCTTAAAAAAATTATGAATACAAAATTTCTTACACCACAATTGAAAAAGTTTATTATAAAAATATTTTTTGTGAATATTATATTTGCAATAATTGTTTCATTAATTTCCTTATATTTTAAAACCCCAGGTATAATAACACTTCTTAGTGTGGGGTTAGGAATAATTATATATTTTGGTTTAACCTGGATGATGAAAATTGAAGAAACTAAAATCTTAACTTCGTTTATTTACAGGTTTATTTATGCAAGTTCACATAATGTTTGAAATTAGTATTGATTTTATGAGAAATTTTTTATATATTAATTTTTTATTATGAAAATTCTGATAGTATCACTTATTATATTTTTTTGTACAGTTTTTGGGTTAAATTCTAAGTTAAACAAAAATTTTTCTAATTATGATCTTGTATATAACTATCAACTTTATTTGAATTGTAAATCAAACGAAGACGAATTGTTAAAAGAAAATCTTTGTAGTGAAATAATAAGTAAACTCAACAGGTTGGTAGTTTTGCAGTATAAATATAAACCTGAAGATACGTTATATACTGTAGCAAAAAAGTTTGGTACTGATGTAAACTCTATACGTAGTACAAATTATATTGAAGCGATAGGCTTGTTGTACCCAGGTAAACTGTTAATAGTTCATAATAAAAAAGGATTATTATATAAAGTTAAACCCAATGAAGATCTATATTCAATTGCTAAAAAGTTTAAAAAAGAACCACAACAATTGTTGTTGGTTAACGACAAACCTGGTAACTATAAATTTTCTGCAGGAGAATACATTTTTATTCCAGAAACATATATTAAATTTAAAGATTTTATGTTGCCATTATTCAACACAAGAATAACTTCACAGTTTGGTGAACGGATACATCCTATTTTTCAAACATTAAAATTTCATGAAGGAATTGATTTAAAACAAAGATATGGTGCTGCGGTTCGTGCAGCATGTGACGGTAAAGTCATTTTTGCAGGTTGGGCTGAAGGATATGGAAAGTTAATAATTTTAAAACATCACAAAGGTTACACATCTTATTATGGCCACTTATCAAAAATTAGAGTTAAACCAGGACAAAAAGTATATAAAGGACAGATTATTGGCAATGTAGGAACTACTGGTTGGACAACAGGTCCTCATTTGCATTTTGAAATACGAAAAAATGGTGTTCCCGTAAATCCATTAAAAGTTGTATTTTAACACTTCAAATTTTTACTATAATTTTTAAAATAGGGGAATAACTATGAAAGAAGGAATACATCCAAAATATGTAGATTGTATAGTAACCTGTGCTTGTGGTTATACTTTTAGGACAAAATCTATTAAACCTGAGATAAAACTTGACATTTGTGCTAATTGCCATCCATATTTTACAGGAAAACAAAAGTTAGTAGATACAGCGGGTCGTGTGGAAAAGTTTAAAAAACGCTATGGTGAAAAAGTTCTACCTACACAAAGACCTAAAAAAGAGAAAAAAGCAAGAACTGAAAAAATTAAAAAAACTGCAGAAAGAATTCTTACTACAACTGTTAAACGAAAAAAGAAATAATCTTTTGTTGAACTTTCAGGTTGTTTTATGTTGGCTAAATCTATAATTGACAGATGTGAATTGTTATCTCGCCGTAAGAAAGAATTAGAACATAAACTTGCCTCTTTAGAAGTTATATCTAACCCTACAGAATATAAAAATCTTGTTTTAGAATATGAACGGTTAGACAAAATTGTCTCGGTATACACTGAAATAAAAGATATAACACAAAAAATTGTTGAATTAGAAAAAGAAGAAGATGTTAATGATGAAGAGTATAAATCTATGGTTCAAGAAGAAATTAATTCTTTAACACAGAAACTGGAATTAAAAGAGTTAGAACTTTACAGGATGTTAGTTCCAGAGGATGTGAATGAACGAAGGAATATAATTTTAGAAATTCGTGCAGGTACAGGTGGTGAAGAAGCAGCGTTATTTGCTGCAGATTTATTTCGCATGTATTCAAAATATTGTTCTAAAAAAGGTTGGAAACTTGAAATTCTGGATATTAACGAGACTGGACTTAAAGGAATTAAAGAGGTTATTTGTTATGTTACTGGTAAAGATGTGTATAAATATTTAAAATACGAAAGTGGGGTCCATAGAGTTCAACGTGTACCAGTTACAGAAGCGAGTGGTCGTATACACACTTCTGCTGCAACAGTTGCAGTTTTACCTGAAGCAGAAGAAATAGATGTGAAAATCAACCCAAATGATTTAGTAATAGAAACATTTCGTGCTTCAGGTCATGGAGGACAACATTTACAAAAAACAGATTCTGCAGTAAGAATAAAACATATTCCTACAGGTATTGTTGTCCAATGTCAGGATGAACGTTCACAGTTAAAAAACAAAGAACGTGCAATGAAAATTCTTCGTGCAAAATTGTATGATATGAAACAAAAAGAACAAATTGAAAACATTGCTCAATTAAGAAGAAGTCAGGTAAAATCTGGAGATAGGTCGGAAAAAATCCGAACTTATAATTTCCCACAGAACCGTGTTACTGACCATAGAATAAATTTTTCTGTATACAACATTGATGAAGTTATGGATGGAAATTTAGATGAAATAATTTCTAAATTACAACAAAATGAACTTAAAGAAAAAATAGAATCGTTATGTACCACAACCTAACAAGTGAAAAAATGAAGTATCTCACTATTAATGAACTGTGGAATATAGTCTACACACAACTTAAAACAACTGCTATAGAATCAGCACGGGTAGAGACAGATGTTATTTTAAGCAAAGGGTTGAATGTAGATAAAAGTTTTATTTACACATATCCAGAACAACTAGTTAGAAATAAAGATTTCCGTAGGGTTCTTCGTTATACTTTTTTGCGAACTTGCAAAATTCCGCTTGCATATATTTTAGCTGAAAAAGAATTTTTTGGATTATTGTTTAAAGTTAATAACAAAGTTTTAATTCCGCGACAAGAAACAGAGTTTGTTGTAGAAACAGCAATAAGTATAATAAAAACTATTTCTGAAACTACTTATGAAAAAATAGTTTGTGCTGATATTGGTACTGGATGTGGCAATATTGCCATCAGTGTAGTAAAAAATTTGTTAAATATAAATTTGGAAATGTACGCTACGGATATAAGTTCTTCAGCAATAAAATTAGCAAAACAAAATGCTAAACTGCATAATGTAGGTGATAAAATAAAATTTGTTACTACAAACCTATTAAAGTATTTTATAGATAACAGAATACTTCTTGATGTAATTCTTTCCAACCCGCCATATGTTTCTGAACAAGAATATGAACAGTTACAACCTGAGATATATTTTGAACCTAAGAAAGCGTTGGTTGCAAAAACTGGGTTAGAATATTACAAATATTTTGCAAAACATGCAGGATATGTGTTGAGACCTAATGGTAAATTGGTATTGGAAGTCAATCCAAATTTGATACATAAAATTTGTGAACTATTTTTTCAGAGTGGATATAATATAAAAAAAATTGTTTCAGATTATTCTTCTTTACCTCGGGTAATAGTTGTAGAAAAAAATACTTGATAAAAAACCTCTTATGGAAAAACTGCTAATTACTGGTGGTAAAAAACTTTCAGGTAGTGTAAAAATTTCAGGGTCAAAAAATTCCGCATTGCCTATACTAATTGCAAGTTTGTTAACTGATGAGAAAGTAATATTACATAATGTGCCTAATTTAAAAGATGTAGATGTTACAATTTCTATAATAGAATATTTGGGTAAAAAAGTTATTCGTAAAAACAATACCGTAATCGTTACACAATTTACTTCTGCACCAAAGGATAAAGGCTACATAATTGCTCCTTATGAACTTATAAAAAAAATGAGGGCAAGTTTTTTAGTTTCAGGCGCATTACTTGCTAGAAATAAAAAAGTAAAAGTAGCGTTACCTGGTGGGTGTACTATAGGTGTACGTCCAGTAGATATTCATATTGCTGGGTTTGAACAGTTTGGGATAAAACATCATTTAGAAGAAGGTTATGTAGTATTCCAACGTGACAAACTATCTTCTGCTAAGATAAATTTTAGGTATCCTTCTGTTGGTGCAACAGAAAATATGATGTTAGTAGCTTCTTTAATTCCTGATGAAACAGTAATTTACAACGCTGCACGAGAACCTGAAATTCAAGATTTAGCAATTTTTTTGTCTAAACTTGGAGTAAAAGTGTACGGTGCAGGAACAAATGTTGTTCGTATCATTGGTAAGAAAAAATTGAGTTGTAATTTTCCAAATGGTCAACTAGAACATACTATTATTCCGGATAGAATTGAAGCAGGAACTTATATGATATCTGCAGGGATTACTAAAGGTGAAATTGTACTAGAAAATGTGGTTCCGGAACATCTTACTGCTTTGACAAAAAAATTGGTTTCTGCTGGGTTAAAGATAGAAATTTCTAAAGACAAGATTTTGACAAAATGGGTAAAAAAATTAATCCCACAAAATGTTATAACAAAACCTTATCCTGGTTTCCCGACAGATTTACAAGCACAGTTTATGGCACTTATGAGTGTTACAAAAGGCGTAAGTATAATACGGGAAACAGTTTTTGAAAATAGGTTTTTACATATAGCGGAACTTAACCGTATGGGTGCAAATATTGTAGTGGATGGAAACAAAGCTATTGTTTATGGTGTAGAAAAACTAAAATCAGCAGAAGTTATGGTTTCTGATTTAAGGGCAGGAGCAGCACTGGTTTTAGCAGGACTTGCTGCAGAAGGTACTACAAAAATTTCGCACATATACCATCTTGACCGCGGATATGAAAATATAGAAAAGAAATTGTCGTTATTAGGTGCAGAAATTAAACGGATTGAAGAATGAAAATGAACGAGGTTATAACTACAACCCAAAAAATTATAACTGATGTTAAAAAATACGGTGACGTTGCTGTTGTGAAATATACTAGAAAATTTGATAATATAAAAAATTTTACCATTAAAGATATAAAAATAAAAGTTCCATCAAATTATAACATTGCTGATAAAAAGTTTATTAGTTGTATACAATTAGCAATAAAAAATGTCTACAAGTTTCATCTTCAAGAACTAAAAAATATAAAAACTTCATGGAGTTTTGAACATAAGGGAATTACAATAGGACAAAAACTTATCCCTTTAGATTCTGTAGGTGTTTATATTCCTGGTGGACGTTACGGGTTTAATTATATTAGCACACTTATAATGTCAGTAATTCCTGCAAAAGTTGCCGGTGTGAAAAAAATAGTTGTAACAACACCACCACGAAATGTTACGAAATATTTTTTGTTTACATCTTTTTTGTTAGGAATAAAAGAAATTTATGCTGTAGGCGGAGTGCAAGCAATCGCTGCTTTAGCATTGGGGACAAAAACGATACCTAAAGTTGATATGATAGTAGGGCCGGGTAATATTTGGGTTACTGAAGCAAAAAGACAACTTGCTGGTGTTGTAGGGATAGATTTACTTGCAGGTCCTTCAGAGGTTGCAGTGGTAGCGGATAGTAGTGTACCATTGGACGAAATTTTATATGAACTACTTGCTCAAGCAGAACACGATAAACATGCACAAAGTTATTTAATAGGGTTAGATAATAAAGTAATAAAAAGTATAAAGTCAAAATTGTATAAAGAGTATAAAGAATTTGTTCCACAAATAAAATTTATACAAGTTAAAACATTAAAAGAAGCGGTGAAAATAGTTAACGATATTGCGCCAGAACATTTAACTGTATTAGTAGATAAGTTTACTGATTACTTTTTAAATAATACTACAAATGCAGGAGCAATTTTTTTAGGCAAAAATTCCTCTTCTGTTTTAGGAGATTATATTGTAGGTCCTTCTCATATCCTACCTACAAACAGAACTGCAAAATTTAGTTCTGGTGTTTCAGTAGTGACTTTTATAAAAAAAATTAGTATAATAAAAATTAAATCTTCCACAGTTAACAGCAACTTATTTGTCGCAGGTTCAAAACTTGCTGAAATAGAAGGAATGAAATTTCATAAAATGTTACTAGATGAAAAGGCAAAAAGAAGTTGTAAGAAAAACTAAGGAAACGTTTGTAAAAGTAAAGCTTAATTTAGACGGGACTGGGAAAAGTAAAATTTCTACTTCTATTCCTTTCCTTGACCATATGTTAGAACTTTTTGCGTTTCATGGTAAAATTGATTTGACTATAACATCACATGGAGATACACATATTGATGACCACCATATTGTTGAAGATATTGGAATAACTTTAGGTACAGCGTTCTACGCTGCAGTTAAGAAAAAACCTGGGATTGCACGGTTCGGTGAAGTGATTACTCCTATGGACGAGTCTTTATCATATGTTGCGTTAGATATTTCAGGTAGGCCATATTTAAGTTTTAAAGTAAAATTTCAGCCACAGTATAAGAAATCCGAGTTTGATTACAGTCTTATTTACGAATTTTTTCGTGCGTTTGTAAACAATGCAAAAGTGACTTTACATATAAAAATGCTTGAACAAGGGAATAATCATCATATATGCGAATCAATATTTAAAGGGTTAGGTCGGGCTGTAAACCAAGCTGTAAGAGTTGTTTCAACTAAAACATCCTCGACTAAAGGAATTTTATAATATGTTAATAATTCCAGCAGTAGATTTACACCAAGGTAAATGTGTACGGTTAACTCAAGGTAGACTTGATAAAGAAACTGTTTATTCTACTGATCCTGTATTTGTTGCTCGATTGTGGCAAACAAAAGGTGCAAAACGGTTACACCTTGTAGATCTTGACGGTGCGTATTGCGGTATTGTTCAACATTGGGACATAATAAAAAATATAAGAAAACAGCTTACAATACCGATAGAATTTGGAGGTGGAGTAAGAACATTAAAAACTGTAGAAAAACTTGATAAAATAGGAATTGATAAAATCATTATAAGTACCGTATTAATCAGTAATCCTATAGAAGCAAAAAAAATTGTGCAAAAATATAAAGAAAAAATTATGGTTGCTGTAGATGTGTTCGAGGGTAAAATTGCAATCGGTGGTTGGAAAGATAAAATGCCTATTGAAGCGAAAGAGTTTATGCAGCAAATTGCTCAATTAGGAATAAATGAAATTATTTTAACTGATATTTCACGAGAAGGGTTGTTAGAAGGTATAGATCTTGATAATATTTCAAAGTTGATTGAAGGTACAAAGTTTAATGTAATAGTTTCTGGCGGAATCACAACTTTAGACGATGTTAGAAAATTAAAAATGTTAGAACCGTATGGTGTAGTAGGTGTGGTCATAGGTAAAGCACTTTATGCAGAAAAAATTATACTTGAAGAAGCAATTGCTATTGCAGAGTCATGATTATGAAATTAACTCCTAAGAAAATTATAGAATTTGTTGAATCGTTAAAATTTGATACAAAAACTAAACTTATTCCTGCTGTTGTACAAGATTATAAAGATAATACAATTTTGATGTTAGCCTATATGAATAAAGAATCTCTGATAAAAACTTTGCAGACAAAAAAAATGTGGTATTATAGCCGGTCTCGAAAAAAATTGTGGATGAAAGGTGAACAGTCAGGTCACCTGCAGTTAGTAAAACAAGTATATATTGACTGTGATAATGACTGTCTGTTATTCAAAGTAAAACAGGTAGGTGAAGCAAGTTGTCATACAGGATATAGGAGTTGTTTTTATAGAAAATTAGATTCTAAAGGAAATCTAAAAATTATAGCAAAAAAAATTTTTGACCCTAAAAAAGTTTATACTTTATAAAATAGGTAATGAAAAAACTAAAATTTGCAAAATTTGTAGCAAGTGGGAACGATTTTGTAATATTGAACAATATTGATAAAAAAATTAACCCTAAGAGATATCCTATAATTGCACAAAAGTTATGTAGAAGGAAATTTTCTGTTGGTGCAGATGGTTTATTAATTATTGAACCTTCTTCAAATCCTTACTACGCATTCAAAATGGTATATTATAATTCTGATGGTAGCAAAGCTTCAATGTGTGGCAATGGAGCACGATGTATATCATATTATGCCTATGAATTAGAACTTTGCGAAGATGAAGTAAGTTTTGAAACTGACGCTGGCGTAGTAAAGTGTCAAATAAAACGTACTAACACTGTAAAGTTAAAATTACCAGAACCAAAAGATACAAAATTAGATTTTGTTATAAATGTTAACAACAAAGAAATAACTGCAAATTTTGTTAACACAGGGGTGCCTCATACTGTAATTTTCGTTGAAGATATTGAAAAAGTAGATGTTAATCTTTTAGGTAAAGAGATAAGATATCATAAATTATTCATGCCTGAAGGAACAAACGTAAATTTTGTAAAAGTTTTAGATAAACATAATCTTATTGTAAGAACTTATGAACGTGGAGTTGAAAACGAAACTTTGTCTTGTGGGACAGGAGTAACAGCTTCTGCTGTTATTTCTGCAATAAAAGGTTTTGTTGTCTCACCAGTTAGTTGTTTAACTCAAAGTAATGAAAAACTTATTATAAAGTTTAAAAAGAATTATCCAGAAGATATAATTTCTCCGGTGTCAGATTTATTTTTAGAAGGTAAGGTATATCATGTATTTGACGGTGAAATAGAGATTTAATTTTTTATAAGGGGGAAGAAGATGTTTCAAGGTTCTATAGTAGCGTTAGTAACACCATTCAAAGATGGTAAAGTAGACGAACAAAAATTGTTAGATTTAGTAGAATTTCATATTGCACAAAAAACTGATGCTATTTTACCTTGTGGGACTACTGGTGAATCACCTACATTATCGTATGAAGAACATAATAAAATCATAGAATTAGTAGTAAAACATGCAAGAGGAAGAATACCCGTAATAGGTGGTACTGGCAGTAACTCTACTTTAGAAACATTATTGTTATCAGAACATGCAAAACAAGTAGGTTGTGATGCTATACTTTTAGTTGTTCCTTATTACAATAAACCCTCTCAAGAAGGACTTTTTCAACATTATGTTACAGTTGCTCAAAAAATTAACACCCCAATAATATTGTACAACATTCCTTCAAGAACAGGTGTAAATCTTGAACCAGAAACGTTTGTACGTATAGCAAAGAAATGTAAAAATATTATAGGAATAAAAGAAGCTTCAGGGTCAATTGAACAAATATCACAAATATTTTACCGACTTAAAGAAGAAAATTTGGATGATAGAGTAAGAATTTTCAGTGGAGATGATTCTTTAACCTATCCTATAATGACACTTGGTGGTAAAGGTGTAATTTCAGTAGTAGCAAATATTATTCCTGAAAAAATGCACAACTTTACACAGTACCTTTTAAATAACAAATATGAAGAAGCACAGAAAATACATTATGAACTCTATCCATTGTTTAAAGCGATGTTTATAGAAACAAATCCTGTTCCTGTAAAAACTGCTATGGGAATGATGGGTTTATGTTCTTCGGAGGTAAGGTTACCTTTAGTACCGATGTCACCACAAAACAATCAAAAGTTGGCAGATGTGTTGAAAAAATATAATTTGATTTAATTCTTAAATGAAAAAATTAATTTTATTTTTAGTTTTTTTATTAATTTTCGCTCAGGCTTTTTCAGAAATAAAAACAAATGATATTTTTAAAGGATTGCCTAAAGGATTATACGCTGCAATAATTACAGATTATGGGAATATAGTTTTTGAACTTTATGAGACAAAAGCACCTAAAACAGTAAAAAATTTTGTAGACCTTGCGTTAGGAAAGAAAGAATGGATAGACCCACTATCAGCTAAAAAAGTTAAAAGACGGTTTTACGATGGACTGATTTTCCATCGTGTAATACCAAATTTTGTAATCCAGACAGGTTGTCCATTAGGAAATGGTACTGGAGGGCCAGGCTATACTTTTGAAGACGAATGTACACCTGAGTTAAGGTTTGACCGTGCAGGAAGAGTTGCAATGGCAAACCGAGGACCTAATACTAACGGGTCACAAATTTTTATCACTTTAGGACCAACTCCATGGCTGGATATGAAACATACAATTTTTGGTCAAGTGGTTTCTGGACAAGATGTTGTTGAACATATTGCCAATGTACCACGCGATATGAAAGATAAACCAATTTCTGCTGTATATGTTCGCAAAGTAATTATAAAACGTATAAAGTAAACTTTATTATCACTAAAATGAAAAATTAAATTATTATCTTTTGGAGGACAAAGTTATGGTAAAAAAAATCGTGAATGTTCCATTGGCTATCTATACACCGGAATTTTTAATTACAGGGTTTGTCAAAATATCTCCAAGAAAAAAATTTTTTTTAAAACCATATGTTCCACGACGAATTTCCGAAATCATAGATATTGCAGGAGAAAGAATGGAACGTGTTGGTGAAAAAGAATTTCTTGAAGTAGCCAATGCTGATATTCAAGATTTGAGAACCAATACTATGTTAAAAACTCAAGTGAAACGTGTTGTGGTTAGCAAAAGTGCTATAAGGATAATTATACCTATAGAAATTCCACCATTTGAAGAAGAAAGAGTATAATTAGGAGATAAAATAATGTTAAAACTTACAATAATAGGTGCACTTGGTCGTATGGGGAGAAAAATTACAGAAATATCTCTTTCTGATCCTGAAATAGAAATTGTTGGTTTAATTGAAAGTCCTTTTCATAAAGATATAAATAAAAAAATTTATCCTACATTGCCTGAAGTCTTGCCAGACTTAACAAAAGTTATTTTTAATACAGATGTGGTCATTGATTTTTCAACGCCACAAGCAACTCAAGAAGTTGTCTTTGTTTGTAAAAACAATAAAAAACCTATTGTAATTGGTACAACAGGACATACACAACAACAAATAACAGAAATTTGTTCTGCAGCGAAAATTATCCCAATTGTACTGTCGCCAAATATGAGTGTTGGTATGAACATATTTTTTAAACTTATAGAGTCTATTGTAAAATTGGCAAAAAAAATAAATTATGATATAGAAATAATAGAAACACATCACAGAAATAAAAAAGATGCTCCGTCAGGTACTGCAAAAAAAATTATGGAAATTATAAAAAATTTTTTACCTGAAACTAAATTTGTATTTTCTCGTGAAGGAGAAAATATAAAACGAAGTAATACTGAAGTAGGAGTGTTTTCAATTCGTGCAGGAGATATTGTTGGAGAACATAAAGTATTGTTTGTTACTGAGGGGGAAAAAATAGAACTTACACATACTGCTTTTTCAAGAGATATTTTCGCTATTGGAGCACTCTCAGCAGCAAAATGGGTTGTTGATAAACCTCCAGGGTTGTATAATATGTATGACGTAATTGGTATTGATTAAGTAGAATTGATTATTGTCACAAGATGAAGATTGGATTTGCCAAAGTAGAGTATAACAATAAAATTCTTTATGGAATTATAGATTTTTATAAAAACTGTATAAAAACTATTAATAATTCTTATTTTGAAAACTATGAATTTGACGGTAACACAATTGAGTTTAAGAAAAACAACATAAAATTCCTACCTCCAACTTCACCTACTAAGATTGTTTGTTTAGGACTTAACTATAAAGATCATGCTGAAGAGCTAAAAATGCCAATACCTTCAGAACCTATAATTTTTATAAAACCGCCTTCTTCAATAATTGGAGATAAAGATAATATTATTTATCCACCAAATGTTCAACAACTAGACTACGAAGCTGAACTCGCAGTAGTGATAAAATCTAAGTGTAAAAATGTAAAAGAAACTGAAGTAGATAAATATATTTTAGGTTATACTTGTTTTAACGATGTTACAGCACGCGATTTACAAAGAAAAGATGGTCAATGGACAAGGTCAAAATCTTTTGACACTTTTGCACCAATTGGGCCATATATTGTTTCAGGAATAGATGTAAGTAATTTAAATATACAAGCAATACTTAACGACAAAATTGTACAAAATTCTACTACTGCAAACATGATTTTTAGTATAGAATATGTTATAAGTTTTGTCTCTCACATAATGACACTTTACCCTGGTGATGTAATTTCTTTAGGTACACCTGTAGGTGTGGGACCAATGCAACCAGGAGATAAAATTGTTGTAAAAATTGAATCTATTGGAGAATTAACTAACTATGTGGTATAAAAAATTTTTATATATTTTATTGTTAATTGTAGTAGCAGCAGAGATAAGTTTTGCGTTCAAAGAAACTTACTATACATACGTAGAAGGACTATTAGCAATCCAACGAGGAAATTACGAAGATGCTGTAGAAAAGTTTGAATACATAATAACTAAGGATACACAAGCAATAGAAGTAGCTAAACAGTTGTTATATTTGTATATTCTTACTGGGAAAATTGAAAGAGTGAAAAATTTTACTCCTTTCATATTAGATAATATAACCGATATAGAACTGTTAATTTCAATAGGTAATTTATTATGGTTAGATGGTGAGAATGATATTGCAATAAAATTTTTCAACAAGGTTTTAGAAATAGATCCACAAAATAAAACTGCAATTTTAAGTTTAGCACAGATAAATTTTTCCTCTGATACACAAAAATCATCTGAATTGTATTCACAATATTTAAAAGATATCCCAGAAGATATAGATGTATTATTTCAATCTGCATTAACAGAGTATAGATTAGGTAACTACGATACTGCTAAGAAAATGTTAAAAAAAGTTGTAGAATCACAACCTGATAATGTAATTGCAAAAGTTATTTTAAGTGACTTACTTTGTATTACAACAGATTACTTGTCTACGGAAGTTGAAAAAGGATATATTGAATATTTAGAAAAATTTCCTGAAGACTATCATGTGATGTTAAAACTTGTCATTTTATTGTTTATAAAAGAAAAATATGATGTAGCAGAAAAATATATAAAAAAATTAGAACAAATTCCTAAGAAGGAATTCACTGCTGAACATAGTTATTTTATTGCTATGTTTTACGAATATAAGAAAGATTTTAAAAAAGCAATAAGATTTATGGAAAAATGTATAAAATTACAAAAGTCAGAACATCCTGAGAATTTACTGGCCCACATTAAGGTAAGTTATTATTATATAGTTACTAAAAAATTTAATAAAGCAAAAGAAAAATTAAATTATGTTATAAAAAAATATGATAACCTAAACGCAAAAATAATGTTGGCACTATTATACATTGACATAAAAAAATATGTTAATGCAATAAAACTGTTAGAGAATATAGTCCAGTCACCACAAAATTTCCCTAAAGCATATTTTTATCTTGGATATTGTTATGACCAAATTGGGAAATTTGAACTTGCAGAAAAATATTTTCTTGAATCTATTTCAAAAAATCCTAATGACCACGAATCTTTAAACTACTTAGGTTATAGTTACGTTGAAAAAAATATAAAACTTGATGTAGCCAAAGAGTATATTGAAAAAGCGTTGTTACTTGATCCTGGCAATCCCGCATATGAGGACTCTTTAGGATGGTTGTACTATCGTCAAGGTGAGTATATTAAAGCAGAAGAAATAATAAGCAACGCAGCACAAAAAATTAATGACCCAATAATATTTGACCATTTAGGAGACATAAAGGTGAAACTTAATAAAAAAGAACAGGCAATTGAATTTTATAAAAAATCGTTACAGTTAGATCCCAAAAATAAAAAAATAAAACTTAAATTAAAAAATCTTTTATCAGAACTGAAACAAAAATAATGTTTACATTATTATCTCCTGCAAAAATTAATCTATTGTTAGATATCGTAGGGAAACGATCTGATGGGTATCACAATATTATTAGTGTAGTTCAAACTGTCTCTTTATACGACGTAATTGAAGTTGAACCGATAAAACAGAATAAAATTATTGTTGAATGTAATATTAAAAATTTATGTATGGAGAATAATTTATGCTACAAAGTTGTTTCTTTCATCAAAGAACAGTTTTTGGTTAAATCTGGAGTTAAAATTTTAATAAAGAAACATATTCCTTTAGGTAGTGGGTTAGGTGGTGCTTCGTCAAATGCAGCAACTGTATTAAAATTTTTATTACAATTATGGAAAATAAAAGTAGATAAGAGTGAGTTAATAAGATTAGTTTCTAAAATAGGTAAAGATATACCATACTTTTTTTACAACAGTTGTTGTTTAGTAGAATCTACGGGCGAAAAAATAATCCCATTAATACCTTGCTGGAAAAATAATCCTTTATGGATATTGTTAATATATCCTCAAATATCTTTGTCTACAAAAGAAGTGTATGAACGGTTTGATATAATGTTGCCTGATTATAAACCTAAATCTGATAAAAAAAATATTTTAAAATGGATAAAAATAGGAAATTTTCAAGATTTATTATATAACGCATTACAACCTGTTGCTGAAAAATTGTGTCCAGAATTAAAACAAATAAAGATATTACTTGCCAAGGGTGGATTTAAAAATATTAATATGTCAGGCTCAGGTTCTACTATATACGCTGTGTTTAATAACGAAAAAGAAATGTTCAAATGTATAGATTTTTTGAAGAAATATAGTAATTACAAAATTTTTATTGTAAAAACTATAAATTAGACAAAAATCAAAATACTAAAAGAAGGAGGAAGTAAATATATATGCAAGTAACTGAAGTAAGAATATACCCACAACAAGAAAAAAAAGTTAAAGCATATGCTACGATTACTCTTGATAACGAATTCGTGGTTCACAATTTACGGATCGTAGAGTTTGAAGATGGAGTAAAAGTGTTTATGCCTTCACGAAAAGTTAGTGATGGTTCTAGGAAAGATGTAGCTCACCCTATAACTAATCAATTAAGACGTCATATTGAAGACCAAGTTATTTCGGCATATAACAAAAAAACAGGACAAAATGTTGTCTTAAAACGAGATAAGAAATAATTTAATCTTTTAATAAAATTATCCAAGTTTTAAGTAATTTTTTAAAGTAGGTGTAGTCTATATTTTATTTAGGAGGAAAAAATGATACCAAGATATTCTTTACCTGAAATGAGTGATATTTGGTCTGAAGAAAATCGTTTTAAACTAATGTTAAAAATAGAACTGACTGTATTAGAAGTACTGGCTAAAAAGCATATTGTAGATAAAAATGATTATTCACAAATTGTATCAAAAATAAAACTTGACATCCCACGAATAAAGGAAATTGAGAAAATTACAAAACATGATTTAGCATCTTTTGTAGACCAGATAAGCGAATCTGTAGGAACTTCGTCAGCTAGATGGATACATTTTGGTTTAACTTCATCAGATATTTTAGATACTGCAACTGCGATACAACTTAAATTAAGTTGTCAACAGATTATTAAAAGACTTAAACAATTATCCACAATATTACTAAAACAGGCAAAAAAATATAAAGATACTCTTATGATCGGCAGAACTCATGGAGTTCATGCTGAACCTATTACTTTCGGGTATAAACTTTTAAATTGGTATACTGAAATTAAACAACATATTTCTGTTATGGAATTTATGCAATCTATAATTTCAGTAGGGAAAATTTCTGGAGTTGTAGGGACTTATTCACAATTATCACCTGAAATAGAAAAACAAGTGTTACAAAAATTAGGTCTTACTCCAGAACCTGTCTCTACACAGGTTATCCCACGATATAGATATTCGTATTACATCTCAGCATTGGCATGTATAGGAGCATCAATAGAACGGTTTGCTACAGAAATTAGACATTTACAACGTAGCGAAGTTTTTGAAGTAGAGGAACATTTTACAACTGGACAGAAAGGTTCTTCTGCAATGCCACATAAACGTAATCCAGTAGAAAGTGAGAAATTGTGTGGTTTAGCAAGGTTGTTACGTGGATATGCCTATTCTTCGTTTGAAAACGTTGCTTTATGGCATGAACGAGATATCTCACATTCTTCAGTTGAACGTATAATTTTACCAGATGCTAACATTGTTACTGATTATATTATTTACTGTTTCACTAATATTGTAAGAAATTTAGTTGTTTATGAAGAAAATATGCTTTCTAACTTAAAAAAGATGTTTAACATATATTTTTCCCAAACAATACTTACTGAACTAATTAAAAAAGGTTTGTTACGAGATGAAGCATATAGAATGGTTCAATCTGTGGCTCATAAAGCAATTAAAGAAAAAAAAGATTTTGTTTCACTAATAAAATTAGATAAAAAAATAAAAAAATATTTGTCTGACGAAGAAATAACAAAAATATGTTCAATAAAATATTTGTTAAGGAATATTGACAAAAAATTTAAAGAAATATTGAAAAATAAATGAACTATTATAAAATTTTAGTAATCGCAGTAATAATAGTAAGTATTGTGATAGGACTAAAAATATATTTTTCTCCTAAAATGAAATTTTATGTGGATGCTAACAATATTACTGTTAGTTCATCTACTATAAAAATTTCTTCAGAACTTGTATCATATGCTGACCGTTATTATAAAATAAAATTTTTGATTCTGTCAGGGAAGGAAAAATTTTTACTTTATCCTGAACATGTTGTAATGTTAAGAAAAGGTCAAACTTATAAAATTGATAAAATGTATGATATCTCTGAAATTTCTTTAATCCCGGGCAAACAATTGTATCTTTTATCTACTGTAAATGAAATTTTTCCAAGAAACAGAGTATGGAGAAAAAAATATGTGGTATCTATTGCAAAACCTAAATTAACACAACAACATTATGTTGGTTTATACACCCAACCTACCACATATTTGTCCCACACAACAGTATCTATGATACCTTCTACAACATCGGTAGTTAAACCACAGGAAATATCACTATCAACTTCTGTAATATCTGTTGTGAAAAAAGAAGAACCTAAATTAATCTCTCAGAAACCTCAATATCAAGTTTTGGTTTCTACTGAAAATTTTTTGACTGAATATAACTATGATACACCTATTATTCCTAAAATTGAAATAATTAATTTCACATCTGAAACCACTAAATCTACAGTTTCAATTTTGTTAAAAAATAAATTTGAAATTGTGATTAGTTCTGAGACATACATTTTTTCTTTAAAACCTAAAGAAAAAATTACCCCTGAATTTAAAATTGTAGTTCCACAAAATATCTCGCCAGATGAATATTTTTTAGAGATAAACTGGTTTGTTAACAACAAAAAGCAGACCTGTGTGTTACCTAAATTCACTCTTGTAGATAGAAAACCGACGATAGTTATCCCTGAAATGCCGAAAATAAAGTATAACGCTACGAACACAATTATTGCAGAAGTTCAAGACGACCGTGAAGTTAAAACTGTCAATTTTATAGAATATACACCAAAAGGTCAACAAATTTTAAATAATATGATATTAATTGCTGGAGATAAAAAATACGGGATATATAGTTTTACAACACACAAAATTCAATCAAAGAAAAATTATAAGTTCCAGATAAAAGCTGTGGATAATATTGATAACACTACTGTGACAGAAATTTACGAAATACCAATAACAAAATGACTTTAAAGTTTTTTGAAAAAAAATTTGTTGTAAGTTTAGTTTTTTCAGGAATAATATTATTCTTTTCTTTATTTTCCTATCATTGTAAAATATTCTCACCTATTGAGAACATTTTTTACGATTTAAGGTTCAAACTAAGAGGATATTTGAAAACTTCAGGTAATATTGTCATCATAAAAATAGATGAAGAGTCGTTAAACGAGTTAGGTCGTTGGCCTTGGGATAGAAAAATTATAGCACAAGCAGTAAGAAATTTGTTTTCTGCTGGAGTCAAAGTGGTTGGGTTAGATATTATCTTTCCTCAACCCAGTAATAAAATTTCAGACTTATATTTATCTAATGCGTTAAAACAAGGAAATTCTGTAATTGCAATACATTTTGAAGAAACGTACCAAACTGTAATTACAGAAAACAAGATTAATAAGATAAAAGTTGAAATCCCATTGTTACCAATACCACAATTACAAACAGCGGCAAAGTTAGGATTTACGAATGTATATCCTGATATTGACGGAGTTCCACGAAATTATGTACTTTTTAAAACATGGAATAATAAAAAATATTATAGTTTTGACATGGTCATAGCGGAAACATTTCTTGAAAAATCTATTGACTTGCCACAGCAGATATATATAAATTATTATGGCCCATCTGAATATACTACACCAACTTCACTGAGAAGTTTATATACATTTAACAATTACTCTTTTGTTGCTATATACAAAAATATTATTCCTGCTAGTTGGTTAAAGAATAAAATTGCACTTATAGGTGCTACTGCAACTGCTACCTATGACCACTATCCGATACCTTACCAAAAAATTTTTCCTGGGGTTGAATTACATGCCAACGTTATAGAAAATATATTAAATAACACATATCTTACAAAAATTG
Organism: uncultured Endomicrobiia bacterium; assembly: GCA_938074745.1. Classification (GTDB taxonomy): domain Bacteria; phylum Elusimicrobiota; class Endomicrobiia; order DTEH01; family DTEH01; genus CALJEJ01. Next base: position 22,016 of record CALJEJ010000012.1, read on the forward strand.
ACAAAAAATATTACATTTTATTGGTTGTGTTCATAACTTCTCTAATTACCATTTTGTTTTACAAAATTCATCCTTTATTGACTGCAATTTTAATTGTTTTAACTACTGTAGGATATTACTTTGTTACTGTGTTACTTTTTATAAAAGCAAGGTTGATATTAGACTTTGTACCTATCGCAGTTGTAATAACTACAATTGGTTTTATAAACATTCTTCAGAAAGTGTTGTTAGAGCAGCAAGAGAAAAAAAAGATAAAAAATATTTTTTCAAAATATATTAATCCTTATGTGATGGAAGAGTTATTAAGTGATTCTAGTAGCTTAGTTAAATTAGGTGGAGTAAAACGAGTAATTACAGTAATGTTTACTGATATTCGTAACTTTACTACTATATCAGAACAGTTACAACCAGAAGAAATTGTTTGTTTATTAAATGAATATTTGGAAGTAATGAGCGAGTTGATACTTAAGTATAACGGAACTGTAGATAAATATATTGGAGATTCTATAATGTGTTTTTGGAATGCTCCATTGCTACAACCTGACCATGCTGAGTCTGCAGTAAAATGTGCTATAAATATGTTATCTGAACTTGAAAAACTTAACCAAAAATTTGTTTTAGAAAAAAAACCAAAAATAGCAGTCGGTATAGGAATAAATACAGGTGAAGCAATTGTTGGTAACATTGGGTCGACAAAAATAATGGAGTATACTGCAATTGGAGATACTATAAATACAGCATCAAGGTTGCAAGAACTAACTAAAGAATATCACACACCTATAATATTATCTGAGTTTACGTATTCTTTGGTTAAAGATACAATTCCGTGTGTTTCTTTAGGTAAAATAAATCTTCGGGGAAAAACACATGAAATAGAAATTTTTAAAATTAAAGATACACCTGAACTTGTAATAGCTGAGATTTGATAGTTTTTTGTTCAAATATTGTAATATTTTTTAATTTTTTATAAACTTTAAAATTATGAAAATATTTTTTAGATTATTACTTGCACATTTACTTGCTGATTATACTCTTCAAACCAATTATATTGCTAACTGGAAGAAGAAAAATTTTTTAGGAGTGTTGGTTCATGCAGGTATTTTTTATATATTAGGCATGTATCTTACTTGGGATGAACTTAATAACATATGGTTTGATTATCCAGTGTCGTTATCTGGTTGGTGGTGTATGTTGATATTATTTATTCTTCACGCGATAGAAGATGAATATCGTGCACATAATGTAAGAGTAGGAAATGCACAAGATAACATTTTATTTTATTTTTGGGACCAGTTGATACATATAGTTTTTTTGTTTATGTTTTCTCCAATAAAATCTTTTTATTTTGAGCCTGAAATAATTATATTGTGCATTATAATCTTGGGTACGCATTTTACCAGTGTGGTTACTTTGTATATTGAATCTTTAATTTATAACACTCAAGTTGCTTATTATAATTTTGCTACAAAATATCATTATATTATTTTAAGGTTGATCACTATGTTATTATTTTTTCTTCCGGGGAAATGGTATTTAGTGTCTTTGTTGATGGTACCTGTATTTTTTGTTGTTTATAATAAAGTTCGACATATTACTAAAATAGGATTAGTATTTAACTTTTTTGTTACCTACTTACTTGGTTATACCATTTTGTTGGTTCTTGGTAGGGTATAAATTTATTTTTACTTTACGGCTATGAAGACAGTGTTGAGTTTAATACTTTTTTCAATAAAAGAAAATTTTAAAACAAAACTTTATTTAGTTTTGTTATTGTTTTCGCTGATAATGATTTTTATAGGTCTTTTGCTTACTGGGTTAAGCGGGTTTGAACAGCCACAACGTGTATTAGTAGATACTGGGATTGCAATGATAGAACTTTTTTGTATCTTAGTAGTTTTATTAAATTCTGCAGGGTTATTGTTGCAAGATATTGAATCAAAAAGTATTCATTTACTACTTTCAAAACCTGTCTCTCGGGATAAATACGTAGTAAGTAAATATTTAGGTCTTTTAGGTGTTACAATAATAAATGTGTGTGTAATGGCAGTATTTCATATAATTTTTTTAAAAATTTCAAAATGGAGTATAGACATTGGTTATTTTATGACACTTACTACAATTATATTAAAAACAAGTATTATTACAGCAATTTCTCTGTTTCTTGTATTAACAATGACTTCACAAACTGCTGCTGTAATAACTTCATTACTTTTATGGATAGCAGGACATTTTCTTACAGAATTGAAGTTTATGATTGATAAGATTAATATTTTGTGGGTAAAAATTTTATTAAAAATAATATATTACCTTATTCCCAACTTCCAATATTTTAACATAAAAGATTTTTTTGAAGAACAATATTTTGTCTCACAACTTAGTATAGGGTATAGTATTTTGTATTTAATTAGTTATATTTCAGTATTAATGTTTCTAACAATACAAATTTTTAAAAAGAAAAATCTGTGAAAAGATATAATTTTGTTAAACTTATATTTTTATTAGGTATGATTGTTTGTATGATTACCTCTAGAATGCTTATGGACCAAAAGTTAGTGTCTCCATTTGTAAGTTTAAAAGATACGAAATTACCTTTAGGAAAATTTTTTGTTCTTGACAGTGTGGGGATAATTTTAGGTCTGCGCAGAGTTGTTAGTGATATTGCTTGGATACAGTTGTTACAATATTATGGTAGTGAACCTAAAGAAATTGGAGAAGAAGATAATGACGATACTCATAACCATTTTTTAGAACATATGACTAAAATTCAACCAGGCAAATATAAATTGTTGTTAAATTATTGTCAACGTGTAGTCAGGTTAGATCATTTGTTTTCTTATGTTTATTTTTATGGTAGTAGTGCATTAGCGTGGAATGTGGAACGGCCAGATGAAGGGTTGCAATTAATTGAAGAAGGGAAAAGATATCTAGAATATCAGAAGAACGATCCTAACACAGATTATTGGGATTTAATTCGATATCAGCAGGCAATATATTATAAATTAGGTGGGAAATACAAAGAAATGTTGGACGAGTTAAAAGATATAGTAGACCGAGGTAAAGCACCGTATATGGTAAAGGCAATACTTGCAAATTTGTATAAAAAGTTTGGCGAGTATGAAAAATCTTTAGAAATATGGTATGAACTTTTATATTGTGATGATCCAAATTATGTTTCTCGTGCAAAAAAGCAGATTACTGAAATAACTGCTATATTGAAAAAAAATGTTAAAAATTAAATTTTAGATTTTTTATAGGTTCGTATGGCTAAGGAAAATAAAGAAGAAAAAACTATTCAAGTTCCTAAAGATATTGTTGAAACTTGTCCTAAATGTCATAAGATATTGTTAAAAAAAGAACTTGAAGAAAATTTTAAGATATGTCCTTGTTGTGGACATTTATTTCGTTTAGGATGTAAACAGACAGTTGCACTTTTAGCTGATGAGGGAAGTTTTCAAGAATTTGCCACTGAATATTTAACTGAAGATGTTCTAAATTTCCCTGAATATACAACAAAATTAAAAGAAGCAAAAGAAAAATCTGGTGTTAACGAAGCATGTATTTGTGGTACAGCAACTATTGATGGTATAAAAGTTATTCTATGTATTTTAGACTTTAATTTTATGGGTGGAAGTATGGGTTCTGTACTTGGAGAGAAAATAACTGTTGCGTTTGAAAAAGCTAAAAGGAACAAATTGCCAATAGTAGTAGTATCTTCTAGTGGCGGAGCGAGAATGCAAGAAGGTGTACTTTCGTTAATGCAGATGGCAAAAACTTCTGCTGCAGTTGCTGAATTTAAAAAAACAAATCTGCCATACATTTCTGTGCTTACAGATCCTACGACTGGTGGTGTTACTGCATCGTTTGCTATGCTTGGTGATATTCATATTGCAGAATCTAAAGCATTGATAGGTTTTGCAGGTCCAAGAGTTATTGAACAAACAATAAAAGAGAAATTGCCCGACGGATTTCAATCTGCAGAGTTTTTGTTAGAACATGGATTTGTAGATATTGTAGTTCCAAGAAAAGAGTTGAAATCTACGATTAGTAAAGTTCTAAAATTGTGTTTAAATAATCTATCTATAATATCGTCTAAAAAAACTAAAAAATAGTTTATGAAAAAAGAAAAAATTGTTTTAGCCTATTCTGGCGGTTTAGATACGTCTGTTATGATAAAATGGTTAATTCAGAAGTACAATTTTGATGTAATCTGTTGTATTGTAGATGTTGGACAGAAAGAAGACTTTGTATTACTTTCAGACCGTGCAAAACAAACCGGAGCAAAAAAAGTGTATGTTATAGATGCAAAAAGAGAGTTTGTAGAAAAATATATCTTTAATGCTATAAAAGCTAATGCAGTATATGAAGGGAAGTATTTGTTAGGCACATCGTTAGCAAGACCGTTAATTGCACAAAAAGTTGTCCAAGTGGCAAAAAAAGAACGTGCGAAATATCTAGCCCATGGGGCTACTGGTAAGGGAAATGACCAAGTACGGTTTGAACTTGCTTTTAAATATTTATATCCTCAAGCAAAGATAATTGTTCCGTGGCGTGAATGGGAACTAAAATCGCGTGAGGAAGAAATTGAGTATGCAAAAAAGTATAATATCCCTATTACTGTAACAAAAGAAAAACCTTATTCTACTGATGCCAACCTTTGGCATATAAGTTATGAAGGTGGAATTTTGGAAGATTTAAATAATGAACCTGACGAAAAAATGTTTATTATGACCATTTCACCATTGAATATTACAGCTGCTCCTACAGAAATAGAGATTGAATTTTTTAAAGGAGTACCTAAAAAATTAAAAATTGGTCAAAAAATTATTACCGATCCTGTAAAACTTATAGATGAACTTAATAAAATAGGTGGGAAACAAGGTATTGGTAGAGTGGATATTGTAGAGAATAGGTTTGTTGGAATAAAATCTCGAGGTGTTTATGAAGCTCCTGCTGCTACGATACTTTATTTCGCACACAGAGAATTAGAATCGTTGGTCCTTGATAGAACAGTTATGCATTATAAAGAACACATTTCGTTAGATTATGCAGAACTGGTTTACAACGGGGAATGGTTCTCACCAAAACGTGAAGCTTTGGATAAATTTATTAATGAGACTCAAAGATATGTTACTGGAAAAATAGGGTTGCGGTTGTATAGAGGCAACATTTTTGTTACTCATCGGAGTTCTCCATATACACTTTACAATCTTCAATTAGCATCTTTTGATATGTCGACTAAAGGTTTAGTAGAATATAACCAAAAAGATGCTGAAGGGTTTATAAATCTGTTTGGGTTGCCATATAAAATTGTATCACTCAGGAATAAGAAAAATAAAATTTAATGAACACAGTAATAACATTGATTCTAGCAGCAATAGCAATAATTATCCTACTAAAACTTATATTTAAAATTACTTCGTTCTTTGTAAAACTTTTGTTAGAATTTTTACTTATTGTGGCAGTGTTATATTTTGTCAATTACTACATTTTACCTAAACTGAAAATTTCGCCTTTGCCATTAAAAGAAAAAATTAGTTCTGTAATAAAACATAATAAAGAATTAAAAACACAAATAGAAACTTCGTTACCTAAAATAAAGAACGAGATAGAATATGCAGTCCTGCCAGAAACAAAAAAAATTGTCACTGAAGTAAGTTCTTATCTTTCCAAAACAAAATCAAGTAATATGGAAGACAGAAAATAGTTTTTATATGTCTAATATACAACTAAATAAACGCTGGAAAATTTATTTTGATGGCAATAAAACTCCACAAGGTGTTACTTGTTCATATCTTATAGTAAACGAACTTGGTGAAAAAATCAAGGAAACTACTTTAATGTTACCTAAGGAAACTACTGTTCCAGAAGCAGAATATTACGGGTTAATATATGGGATTGAAAATATTTTAACCGAACTATGTCCCTCTATCTCTTGTTCGCCTAAAGAAATTGAATTAGAAATTTACGGTGATTCACAACTTGTAATCCGACAAATAAATGGTGATTACGAATGTAAAAAACCGCAATTACGGGTTTTAAGAAGCAAAGTTAGAACTCTTCTTGAACAGTTTTCTTCTTACAATTTGACTTGGGTCCCACGAGAAAAAAATTTAGTCCGATGATACAAAGTTACATATATTTCATTGAAAAATTGAACTGCTTCATTCTTAACTGAAGATTGTTATACGAACAGGTTATGGAAAAACATCAGATTTATTTTGAACTTTTAGACGCTTTAAAAGAAAGAGGTTGTCCTATTTGTTTTCTTATCAATAGCAGGGTTCATAAATTAATGGAAAATCTCTTGTATGAAAATGTTAACGATATAGAAATTCGTAAAAAGATAAAAGAATCTTTAGGTTTTTGTAATCTTCATTCATGGCAGTTAAAAAAATTTGCTGATGGTCTCGGTTTAAGTATAATCTATGAGGACTTATTGAATGTAATAAAAAATAAAATCAAAGAATTTCTCGGTAAGAAAGGAAAGAAAGTTGAAATTGGCTTAAACTGTCTCATATGTAGAGAAGCAAAAAATATTGAAAGAAGATTTATCTCATTATTTATAGAATATTTCAATGATATAGAGTTTAAAAATAATTTTAAATCATCATTTGGCCTTTGTTTGCCACATTTTATATCAGTTATAAAATCTTGCAAAGACAAGAATGTTATTGTAGAATTGTATAGGATTGAAACAGAAAAGATAGAATTATTAAGGCACGAGTTAAATGAATTTCAGCGTAAACAGGATTACAGATTTTCCGCTGAAGGTTATGGCAAAGAAAAGGATTCTTGGATTAGAGCAATAGAAAAATTAACAGGTAAAGAAGGTGTATTTTAAGAACTGTCAGATGGCAAAAATCAGTGAACTAAAAACAAGAGAAATTCTTGCCTCACGGAGAAATCCCACAGTTGAAAAATTGATGTTATTCTTGGTGTCTCGTTTGCAACAATAAAAATGTTTGAAAATAAATTAAAGAACTAACATTCTACTCTTGTTTTGTCTTATCCTTTATTCTTTTCTATATTGAATTTTGATACAAAAATTTTGTATATTTTTCAAAATGAGCCAAGTTTTACCCTTATCTTTAATTGAAAAAAATTTTTATAATTTAAAACAAGAAATTAATAAGATAGTAAGACACGAGGTAAGTATTGTTATAGTAACAAAGTATATAGAAGATATAACCTTGATCTCACAGTTGGCAGATATAGGTATTACAGATATTGGTGAAAATTATGCCCAAGATATGCAAAAAAAATATGAACTTTTAATTCAAACTACTGGAACTGCTAAATTTCGTTGGCATTTTATTGGTCATCTGCAAAAAAATAAAGTAAAAAAAGTTGTCCCTATAGCAGATTTGATACAATCAGTTGACAGTTTTGAATTAGCCCAAGAAATAGACCGTCAAGGGAAAAAAATTAATAAAATTCAAAATTGTTTAATAGAGGTAAAAGTTTCTCCTGAACCTACTAAATACGGATGTTTACCAGAAAATGTAGAAGAATTGGTAAACAAGATAAAGAGTTTATCTAACATTCGTATATGTGGTTTAATGGCGATGGCGCCTTTTTTTGAAAATCCGGAACTCGCCAGACCATATTTCAGAGTTGTGTCCGAACTTTACAGAAATCTCTCTTCTAAATTTGCTGATGACTGTCCTCACTATCTTTCAATGGGGATGAGCAACGATTATTTGGTAGCTATTGAAGAAGGAGCAAATATGATAAGGATTGGCAGTAAAATTTTATTAAAAGGATGATTGTTTATGAAATTTGGTATAATTGGTTGTGGTAAAATGGGTAGTGTAATTTTAGAATCGATATTATCTTTAAAATCAGTTAACCACAGAAATGTGATGATAAGTGATATTGATGAAACCAAACTTAGACATTATGAAAAAAAGTATAAAATACTTATAAGCAAATCTAATTGTAATTTAACCAAATTTTCTGATTTAATAATTCTTGCTGTAAAACCACAACAAATAAAAGAAGTTTTAGATGAAATAAAAAGTTTTGTCACACCACGCAAAATTGTTGTTTCAATTGCTGCAGGAGTGAAAATTTCTACTATAGAAAAAGTTTTAGGAAAAAATGTCCCTATAGTAAGAACAATGCCAAATTTACCACTTAAAGTAGGTTGTGGCATTACAGCAGTGTGTTATAATTCAACAGCCAAAAACAATTCTAGAATAAAATCTCTTACTAAACGAATCTTTTCAGTAAAAGGCGAAATTGTTGAAATTAAAGAAAACAAAATGGATTTAATAACAGCAATTTCAGGGTCAGGACCTGCGTATCTGTTTTATATTTCTGAAATATTACAGTATTGTGGGGTAAGGTTCGGATTAGCAAAAAATGTTTCTGAAAAATTGGTAAACCAGACTTTACATGGTGCTGCAGTAATGTTGTCTGAAAGTGGTATTTCTGCAGAACAATTACGTAAGGATGTCACCTCTAAAGGTGGAACTACAGAATATGCATTGAAAACATTTTATAAATATAATCTGAAAAAAATTTTTTATAAAGCAATTCAGGCAGCTAAGAACCGTGCTAAAGAGTTGTCTAAGATGGTTTGAGTATGTAATAAGAAATTTAGAGAAGGATTTTAATTTAAAGAGGTGATGTGGAATGATAATAAAGGTAAGAGTATTACCAAACTCACCTAAAAACGAAATAGTATCAAGGATAGGTGCAGTGGTGAGAGTACAACTTACAACAAAAGATGTAGGTAGTGAAGAGACCAATAAATTGTTAAAACAGGTAATTGCAGAGTTTTTTGGTATAAAGGAAAAAAATATATACATTCGTAAAGGTCATCGAGGAAAAGAAAAAACTATAGAACTTGAAGGAAAAACTGAAGAAGAGTTTAAAGAATTGTTAGATTGTATCCCTTAAGTTGTTAATCTTATGAGGTCTTTAGAACCATTTTATTTTGAAAGACAAGATAATTGTCTATATGTACTTAACCAAAAAATTTTACCATTAAAAATTGAATATGTTAGATGTGTGACTTGTGAAGATGTTGTAAAATCTATAAAAGATATGACAGTTCGTGGTGCACCTGTAATAGGTCTTGTTGCAGGTTATGGGTTTGTGTTAGGAATTAAGGAGTTCTTTGATCATTATGCTAAAAGGTTATCAGAGGATCAGATAAATAAGAAAAAATTTTTTTTGAAATATATTTCAGATCTTGAATCTAAATTAGTTTCTACACGACCTACAGCAGTAAACCTTTCATGGACTGTTAACAAAATAAAATCGTTTCTTATTACGAAATTAAATTCTACCAATATATCCCGAAAGATAATTACATTAGTTTTAGCCGAAATGAAAAATATTCATCAAGAAATTATCTCACAAAATCTAAAAATTTCAAAACTTGGATACAAGTTAATTTCTAAACAGAAAGATAAATGTGTTATACTTACACATTGTAATGCTGGGACACTTGCAACTGGCGGTGTTGGAACTGCATTAGGAATTATAACAGAACTTCATCGTCATAAAAAAATTAAAACTGTGTATGTTACAGAAACACGGCCGTACATGCAAGGTGCAAGGTTGACAATGTTTGAACTTATTTCCCAAGGTGTTCCTTGTGAACTTATCTGTGACAATATGGCAGGGTTTGTGATGAAAAATAAACAAGTAGATTGTGTAATTGTTGGTGCAGATAGAATTGCAAAAAATGGCGATACAGCAAACAAAATCGGTACATATTCCTTAAGTATACTCGCAAAATATCACAATATACCATTTTATGTTGCAGCACCAAGTTCTACTATTGACACTTCAATTTCTGATGGGGATAAGATTGTCATAGAAGAACGTTCTGAAGAAGAGCTCAAGATTGTAAATGGTAAATTAATAACATTGAAAAATGCTAAAGTGTACCATCCAGCGTTTGATATTACTCCAGCAAAACTTATTTCTGCAATTATTACAGAAAAAAAAGTGTATCGTTATCCTTATAAATTTTAGTTTTTATATGGACAATATTAATGAATTTTCTTTATTATTAAAAAACATTGTTGTTCCTGAAAAAACTTTATTTATAGGTATCGGTAATATTTTAAGGACGGACGATGGTGTGGGTAGTATAATTATAAGTTCGTTGAAAAACAAATATGGAGATTGTTTACCTAATAAAGTAAAACTTCTTGATGCTGGAATAAACATAGAAAATTTGTTATCTCAAATCATAAATTTTGGACCTAAAACTGTCGTATTTTTTGATGCAATAAGACCAAATAACAAGTTTTTAGATAAAGAAATTGTTGTTTTACCAAAAGAAAAATTGCAAAATACTACTTTCAGCACTCATAATATCTCATTGGCTACAACTATAGAATATTTAAATTTTCAGATAAATGAAAAATTTAACTTTCAACCAGAATTTTATGTTGTCGGGATAAAAGTTTTTAACATAAATTTTGCACAAAAAATATCTGAAAAAGTTTTATCTTATATAAAAGCAATATTGTCAGAAATTGAAGCATGGGTAAATAATATACCTTATTAAAAACAGACACACCTTTTATGCACGAACTTAGTTTAGCACAAAATTTGATGGCAAGTATACTAAATATTTTAAAACAATATGATTCTGTAACCAAAGTTATACGAATTAAAATATGTATTGGCGAAGCTTCTGGTGTGGATGTAAACTTTTTAGACCATTCGTTAAAAGAGCATGTGTTAAAAAATACTGTATGTGAAAATGCTCAAATAGAATATGAGAAACTTCCTGTAAAAATAAAATGTAAATCTTGTGGTAAAATTTATTCTGAAATAACAGCGAACATTTGTACAGTTTGTGGAGAGGATGGATTTGAAGTTATATCTGGTAACGAATTTTATGTAAAAGAAATTGAGCTAGAGTAACAAAAATGGTAAATACTATACAAATAGATGAAATATTTAAAAAACCAATTTTAGGTGTTGGAGCAGAACTAAAAAACACTTTTGCTGCTGGTGTAAATAATAATGTGTTTATAAAAGAGCACGATTATATTGATAATAATTTAAAAATGTTGTCATTATTTGACAATACAGTGAAATATTTTGAAAAAGAATTAAGTTTCTTACCTGAAATAATTGTCCACGATTTACATCCCGAGTATCTTTCAACAAAGTATGTACATGAATTGGTTCACAAATATAAAAAACTAAATATTTATTCTGTCCAACACCATTTTGCCCATATGGTAAGTTGTATGACGGATAACAATATTACGACAACCTCTATAGGAGTAATTTTTGATGGTACAGGGTTTGGGTTAGATGGAACTATCTGGGGTAGCGAATTTTTTGTTGCTGACAGAAAAAAATTTTGTCGTGTAGGATATTTTGACTATATAAATTTAGTTAGTGGAGATTTGGGGATTAAAGAACCCTACAGAACTACTTTAGGATTCTTATATCAACATTCTTTTGAAAATATTGAAAAATTACCTTTTTGGAAAAAATTTGTCATTCAATATAAAAAAGATTATGTTCTGCGTGCTAAAGGAATAAAATTCCTTATAGATAACAATATTAATATTGTAAAAAGTTGTGGTATGGGACGAATTTTTGACATTGTAGCAGTATTATGTGGTCTTGGTTTGGTGAACAGTTATGAAGGTGCTCTACCTATTGAAACAGAACAACGAGTACCTAAAAATCCAGATGGAACTATAGATACAAAGTTATTTTATAACTATAGGATAATTTCTCACGATAACCAATATATAGTTGATACCACAACATTGTTGAAATGTATTGTTGAAGATTTGTTAAAGAACGTACCATTGGAAGAAATTTTAACAAAATTTTATTCTACAATAGTGTTAACTACTTACAAAATTGTTTTAGAATTACATAAAAAGTTTGATATTGACAAAGTCCTTTTTTCTGGAGGTGTGTTTCAAAACAAAGTGCTAACAAATACATTAACTAAACTTCTTACCGAAGCAAAATTAAAAGTTTATACCCACAAAAATATACCATGTAACGATGCTGGAATTTCTATCGGCCAAATTGTAGCTGTTAATAATTTACAATAAAAAAAAATATTATGATACCGAAAGAAATTTTACAAAAAGTGCGTAAAATTGAGTTTAAAACTAACCGTATAGTGAACGATTTGTTCTCAGGCCAATATTCAAGTGTGTTTAAAGGTCGTGGAATTGAATTTGAAGAAGTCAGAGAATATGTTCCGGGAGATGATGTTCGCTGTATTGACTGGAATGTTACTGCAAGATATAATAAACTATTTATAAAGAAATTTGTAGAGGAACGTGAACTTACTATAATGTTATTACTTGATCTTAGTAAATCACAATATTTTGGTTCTGTAGAAAAAATAAAATCTGACATAATAGCAGAGATTGCTTGTATACTATCTTTTTCTGCATTAAAAAATAATGATAAGGTTGGTGCAATAATTTTTACTGACGAAGTAGAATTGTATATACCACCTAAAAAATCTTTATCCCATAGTTTAAGAATCATAAGAGAAATACTCTATTATAAACCCAAAAATACAATGACTAATATAACCAAAGCGTTAGAATTTTTTTACCGAGTACAAAAAAAGAAATGTATTGCTTTTTTATTCTCAGATTTTATTGATACTGGGTATGAACATTCAATAAAAATTGTTGCTAAAAAACATGACCTTATACTTATTCGTATTACTGATCCAAAAGAAAGAGAAATCAATGTTCCAGCATTTATTGAATTTGAAGATATTGAAACAAAAGAAAAATTTGAAATTGATTTTTTAAAAAAGGATAATAGAGAAAAATTTTTTTCAATTGTTAAACAGAACGAAGAAATATTGAACCAAATTGTTAAAAAATACAATATAGATTTAATAGACATTACCACAGATAAACCATATATACAACCTTTATTAAAATTTTTCTCAACGAGAGAACAAAGGTTTAGATAAAATCTAAATCTTACCTTAAAAAAAATTTATCTATATACGTCATCTAATGAAATATATAAAGTTTTTATTATTAATATCTTTAGTAGTCACAGAACTTTTTGGAAAAATAAAATCGCAATGTTTTTTAGACAAAAAGTCTGTTAATATTGCAGATATAGTAAAATATAATGTTATTTTAGAATTTCCGTCGGAGTTTACACTTAAAGATATGGATATTTATACTGCTATAATAGACACCGCAGGTGTGCAATGTTTTGTTTTAATGAATAAACAACAAAAAAAGATAAAAAAATTTTTCTCTAACAAAACAATAGAAAAATATATTTTTCATTTAATGCCTATCCAATTAGGAAATCAGAAAATTGGTCCGCTGGAAGTTAGTTTTGTTAACACAACAACTAATGAAATCAAAATTGTGAAACTTCCGGAAATATCGTTAGAGGTAAAACCTGTAGAAAAACCTAAAAACAGAAAATTTGATGGTGAAATTGTAGATATAAAAGGTCAGATATGGATATACAAATGGTATTTATGGTTTATTCTATTGTTGATTTTTATTATATGTGGAATTATATTCTATCTAAAAAATAAAAAAATCCGCACACAGACAGCTTCAGTTTTACAACAAGAATTGGACGCAAAAGAATTAGCATTGAAACGTCTGCAGGAATTATGGCTTAAAGACTATATTTCTAAAATGTTAATAAAAGAATTTTACTTAGAATTGACTGAAATTGTAAAAGAGTACATTTCTTATAAATACAAAATCAATGCTTTAGAATTGACTACGGAAGAGTTGTTTCATACTTTGAAAAAATTTGTTGATAAGAAATATAATTTAAAACTAAAAAGTTTTTTAGACAATGCTGATTTGGCAAAATTTGCAAAATATATTCCTGAGGTTGCTCAAATCAAACAAGATTTTGATACTGCTAAGGAGTTAATAATATAAAAATGACTTTTGAACGACCATTATTATTGTTATTTTTATTACCTTTACCATTAATTTGGCGTTTTTTGTTATATAAGAAACAAAGTATAACTATTAAATTCAGTAACACTTCACCATTAAACGAAATATTGAAATCTAAAAAACAAATCAGTTTAAAAAAATTGTCTAGTATATTAACTGTAATAATTTTATCTTTGTTAATAATAGCAAGTTCCGGACCTAAAAAAGGTATTGTTACTAAAGAAGATACTAAACACGTAGTGGATATAATGTTATGTCTTGACACTTCCACAAGTATGTATGCACTTGATTTTAAACCCAAAAATAGGTTTGAAGTAGCACAAGCTGCTGCTAAAGAATTTGTCAAGTTACGTAAAGATGACCGTATTGGAATTGTTTTATTTAGTGGTGTTCCTGTGTTACAATGTCCATTAACAACTGACCATAATGCAGTATTAAAAATGTTAGACAATGCCCATATAGGAATTATAAAACTTGATGGTACAGCGATAGGTAGCGCCATTATGAGCTGTATTGCAAGAATGACTTCAGGCAGTACTAAAGAAAGTAAGTCTAAGGTAATAATTTTGCTTACTGACGGAAGAAATAATATGGGCGAGATAGACCCTATTACTGCAGCAAAAGCAGCACAATCGTGTGATATAAAGATTTACACTATAGGTTGTGGTACTGCTGGTGGTAAGTCGTTGTATATAATTGACGATCCTTTCTGGGGCAAACGCGAAGTATATCTACCACAGGACCTTGATGAACCTCTGTTAATCCAAATTGCAGATATTACAGGTGGAAAATATTTTAATGTAAGAACTAAAGAACAAATGTATGAAGTGTTTAAGGAAATAGATAAATTAGAAAAAACAGAAGTAAAAATGAAAGAATATACAGAGTATAGATATTTACATCAAGGATTTTTAATATTAGCATTTTTATTATTTGTCACGCGATTTGTGTTAGAAAAAATAATATTTTTCAAAATACCATAAATGTTATGAAATTTGTATATCCTTTTTATCTTTATTTACTAGCAGTGTTGGTTCCGTTGTTTATTGTAGTGGCTATAAAAATTTATAAAAAATACAAGAGAATAATTACTGTTTTTATTAATTTAAAGTTATTAAACCATATATGTTCTGTACCGCAGATTTTAAAGGTTTATAAAGTCCAACTGTTAATATCAATTTTTATATTAGCAATTTTTTTATTCTCGTTAAGTTCACCGCAGTGGGGTATCGTACCTCAAGAAGTAAAAACTCATGGAGTAGATGTAATAATTGGTATTGATACTTCTAAAAGTATGTTAGCTGAAGATATAACACCTAATAGGTTAGAGTTTACTAAAAAAATAATTAATGTTTTATTAGACAGATTACAAGGAAATAGAGTAGGTATAATAACTTTTGCAGGTATTGCATTTTATCAATGTCCATTGACTTTAGATATTGATGCGGCAAAATATTTATTATCAGTGATAGATACTGATATTGTTCCATATCCTGGGACAAAAATTGGTGATTGTATTGCAGAAACAATTCGTGTTCTGAAAGACCAGCCACATAAAGGAGGGAAAATATTAATTATTTTTACTGATGGTGAAGACCATGATTCCTCACCAGTACAACTTGCACAAGAAGCAAGGAAAAATGGTATTGTTATTTACACTGTAGGTGTAGGAACTCCTGAAGGTAGACCAATACCAATTCGCGATAATGCAGGAAATATAGTAGATTATAAAAAAGATAAATCTGGTAATATAGTAACCAGTAAATTAAATGAAGAACTGTTAACACAAATTGCAAATATTACTAATGGTAGATACTACTCGCTTACTTATGGTGAACTGGGTATTGTAGAACAGTTGTATGACGAAATTGCTAATACGCAAAAAGTTGAGTTAAAAAGCAAAATTTATAACTTATATAAAAACAGATATCATTATTTTGTATATATTTTAATTTTTCTTTTTTTAATAGAAATTTTTGTTCCGCCAAAATGGTTTGCTGAAATATGAAGAGGTTTATTCTATTACAAATTTTTTATAGTCTAATTATTGTGAACATAAGTTTTGCAGGTTTCAGCAAAGATATTAACCAAGGCAACAAACTTTTCCAAAAAGAAAAATATGATGATGCAATGGAGAAGTATCGTTCAGCTGAAATTAAAAAACCAGACTCTGCTGTTCTTTATTACAACCGTGGCAATGTGTTTTATAAACAGCAATTTTATGATGAAGCGATTAAGGAATATCAAAAAGCGTTGGGATATACTAAAGATAAATATGTAAAATCTAAAATTTATTATAATATGGGTAACACATACTATAAAATGGGGAATTTTGAACAAGCAAAAGAAATGTATAAACAATCTCTCTTACTTAATCCTGAAGATATAGACGCAAAATATAATCTTCAGTACATATTGTTAAATCCGAACCTTAAACCTCAACAAAAACAAACTTCTCAACAACAAAAAGAAAAAAATAAAAAACAAGATGAACAACAAAGCCAACAAAAAAAGAAGTTTATGAGCCAACAAGATGTTGCAAGATTACTAGAAATGAACGAACAACAACAAAAACAGTGGCAAAAAGAAATGTTAAAAAAAATTAAACCAAAATTACCTGCTGTAGATAAGGATTGGTAATATTATGAAGAAATTGATTTTGTTAATAGTGCTGATTTTAATTTGTTATTATAATTTTGCTGAAATTACTATTACAGCTACTGTAGATAAAAATGTTATTTCTTTAGATGAACAGATAAATCTTCAGGTGACAGTCTCGGGCAATGTTACAACTTTACCTAATCCCAAACTGCCTGACTTATCTGATTTTCAAGTATACTCTTCTGGAAGAAGTCAAAACATCTCTATTATCAACGGTCAGATAACTTCTTCTATAGTATTTAATTATGTCCTTTCTCCGAGAAAAGTAGGCGAGTTCACAATAAATCCTATAACAATTGAATACCAAGGAAAAATTTATCAAACACAACCAATTCAAATTAAAGTTGAAAAAACAATACAACAAAAATCGTTGCCTACAGAAAAAGATGTGTATAGAGGGACAAAGAAAGATATTTTTGTTGAAACCTTTGTAGACAAACATACTGTTTATGTAAATGAACAAATTACGCTCACTTTTAGGTTTTACACAAAAATAAATCTTTTATCTCAGCCACAATATTCTCCTGCAGATACTACAGGTTTTGTAAAAGAAGATTTACCTCCGCAGAGAAATTTTTACACTATTATAAACGGTGAACGATATTATGTCTCAGAAATAAAAACAGCGTTGTTTCCTGTAAGTTCAGGCAAATATGTTATTGGACCTGCTGTAGTAAAATGTGTAATTGAAGATTTTGATATAGACAGATTTTTTTCTGACAGTTTTTTTAGACGATTTTTTTCTCAGGGTAAAGAGTTGGTGTTAAAATCTAACCCTATAGAAATTACTGTTTTACCTTTGCCACAGCCACAACCACAGGATTTTAGCGGTTCTGTAGGAAAATTTGTGATAACATCTTCTTTAGATACCAATAAGTTAGAAGTTAACAACACAACTATGTTGAATGTAAAAATTTCGGGGTTGGGTAATATTAAAAGTGTATCTTTACCTAAACAAATGATACAAAAAATTTTAGGTCAAGAATTTGTCGTTTTCGACCCAATTATATCTTATGATATAAAAAAAGAAAATTATAAAGTCAGTGGAACAAAAATAATAAAATTTCCAATTTCTGCAACATCTCCAGGACAAAAAATTTTACCTGGGATAAGGTTTGTATATTTTAATCCTGAAACTCGTTCTTACGAAACTGCAGTATCAAAACCACTTATACTAGAAGTTACACCGTCAAAGACGTCTCTTGCTCAAGGGAAAAAATTTTCAATAGATTATCAACAAAAAAAATCTGACAAAAGTATACCTTTCAAACTGGAAGATATAAGATATATAAAGACAAATTTAAACATAGTTAAACACAACACTATATCAACATCTGTTTTAATAATACTTCAAATTTTACCACTTTTAAGTTGGTTATCTTTTAGCAGTTACAAAATTTATTCTAAAAGTCGCAGTAAAGATGTTAAAAAACTGAAGTTTGTTTTTGCATTTAAAAACTTTAAAAAAAATATCCGTAAATTGAAATCCAATGCTGGAAAGTTAGAACCTAAAAATATAATGAACTCCTTATACACACTATTATTAGAATATTTAAATGACAAACTTTCTTTAACTTCTGACAAAGTGACTATTACTATTGATTCAGTAAAAGAATTTTTAGAAATAAAAAACGTTTCTTCAATAGTGATAAATGAATTTATAACTTTATGGGATGAAATAAATTTCTATAAATTTTCGCCTGCTACAGTTGAAAATATAGATCTTAAAGAATTAATAACTAAAACAGAAAATATTGTTACAAAACTTGAATATGAACTACAAAAAATGTAAAAGTTCTAAAATTAGCAGTCGGGTTTTAATAGTTGTGGGTTTTATATTAATTTATTCAGTAGGATATTCTGTTGACCTACAACCTACAGAAATATCTAATTTAAAATTATTGTTTAACCAATCTGTTGAATTATATTCAAAAGGAGAATACTCTGCTGCACGAGAAATATTAGAAAAAATTAATACACAATTAATTCAAAACCAGCTATATTGTGTGGGCGTGTTATACAATTTAGGGAATTGTTATTTTCGTGAGAACAAATTAGGTTGGGCAAGGTATTATTACGAACTTGCTAAACTTTTAGATTATCACGATGCAGATGTAAACCACAATTTATATTTTGTAAAAAAAGTTTCCAATAATTTAGAAATGGAAAATGTGTTAACTAAAATTTTTTATTTTTTTTCATTAAAAGAATTGTACATAGGATTATTACTGTTCAATATAATGTTTTTTTTAACTTTAATTGTGTCTACGTTTTATACAACAGTTGTAGTGCGTAGATGGAGAATTATTTTTTTTGTTGGGTTTGTATTTTTCTTAATTTGTTTTATAATAAGGTATAATCAAAATTTGCAAAAAACTGGTATTGTTGTAGAACCTACAAATTTAACTTCAGAACCACGGGAAATTTTAAATATAAAATCAATTCCATTATCTGAAGCACGAAAAGTTGTTGTTCTGACACAAAAAGATGATTATTACGCTATATATCTGCCAAAAGAAAAAATTC
This sequence comes from uncultured Endomicrobiia bacterium, assembly GCA_938074745.1. Classification (GTDB taxonomy): domain Bacteria; phylum Elusimicrobiota; class Endomicrobiia; order DTEH01; family DTEH01; genus CALJEJ01. The sequence goes on from CALJEJ010000012.1 coordinate 41,122, forward strand.
AAGGTTGGGTAAAAAAAGATAGTGTAAGAATTGTAAAATTATAAAAACATATGCAGATATTATGGGCACCGTGGAGAATAAAATTTATCAAAACTCATAAAAAAATGCGTAGTTGTGTGTTCTGTAAGAAAATTAAAAGTAGAAACGATAAAAAGAATTATGTGGTTTATAGAAGCCAGCATTGTTGTGTAATGTTAAACTTATATCCCTACACTAACGGTCATGTTATGGTTATTCCGTATAGACATTTGAAAAATTTGTCTGAACTGTCCTGTGAGGAACTTCTAGATTTGTTTTCTACAGTGACAAAAATGACGGAAGTTTTAAAAAAAGTGTTAAAATGTGATGGTGTGAATATTGGGTTAAATTTAGGTAAAGCAGCAGGTGCAGGAATTGAGGGCCATTTACATGTTCATATAGTTCCGAGGTGGTTTGGAGATACCAACTTTATTTCTGTTATTAGTGAAACAAAAGTTATTTCTCAATCATTACAGGAAACATATCAACTACTTTCCAAGGAGGTGAAAAATTGTGACACATAGGTCTAAAAGTAAACAAAAGATTAGAAAACTTAAGATTAGGCAAAGATATAAAAGAAGATTAAAAAAGAAAAAAAAGGCTCAGAAAATTGCAATGTCACAACAACAAGAAAATCAAACTTAGTTTATTTCATTCTATTAAAGGAGGGGTAATGAAGAAAAATAAAGAGTATCATATAGCCTTAAGTAAAGGTGATGTTGGCAGGTATGTACTGTTACCTGGGGATCCAGCAAGAACTGAACTTATTGCAAAATATTTTGACGAAGCCAAAGAGGTAGCGTTTAACCGCGAGTTTAGAACTTTTAGTGGATATATTACAGGTTATGATGGTAAAAAAATAAAAATTTCCACAACTTCTACAGGTATTGGTTGTCCTTCTACAGCAATTTGTATAGAAGAGTTAGCAAGGATTGGTGCTGATACTTTTATCAGAGTAGGGACTGCAGGGTCGTTGCAAAAAGAGGTTGATATTGGCGATGTAGTAATTTCTACGGCAGCGATACGTGAGGAAGGTACAACTCGACAATATATTCCGTTGTCATACCCAGCAGTGGCTTCACTTGAGGTAACCAATGCGTTAATTGAAGCAGCAAAAAAATTGAAATTTAGGTGGCATGCAGGAATTGTGCATTGTAAAGATGCGTTTTATATTGAATCTGCGCCAGGTAGTCCTCCGTTACCTTTACAAGAAGAAAACGAATTGTTGTGGAAAGCGTGGGAACGTGGTAATGCTCTTGCTACTTCAATGGAATCTGCAGCTTTGTTTGTAATTTCTTCAATAAGAAAACTTTCAGCAGGAGAGATTCTGGCAATTATAGGAGCGACTTGGTCTTCTGCACCAATTGTAAAAAAAGTTGGTATTGAAGAAGCAATAAAGATTGCAATTGAAGCTGTAAAAATTATTGATTATAACCGAAAACAACACAAATAGCCAGGGTAGTTTTTAGTGAAAAAATTTTTATATTGCAGTGTTCAACTGAGACCTGTTCCGTTAAATATAGATAAAAATGTCCAAAAATGTGTATCTTGGATAAAAGAGATATTTAGGCAAAACATTACTCCGCATTTAATAGTATTTCCAGAAACTGTTACTACTGGATTCTCGTTGTCTTCGGATAACAAAACACAAAAAATAAATAAAATTTATCTAGAACTAAAACATAAACTGCCAAAAATAATCCAGCTGTTCTCCACGTTAGCCAAACAGTATAACACGAATATTTTATTTCCAACTTACGAACCTTCTAATGTTAAAAACAAGTTCTATAACAGTGTAATATTTATCACCTCTAAAGGAAAAATTGAGGGGATATATAGAAAAATATATCTTTTCCCTACAGAACACTGGAGTATAGCTGGTAGGAAAATTTCTTTGTGGAAGACGGAAAGTGTAAAATTTGGTTGTGTGATATGTTTTGACGGCGATTTCCCAGAACTTGTAAGAGAATATGCATTATCAGGCGCAGAGATGGTAATAAGACCTTCGGCCTTTCTTAGAGATTATAATATATGGAAACTTACTAATTGTAGTAGAGCTTACGAGAACCAAATATATTTCTGTGCAGTAAATTCTGTAGGTACTGATTACGCAGGAAAAAGTTATTTTGGTCACAGTATGGTTATAGACCCTTATGCAAGGATTGTTGTTTCAACAGGTGCTAATGAAGATGTTTTGTTGGCAGAAATTGAACCCAAAACTGGGTTAGAAACATCTAATATTATGAAAATTGATCATCTGGCATATATCAAGAAAAGAGGTTATATATATGAACAACTCAAAAAATGCTGCTAAAAAAGAAAATCCAGTTGAAGAAGTAATTAAACTTGCTCGTGAAGAAAAAATTAATGAAGAAGACCTTTTGCGACAGTCAATTGAGGAAAAAAATAAACTTATTAAAGAACAAGAGGATAAAATTAAACAGTTAGAGGAAAAAAATAAAGAAAGTTATAGACAAATACTTTCATTAAAAGCAGAATTTGAAAATTATAGAACCCGTGTTGAAAAAGAAAAACGTAAACAGTTTTTATTAGGTAAAATATATGTACTTGAAGAACTTATTACGTTATACGAGACTTTTTTGCATGCTATAACTTCTATGAAAGACATAAAACCTTTGACTAATAAAGTTGCAACTAACGAAACCAATAACAGAGTTGATAATATTGTGGAGGGGATAAATTTGTTATATAAACAGTTAGAAAATTTTTTAAAAAAAGAGGGAGTTGAAAAAATTGACTGTGTAGGTGAGATGTTTGACCCGTTGCGACATGAGATAGTAGAGTATGAATACAACGATGATAAAGAAAAAGAAAATGTGATTGTTGCTATTGTTTCAAATGGTTATTTGATAAAACACGATGGTGAGGAAATAGTTCTACGTCCTGCGAAAGTTAAAGTTATAAAACCCCATCCAGAAGAAACAAAAGTTGATACTGAACCTACTGAACAACCTGATGAAAATGAAACGAATGTTGAAAAACAAAATTGAAAAAATTTAATAGAAAAAATTTTAAAACAAGGAGGGATGACTTATGGGCAAAATAATTGGTATTGACTTAGGTACTTCTAACTCTGCTGCTGCGTATTTAGAAGGAGGTAAACCTACTATAATTCCAGCAGCAGAAGGACTAACTCTTGGTGGTAAAGCTTTCCCATCATACGTTGCATTTACTAAAGATGGGCAATTACTTGTTGGTGAACCAGCAAGAAGACAGGCTGTGTCAAATCCTGAAGGTACAATTACTGCGTTTAAACGTAAAATGGGAACTGATTATAAGTACAAAATTTTTGGTAAAGAATATACACCACAACAAATTTCTGCATTTATTTTACAGAAAATCAAACGTGATGCTGAAGCGTTTCTTGGCGACAAAGTTGACCGTGCAGTGATTACAGTTCCTGCATATTTTAATGATAACCAAAGACAGGCAACTAAAGATGCAGGAACAATTGCAGGACTTGAGGTTGTTAGAATTATTAATGAACCTACAGCTGCATGTTTAGCATATGGTATTGATAAAGCAGCTCATGAAGAAAAAATTATGGTATTTGATCTTGGTGGTGGAACTTTAGATGTTACAATAATGCGTTTTTGGGAAGCAGGTGGAGCAAAAAGTTTTGATGTAATATCTACTGCTGGAGATACACAACTTGGTGGTACTGATATGGATAATGCGTTGATAGAGTATATCATAGCACAGTTTAAACGAGAAACTGGAATTGATCTGTCAAACGATAAAATGGCGATGCAACGTATTCGTGAAGCAGCAGAAAAAGCTAAAATTGAACTTTCAAGTGTGTTAGAAACAGAAATAAATTTACCATTTATTACAGCGGATGCTACAGGACCTAAACATCTCACTATGAAAATCACACGTGCTACTTTAGAACAACTTGTTCGTCCAATTGTAGAAAGATGTGCAAAATCTATTGACCAAGCAATTAATGACGCAAAAAATAAACCTAATAGCGGGATAAATTCGTTACGCGATATAACACGAATAATTCCAGTTGGAGGGCCTACCAGAATGCCTATCGTAATAAAATTTCTTGAAGATTATGTTGGTAGGAAGGTTGAACGTGGGGTAGATCCTATGGAATGTGTAGCGATAGGTGCTGCAATAGAAGCAGGTATCATAGGTGGAGAAATAAAAGATATTGTTCATTTAGATGTAACTCCTTTGTCTTTAGGTGTAGAAACTTTAGGAGGTGTGTTTACAAAACTTATTGAAAGAAACACAACGATACCTACACGACGTTCTGAAATATTTACCACTGCTACAGATAACCAAACTTCAGTAGAAATTCATGTATTACAAGGTGAACGTCCGCTAGCAAAAGATAATACTTCTTTAGGAAGATTTTATCTTGAAGGTATTTTACCTGCGCCTCGTGGTGTACCTAAAATTGAAGTTACATTTGATATTGATGAAAATGGTATATTACATGTGAGTGCAAAAGATTTAGGTACGGGTAAAGAACAATCTATTCGTATTACTGCACCTCATAAACTTTCTAAAGAAGAGATTGAACGAATGATAAAAGAAGCAGAACAGTTCGCTGAACAAGATAGAAAAAGAAAAGAGATTATTGAAGAACGGAATAATTTAGATGGAATAATTTATACTACAGAAAAATCGTTAAGAGACTACGGTGACAAACTTTCTCAAGAGGAGCGGTTAGAAATTGAACGTGCAATAAATGATGCTAAAAGTAAACTTACTTCTGAAGATATAAATGAATTAAGGAAAGCTAAAGATGACTTGTTAAAAGCTACATATAAACTCAGTGAGATTGTATACAAAGAAGCACGAAAAACTGATAAAGAAAAAACATCTTCTACAGGCGAGTCTTCTTCTGAACAACAAAAAAACGGGAAAGATAGAGGCGAAGTTATAGATGCTGAATATAAAGAAAAATAAAAAAAAATAGGTTGAAAAATAAAATATGCCAGTAAAAAAAGATTACTACGAAATTTTAGGTGTAAGTAGAAACGCATCTCAAAAAGAAATTGAGGAGGCGTATAGACGACTTGCTGTACAATATCATCCTGACCGTGTTCCACCAGAAAAAAAGAACGAAGCTAGAGAAAAGTTTAAAGAAATTTCGGAAGCTTATGCAGTATTATCTGACCCAAACAAACGAAGACAATACGATATGTACGGTCATGCTGGAATAGACAGTGCTTACACACCAGAAGATATATTTTCAGGTGTAGACTTTAGTTCTATATTTCGTGACATAGGTTTTGGCAGGGATATTTTTGAAGATCTGTTTGATTTTTTTGGAGTTCGTCAACAACCTCGTGGTCCTCAACGTGGTGCAGATATAGAAATTCCTTTAACAATAACTTTAGAAGAAGCGTTTAAAGGAGTAGAAAAAAATTTATCATTTTATCACACAGTAACTTGTCCTGTGTGTAAAGGTTCTGGAGCGAAACCGGGTACTGCTAAAAAAGTCTGTCCAAAATGTAAAGGTGCTGGATATGTTCAACATTCTAGAGGATTTTTTAGTTTTACTGAAACTTGTCCACGATGTAAAGGGAAAAGAGAAATTGTTGAATTACCTTGTGAACGGTGTTATGGTCACGGGAAAGTTAAAGAACATGAGAATATTGTGGTAAAAATTCCAGCTGGTGTGGATAACGGAACATCAATTCGTGTAAAAGGTAAAGGTGAAGCAGGAACTGAAGGTGGTAGTCCGGGAGATTTGTACGTAGTGATTCGGATTGAACCACATCCAGTGTTTGTTCGTCAAGGAGATGACTTAGTGTGTAAAGTAGAAGTTCCATATCCTATTGTAGTATTAGGTGGTGAAATAGAAGTCCCAACAATAGATGGTTCAAAGATACAGATGACAGTACCGCCTGGGACACAACCAAACAAAGTTTTCCGGTTAAAAAACAAAGGTATGCCTGATCTTCATACGGGCCGTCGTGGAGATTTATATGTTGAAATAATAATACAAGTGCCTACAAAACTTAATGAAAGACAAAAAAATGCGTTACGTGACTATGGTAAAACCTTAGGATTAAATATTTAGTAAAACTATAGTGACACAGTTTTATATTCCAGATATAGATAAAAATTCTGAAGAAGTTATAATTTCGTCTGAAGAGACTTTACACATTATAAAATCCTACCGTGTAAAAACAGGTGAAAGAATAAAATTGTTTAACGGTGTTGGAGACGTATTTTATGGTATAGTTAAAAAAATTGCTGATAATGTTTTAACTGTAAAAATTCTTGAAAAAAAAGAAAACAAAATTGTTCTATGTCAGAGTATAATAAAAATTAAAAATTTTGAACTTGTAATAAGAAAAACAACTGAGTTAGGAATAGATACAATTGTTCCGTTGTTAACTTCACGTTGCGAAGTAGATAAAGACAATTTTGTTAAAAAATATGATAGGTTTTACAAAATAATTATAGAAGCTTCTAAACAATCAGAACGACCTTATCTTACTGAACTTACTTATCCTTGTAATATTGAGGAGTGTTTTAAACATAAAAATAATACTAAAGTTTATAACATCATAGCATATAAAAATTCGTCTCAAACAAATTTATTGAAAATTTTACAACAGATAAAATATAGTAATACAAAATTCAATATTAGATTATTTATAGGTCCAGAAGGAGATTTCACAAATTCTGAGATAAATTTTTTCCTCAATCAGAAAGATACATTTTTTGTAAATTTAGCGGATACCATTCTTTGTAGTGAAACTGCAGGAATATTATTAAGTGGGCTTGTTGTTTATTATATAAATAACATATAACAAAAAATGAAAAAACTTTTTGTAAGAACATTCGGATGTAAAACTAACCAGTACGAAAGTCAACTAATAAAAGAACTTGCAGTAAAATCTGGATATCTACTGGTTGAAGATTATAAATCAGCAGATGTAATAATAGTCAACAGTTGTTGTGTAACACAATCTGCAGAACGTGATGTTTACAAATTTATTCGTCGGGTAGCAAGAGATTCTGATATTTTTAAAAAAAGAACACTTCTTATTGGATGTTATGCTGAATACATTAAACAAAACAGTTTGTATTCAGATTTTTACTTACGGCTTGCAATCCCAATTAATGTAGAATTTGTAGATAACAAAAATAAATATACTTGTGTAGACAGTTCTTGTCAGAAAGAATACATTAGCAGTTTTTTTGGTCATACAAGAGCATACGTCAAAATACAAGACGGATGTAACAATTTTTGTTCTTATTGTATTGTTCCTTTTTTAAGGAGCAATATTTATTCCAAACCTAAAAAGTTAGTTATTGACGAAATAGAGAATTTAAGAAAAAATGGATTTAATGAAATAGTTTTGGTAGGGACTAACATAGGGAAATACTCTGATGTAACAAATGGACACAATTATGACCTTGTAGACCTTGCAACTGAAATACTACAAAATGTAGATGTAAAACTTATTTTTTCTTCACTTGAACCAGTTGATATTAATGACAAGTTTTTTTCTTTAATAGAAAAATATAAAGATAAGATATTTCCACATTTTCATATATCTTTACAATCAGCAGATGATTATATTTTAGAGTGTATGAACAGAAAATACACTGCACAAGAGTGTAAAGACAAAATTATGATATTGAAAAAAATTTTCCCTGGGGTAATAATTTCAGTAGATTTAATTGTAGGATATCCGGAAGAAACTAAAGAAAGATTTAATAATACCTTAAATTTTATTAAAACTTTAAACCTTAACTGGATACATGTTTTTCCTTATTCACCAAGGATAGGGACACTTTCATATAAAAAATATAAAAATTTTGTTCCTTATGATACAAAATCTCGTGTTAGAGAAATCCTTCAGTTGAACTGTGTGTTGGGCGAGAAGTATTATAAACAAATATGTAAAGTAATATAAAAAAACTAGTTCAACTTTTGTTTTAACCCTGCCTAAATTTTAACATTCAAAAATATTTTCTTAACATATATTGACTTTTTATATAAACTTTTTATAAACCAAACAAAAATAAGTTTGAAGGAGAAGTATATGGCAGTAGTTTTACGGTTACAACGAGTTGGGAAAAAAAATGAACCTCGCTATAGAATAGTGGCTATTGACAGTAGACGAAAAGTTAGTGGTAAACCGATAGAAGTTATTGGCAGTTACGATGCAAAAACTAAAAAAATTGAACTAAAACTTGAACTTTATCAAAAGTGGTTAAACTACGGTGCTAAACCTACGCCAACAGTTGCTTCATTATATAAAAAATTTGTTAAAAAACAAAAAATTGAATCTGAAATTATTCAGGCTATAACATCTAATCAATAAGAAAAACCCGAGGTTGGTCGGGGGCGAGTCTGTTAAATTGTTGAAAGGGGGAAAGATGTATGAAAGAATTACTGTTAACAATTGTGAAAGCCTTGGTAGATTATCCTGAAAAAGTTGAAGTGAAAGAGATTGGCGGTGAGAAATCAGTAATCCTTGAACTAAAAGTTGCTGATACTGACCGCGGAAAAGTTATTGGTAAACAAGGTAGACTTATACGAGCAATAAGGACAATAATGGGTTGTTCTGCAGCAAAACTTGGTCGTAGAGTTGTTATAGAAGTTATAGAATAAAATTATTTTGTTTTACCTTATTATGGAACTAAAACATAAAAATACAAAACTGTGCTTTTAAAAATTGGCAAGATTCTTCGAACAAAAGGGTTAAATGGCACTTTTGTAGTAACTTTTTCTTCAGCAAAACTGGTTCCACAAACCGGAGATATAGTAATTTTTGAAAAAAAACAATCTCTTCTTGGAACGTATACAATCAGTTTTCTAAACAAAACTAATAAAGAAAATTTTTATCTACTTCAGGTAAAAGAAATTACAAGTATTTCACAAGCAAAAGTTGCTGTTAATGCCATTATCTATAAAGAGTTTAAGCAATTACCAGAAAATGTGTTTCTTATTTCTGAACTTATAGGCTGTTGTGTGAAAACTGGCTGTCAAGCAGGAAATTATAAAGAAATTGGGATTGTCAAAGAAGTAATAAAAATTCCACAAAAATATAGTTTGCTAATTGTTCAAAAAAATAATGAAAAAGAATTAATGATTCCTTTTATAAAAGAACTTATAGAAAATGTGGATGTTTTTAATAAAATGATTTTTGTAAAACATGTAGATGGTATAACTGATAATGGTGATGAGAATTGATGTTATAACTGTGTTACCTAAAATTTTTGATTCTGTAATGAATTATGGTATAATATCTCGTGGGATAAAAAACGGTAAAATTTTGGTTAATATTTACGATTTACACGATTTCGCAAAAGATAAACATAGAACTGTGGATGATCGGCCTTATGGTGGCGGACCCGGAATGGTATTAAAACCAGAACCTATTGTTAGAGCAATTAACAAAATCAAAAAAGAAAATAAAAATAAAAAACCTTGGATAATATACGTTTCTCCACAAGGTAAACTGTTAACACAACAAAAAGTTTATGAACTTTATAAAAAAAAGTGGCTTGTGATTATTTGTGGAAGATATGAAGGTATTGATGAACGAGTATTAAAGTTTGTAAACGAAGAAATTTCTATTGGCGATTACATACTTACTGGTGGTGAAATTCCTGCTATGGTATTAATAGACAGTGTATGTAGATATGTTAAAGGTGTAGTGAAACAACAAGGTTCGTTAAAAGACGAAAGTTTTATTAAAAAATTTTTAGATTATCCTCAATACACACGACCATATAAGTTTTATAACATGCGTGTTCCGGATGTACTTCTTTCAGGTGATCATAAAAAAATTGCTTTGTTCAGGTTAAAAGAATCTATAAGAAACACATATAAAAAACGGCCTGAAATTATTGAAAAAATAAAACTAACTAAAACAGAAAAAATGTTACTTGAAGAAGTAATTAAGGAGGAGAAAGTTAATGAAAATTGATCTTACAATGTTAGACCCTAATGTTAAAAAACAAGTTACAGAATTTTCTGTTGGAGATACAGTTAAAGTTATATTTACAGTTAAAGAGGAAGGTGTAGAAAAAACACAAACGTTTGAAGGTATAGTAATTGCTAAACGTGGTCGCGGGATAAATTCTACTTTTACTGTACGTAAAATTTCTTATGGTGTGGGTGTGGAAAGAATTTTTCCTTTGTATTCTCCTATGATTAAATCTATAGTAGTATTAGAACGTGGTAAAGTCCGAAGAGCAAAATTGTATTATTTACGTGAAAAAGTTGGTAAAGAAGCAACAGTAAAAGAAACTCAAGAAAATAAAGCAACTAAAATTGAAACTAACCAATAATGATAATAAAGTTGTAAATCAACTTTTTTTGTTTGACAAAAAAATAAGAGAGGAGTTTTCTGCAGAGTTATTATGTGGTGTTGACGAAGCAGGTAGAGGTTGTATAGCAGGACCTTTAGTAGCAGCAGCGGTTGTTTTTTCAGCTCAAGTATATATTCCTTATCTTAACGAATCCAAAAGTCTCTCACCAAAAAACAGAGAACTTTTGTTTAACCAGATTGTAAATTTAGCAGAGGAAATTTCTTATGTTATAATCCCCACTAAAATAATAAACACTGTTATGCTTTCTATAGCGAACCGTCTTGCAATAAAAAATGCAGTAAATAAGTTGACTAAAAAAGTAGATTTAGTACTTGTAGATGGATATTCAGTAGACGGGATTAAATTTTTATGTAAGAACATAATAGGTGGGGATAAAAAAAGTGCAGTAATAGCTTCGGCTTCTATTATTGCAAAAGTTATCAGAGATAAAATTATGACACTTTATGACCAACTTATACCGTATTATAATTTTGCAAAACATAAAGGGTATGCTACAAAATTACATATGAAAAAAATCTATGAAATTGGTTTGTGCGAATTGCATAGATATTATGCTTCAAAGTTTGTTTTTAATAAACCATGTTAAACAGGCGTAAAACAGGAGTTATAGCTGAAGAAATTGCTGTAAAATATCTTACTTCCCACAACTACGAAATTATTGAAAAAAATTTTTCAACACGGTGGGGCGAAATTGATATTATCGCGTACGATAAAACTAATGATACTCTCGTGTTCGTAGAGGTAAAATATAGAAGTAATCTTTCTTACGGTTTACCTCAAGAAGCAGTAAATTATATAAAACAACAAAGAATAATTAAATCTGCAATGATATATCTGAAAACTACTAAAAGAAATTTTAGTAACTACAGGTTTGATGTATTGGCTATAATGCCACCAAATAATATTGAACATATAAAAAATGCGTTTCAAGTATAATTATGTTGTTTAGGTTTAAATTTAATTCTGTAATTAAACTACTTCGCAATAACCGTCTTGATGAAGCTTGTAATTCGTTATTACAGTTAATCAAATTATATCCTAATATACCTGAATTATATATCAGCTTGGCAAAAGTTTATTTTAGAAAAGGATTGTTTCAGGAGTGTAAAAATTATTTATTAAAGACAACTACATTACCAAAATGGTATACAAAAAATAATGTAACTGAAATATTAGAACTAACGAATTGGAAAATGTTGTTCCCTAACAGATATTTCTGTAGGGAACCATCATTTTCTTTTGACGGAAATAAAATTGTCTTTATTGCTGCTACTGAAGATACTAACAATGACGGAAAAATTAATATTTCTGACTGTGCTGGAGTATATATAATAAATAGAGATGGGACAGGTGTGGAATGTGTTGTTCCTAATAAATATTATAACTCTTCTGCTGTATTTTCTTATGATGGGAGATATATTTGTTTTCTTTCTGCGAGGGAAGATACTGATGGTAATGGTATAATTGACAATTTTGACCAGCAAGGTCTTTATTTGTTAGACTTAACTACAGGGAAAGAAAAGTTATTAATTCCTGCTAGATATAGACCTAAACATCCTTCATTTTCTTTAGATAGTAAAAAAATAATTTTTACTTGTTGGCAGTCTCCAACTGCGTATAGTGGAGTTTATGAAATAGAAATAGATTCTTTAACAACAAGACGTCTGGTAGAAGATAAATATGAAAACGCTTTCCCTTCTTATTCTCCGGACGGGTCTAAAATATTGTACGTTTCATGGAGAACTGATTATTCATTAGGTGTTGTAGGGAAAGGTTCGGGAGTTTATATTAAAGATATTATCACAGGCGAAGAATTTAATGTTGCACCTTCGTATTATATTAATTCATTTCCGGTATTTTCTCCCGATGGTAAGAAGGTTGCTTATCTTAGTAAAAGACGAGATACTAATAATGACGGAATTATTAACACACTGGATAATGATGGAATATATCTATATGATTTGAGAAGTAAAAAAGAAAAATGTGTCCATTCAGATAATTATTATAACAAATTCATAAATTTCACTGCGGATGGCAAATATATTGTCTTTTTATCCACATGGCATAGAAAAAAAGATAAAGATATTGTACGAAGAGATTATTTTGAATTCAAAGGGATTTATTGTTGTAACTTAAACGGTAAAGAGTTAAAACAAATTGTTTCTGACAAATACTATGGTTGTGCATCGCCGAAAGTTTCACCAAAGTTTAACGAAGTTGTCTACACATCGTTTAGGAAAGATACTTTGCGAGGGTTGTATCTTGCAAA
>CALJEJ010000013.1 GCA_938074745.1 uncultured Endomicrobiia bacterium
TTTTTAAATGGTAACAAAATAGGTGAAAATTTCTTTTTGCTGGGAAGTAGAAGTAAGAAGTAGAAGTAGCGGTAGACGGCGCTTAAGCGCCGTCTACCTTTGATGTGTTGTATTGCTAAATTTTTTGACAGGGAAGAGAAATTACCTACGAGTATTTGGTTTGCTTTTGGGATATACAACCACTTTAGCTAAACAGTTAAACTTTTGTGCAGGCGTTGATGTTCCTTATATAATAGACGAAGGACGCGTAACACCGTCAATAGGTGTGGAAGTTGCTAAACCTCCAGTAGGAGTGTTTTTTGGTTACAGGTTGAATGTTGAAGAAAGTATATTCAATATTGGTTTGAACATATCAATAAAAAGATTTGATTTAAGTTACGCATTCTTGCCAGCAAAGTGGTTAAACTCTGTACATCGTTTATCTTTTGGGTTTAGATTTTAACCTTCCGTAAGACGGAAAAGTTTGTAATTGAACTGTTACTAAATGAATAGTATCACACCAAAAATCTTGCTTGTCTAATTTTTTATTACAGATATTTTTTTAGATTTATATAACATGGTTTACATGTGATATTTTAATCTTTTTATCCAGAATATGCACAGAACAAAATTTTTTCTTAGTTAAGAAAATTTTTTATACACTTGAAAATATTTGATTTTGTTTATATAATCTATTTCAATAAAACATAGGAAGAACTCTTTAAAGAACGACTAAAATCTTTCAGTATTGTAGGGAAGGGACAATTTTGTTACCAAACGTAAATTTATGCAACAAGAAAAAACTGTTATTGCAGAACTTGATAATGTAACTAAGATATATAGAAAACGCAAGTTTGTTGGTTACAAAGAAGTTATAGGTATAAAATCTTTTTCATTAAAAATATACAGAAACGAAATTTTTGGTCTTTTAGGGTTGAACGGGTCAGGGAAAACTACTACTATAAAACTTTTGTTAGGTTTATTATACCCTGATTCAGGACGGATAAGTATTTGTAATACTCCGGTTCCTAATTGGCAAATAAATAGAGTTATTGGATATTTACCTGAAGCAATAAGTTTTAACAAAAAATTTTCTGGTTGGGAATTATTAAAGTTTTATTCGTCATTATTTGAAGGAATAGACACTAACAGGATTGTTGAAATAGTTGATTTTGTTAAACTTTCAGACAGTATTCATCGTAAAGTTGGTGAATATTCTAAAGGTATGGTTCAAAGGTTAGGTTTAGCCCAGGCATTAATTCATGACCCAGAATTTTTGATTTTAGACGAACCTACCAGCGGGTTAGACCCTCTGGGAATAAAAGAAATTCGTGATCTTATACTTAAGTTAAAAGAAAAGAATAAAACTATATTTTTTTCTTCCCATCTTATTTCTGAACTAGAGAAAGTATGTGACCGTGTTGGAATAATCCACGAAGGAAAACTTGTTAAAATTGTGGAACATGCTGAATGGCAATCTACACCTTTAGAGGAAATTTTTATCAAAGTAATTACATAAACTAAAAATTAAATTATGGAGAAATTACATGAAAAAAATAGTCGCCACAATATTAGTAGTTCTTTTAAAATTATTTTTGTATTCAGCAGTAGTAGACAGAGTTATCGTCAAAGTTAATAATGAAAATATTCTGAAATCAGAATATGATAAACTGTTTGCAACGGCAAAAGAACAGTTTGAACAACTTCTACCTAAAGAAGAACAAACACCTGAAAAAATTAAAGAATTAAAACAAAAAGTTTTAAATCAATTAATAGAGGATAAATTATTACTTCAAGAAGCAAAAAGGCAAAAAATTAAAGTAACAAAACGTGAAATTGAAGAAGGTATTAAAACAGTAAAATTACGGTTTCCTTCAGATGAAGCATTTAGGTTAGAACTAAGAAAAGAAAACCTTACTGAAAAACAGTTTGAAGAACGTATTACTAACCAGATTATGGTATTGAAACTTATAGATGAGAATGTCCGTAAAAAAGTTCCCCAACCTACTGAAGAACAGGCTAAAAAAGTTTTTGACAAAATTATGAGATATATAAATACCGGTAACGAAAACGAATTGTCTAAGGAAGAACGTGAGGATATAAAATTATTAGCTCATCTTGTAAAACGATATTTTAGTGAACAAGTTCGTGTAAGACACATTCTTGTTCGTGTAACAGATAAAATGACAAAAGAAAAAGCGTTAAAACGAATTGAAGAAATAAAACAGAAACTTCTTTTAGGGGAAGATTTTGCAGAACTAGCGAAAAAATATTCTGACGATGCTTCTTCACAGAACGGTGGTGATTTAGGTTTTATTGCTCGAGGAGATACAGTAGAAGAATTTGAGAAAGTAGCATTTGCTTTACAAGAAGGACAAGTTAGCGATATTGTTGAGACACGGTTTGGATTTCATATTATAAAAGTTATTGAAAAAAGGAAAAAACGTACACCAAATTTTGAAGAGATTAAACAAGATTTGTTACAGTATGTTTATAGAAAAACTTCAGAAGAATACTATGAAAAATATGTTTCCACTTTAAAGAAAAATGCTAACATTCAATACTTAGTTCCTATTGAATAAAATGTGGGTTTACTTTTTGCAAGATGGTTATGACAAAAAAATGGGTAATAATTTCTTGTGGTGACCCGTACGGTGTAGGGTATGAAATTATACTATTACTACTTAAAAACAAAATTTTTAAAGATAATTTTTATCCTTTGTTAGTTGCTGACAAAGTGTATCTTTCTAAATGGTTAAAAAAAACAAAAGCTTGTTATAATATAACTTATATTTCTAAAGAAATACTTTGTCAGACAAAAGATTTTGTATTACCACAAAACAATTTTTTATGTATTCCTATCAAAGATCAATTTCGTAAAACACGCTTACCAATTACAGCTATTCGTGGAGAAATTTCGTTATCTACGATAGACCTCGCAGTAGAAATTGTTTCAGAATTGTTGTCGTTACAGCAGAAAGTAGGGTTGGTTACGATGCCTGTATCAAAAATAGCAATCGCACAAAATTGTCTTAAAAAATTCAGTGGTCATACTGAATATATAGCAGAAAAGTTAGGTATTAACCCGTCCAATGTTTCAATGTTGATGATAGGGAAAGATAAAAAATTGCCAGTAGAGTATAAAGTGTTGTTACTTACTCGTCATATACCACTTTGTAAAGTAAAAAATGCACTCGTAGCAGAAAATATTGCAAGACAAATTCTTAATGTATCGGAGTTTTTACAAAAATATGAGTTAAAAAGTTCAGAAATTGAGATTTTGATATGTGGTGTTAACCCACATAATGGAGAAAATGGAAGTATTGGTTCTGAAGAAAAATCTGTTTTAAAATCTTCAGTTCAGATTTTGAAATTGTGGTTAAAAAAATCTAACTTAAAAATAAAAAATATTGTATGTCCTATCCTTGCAGAACAAGCGTTTAAATTTGCTCAAGATAAAAATAATGTTTTAATTGTTTGTACCTATCATGACCAAGGAATGCTACCATTGAAACTTTTATGTGGTCACAATATTGTCAATATTACCGTAGGTTTACCTTTTTTACGAGTATCTCCGGGCCACGGTACTGCTGAAGATATAGTGGGGGAAAATAAGGTAGATATCACACCAACATTGTATGCAATTGAAAAACTTAAAAACTACTTATAAAGATGGAATTGGATTTGATTGATATTCATAGATTAATAATAGAACCTGCTACATTAGAAGATATTCAACAAGTTTACGAGATTGATAAAGAAAATTTTGTTTATCATTGGAGTTTAGAAAGTTTTTATAACGAGTTAAAATATAAATGGTCGGAATTTTTTGTTGCCAAGTATAAATATGCCCAACGTTTCACTGCTGAACTTTTTTGTGAAGTAGTTGGTTATATTATTTGTTGGGTATTTGATAAAGAAGCACATATAACTAATCTTTCTGTAAAAAGAAAATTTCAGAACAAAAAAATTGGAAGTAAATTATTGGCATATTTAATTAATGTATTACGACAGAAAAATGTTGAACATGTTTATCTTGAAGTGCGAGAAAGAAATTTTGTAGCAATAAAACTTTACCAAAAGTTTGGGTTTAAACAAATAGCGTTACGAGAAAATTTTTATCCTGATGGTGAACATGCTATAGTAATGAATTTAGAACTTAATCCTTAAAGTGTAAGGATTTTAAAAAGTTATGAAAATAGAGTATAGTGAACGTATAAAACAGTTACCTCCATATTTATTTATAGAACTTGATAAAAAAAAGAAAAAGTTACAACAATCAGGTGTGGACATAATTTCTTTAGGTGTAGGTGATCCTGATTTACCAACACCTAAACATATTGTTGAATCAATGAAAAAAGCAGTAGAAGATCCTAAAAACCATCAATATCCGTTTGGTCGCGGGATAAAAGCTTTTTGTGAAGCTGTATCAGAATGGTATAAAACGAGGTTTAATGTAGAGTTAGACCCTGATAGTGAAGTTCATTCACTAATAGGTTCAAAAGAAGGTATTGGACATTTACCTTTAGCATTTATAAATCCTCAAGATTATGTTTTAGTACCTGACCCTGGGTATCCAGTTTATAAAAATTCAACAATTCTTGCCGGAGGAAATATTTATTATCTTCCATTAACGCAAGAAAATAATTTTTTACCTGATTTAGATATTGTTCCTAAAGATATTTTAAGAAAAACAAAGATAATGTTTTTAAATTATCCAAACAACCCTACAGCACAAGTTGCAACAGAAGAATTTTTTAAAAAAGTTGTATCAATAGCAAAAGAATATAACATAATTGTTGCTCATGACTGCGCTTATTCAGAGATTTATTATGATGAGCCTCCTATAAGTTTTTTGTCAATTCCGGAAGCAAAGGATGTGGGTATAGAATTTCATTCTTTATCAAAGACATATAATATGACAGGATGGCGGATTGGTTGGGTATGTGGGAATAAAGAAATAATTAATGCTATTAGCACTCTGAAAGACAACTATGATTCTGGCGTGTTTACTGCTGTTCAACATGCAGCAGTCACCGCGTTAAAAAGTTCACAAGATTGTGTTGCAGAAATGAGAAGAATCTATAAACAACGATGTGATGTGTTACTTAAAGGACTAAAAGATCTTGGGTTAGAATATATTCCACCTAAAGCAACATTTTATGTTTGGTGCAAAGTTCCACATAACTACACTTCTGTTTCTTTTGCTGAAAAACTTTTATCAGTTGGTGTGATATGTACTGCTGGTGTTGGCATGGGTGAACATGGTGAAGGATATGTACGGTTTGCTTTGACTGTTCCTGTGGAACGTATAGAAGAAGCAATTGAACGAATAAAAAAAGTATTATAGCTTAATGGCAACAGTATACTTATCAATTGGTTCAAATGTAGGATATAGACTAAAAAACATTTCTTCTGCTATAAAACTTCTTACCAAGTTCGCTACAATTGAAAAACTTTCTTGTGTATATGAAAGCTCGCCTGTAGGATATATTGACCAACCAAATTTTTACAATTGTGTGGTAAAAATTTTCACAGATTTATCACCATCTAAGTTGTTAAAACAACTAAAAAAAATTGAAAAACTTTTAGGTAGAAAAAAAACATTTCGTTGGGGTCCAAGGATTATTGATATTGACATTTTGTTGTACGACAATTTGGTCCTTAAAACAAAAAAATTAACTATTCCACATAAAGAACTACTCAACCGTAAATTTGTGTTGTTACCGTTAAAAGAGATTGAACCTGAAATTGTCCATCCAGAACTTAACCTTCCGATAAGGTTTCTATTAAAAAAATATAATTTTGTAGGACAAAAAATAAGAAAACTAAAACACAAGTTAACTTTTTAATTTTACAGGATAGTTGTTGTTAAAACATGCAAGACAAAAATTTGTTTCGTCATAATTTGTAGCCGATACCATACCGTTTATAGAAATATAATACAATGATGTGACACCTAAAAATTTTCTGATTTCCTCTACTGAATAATTTGCAGCAATAAGTTCTTTTTTTGTAGGTGTATCAATACCATATACACATGGAGCAATTATTGGTGCCGAAGAAATCCTTAAATGTATTTCTTTAGAACCTGCAGATTTTAACATTGCAATAAGTTTTTTAGAAGTTGTCCCCCGAACTATAGAATCGTCAACAACAACTACACGTTTGTTATTTAACACATCTTTTACAGTATTATATTTTATCTTTGCTGAGAAGTCTCGTATTTTTTGTCTTGGTTGGATAAAAGTTCGACCAATATAGTGGTTGCGTATAAATCCTAAATTGAAATATATTTTACTTTCCTGTGAATAACCTAAAGCGGCAGAGTTTGCAGAATCAGGAATTGGGATTACGATATCTGCTTGTGTTGGCAATTCTCTATACAAAATTTTCCCTAGCTTCATTCTTACACTATGTATAGTCTGACCTTGTAAAATACTATCTGGCCGAGAAAAATATATATATTCAAAAATGCATAACGCCTTTCTTACAGAATTAGCAAATTTATAACTTTTTAGTTGTGTATCTTTTATTTCAACAATTTCTCCGGGTTCAATTTCGCGAATAAATTCTGCTGAAACTATATCTAAAGCGCAAGTTTCTGACGCAAGGATAAAACTTTTCCCAAGTTTACCTAAAACTAATGGTCGGAAACCGTATGGGTCTCTTATACCATATAAAGTGTTTGGAGTTAACAAAACCAGTGAATAAGCACCTTTAAGTTGTGGCAAAACTTTTTTTAACACATCTACAAAATTTTTTTCTTTTGAATGAGAAATAAGGTGTAGAATAACTTCCGAATCTGTTGTAGTTTGAAATATAGCTCCTTGTTGTTCTAATTTATTTCTTAAATATCGTGCATTTACAAGATTTCCATTATGTGCTAAAGCAAGAAAACCTTTTGAACATTTTACAACTATTGGTTGAGCATTTTTTATATCTGATGAACCATAAGTTGAATATCTCACATGTCCTATTGCAAATCTACCATTAAGTTTTACAAGGTCTTCTTTAGAAAAAACTTCTTGTACTTCACCTGCTCCTATTTTATATAAAAACCGTTCTCCATTAGAAGATACGATACCTGCTGATTCCTGACCTCTGTGTTGTAATGAATACAATCCGAGATATGTTAATTCTGCAGCGTCTTGGTGGTTATAAATTCCAAATATCCCACACATAATTGTTTTAGTTTTGTTTAATAGATTTTTTGTATTTTTTTCTTAATCAGTTCAAAAAACTGTTTTCCATAAGGATTTTTTACATTTTCGTATACTGGGTATTGATTTTTTATAATAAACCGTTCAGGGTGAGGCATAAGTCCTATTATTCTGCCGGAAGTATCTGTTATTCCGGCAATGTTTAGCATAGAACCGTTTGGGTTTAATGGGTAGTTTGAACTAACAACACCATTCTTGTCACAATACTGAAAGATAATACAGTTGTTTTCTACGATTTCTTGTAGTACTTTTTCCTTAGCGACAAATTTTCCTTCAGCGTGTGCTATAGGTAATTCTATAATATCAGGTAGTTTACTTAATACTGATGGATTATTTTTGTTAACTTTTAGATATACCCATCTACATTCAAACCTACCTGAATCGTTTTCTGTCAATGTAACTTGTTGAACAAAACTTATTTTTGGCAAAAGACCTAGTTTTACAAGTACTTGAAAACCGTTGCAAATTCCTAAGATGTATTTATTTTTATCTAAGACAAATTTTTCTAATTCTTTTCTTAATTTATAATAAATTTCTACAGCAAAAACTTTACCTGCAGAAATATAATCTCCGAATGAAAACCCGCCGGGAATAACTAACAAATCAAACTCTTGAAGTTTTACTTCTTTTTTTAGAAGTTGGTTTATATGAACTAATAACGTCTTAAATCCTACAGATTTTAATGCGACAACAGTTTCTTTATCACAATTAGTTCCGCCTACACGTAAGATTATACTTGTGGGGGTCATAATTATTATCCGGTTACACTACTTGTCCACAATTTGTAAATTTCTTCAACAGACAATTTTAACTTGTTTTTACCTTTAGAGATTATATTAATTAAAGGTTGTGGTTTCAACTGTCCCAAAACAATATAAGGTATTTTTTCTTTGTTTAAAAGTTGTTCAAACATATTTTTTTTATCTTGTGGAATTTCTACAAGGATACAAGAAGGTGGTTCTGAAAATAAAAATTCTACAAGTTTTTGAGTATTTAGGTTAATTTCTATTCCCAGATTGTTTGCAAAACACATTTCTGAGATTGTAGTTATAACACCGCCGTCAGAAACGTCATGTGCAGAAAGTATATAGTGGTTGTAATTATTTATAAATTTGTAAACTTTTATAGCAGTATTTATATTTAGTTCTGGAGGTTTTAGATTTTTTATTTTCAAACACTCAGATAAAGTAGACCCGCCAAGACTATAGGAAAATTTTCCTAAAAGGAACACATAATTGTCCGGATGTTTAAAATAAGCAGTTTTGATGTTGTTTATATCTTCTATTACTCCAACTGCAGTAATAAGCAAAGTTTCAGGTATGGAGACTTTTTTATTACGTAATAGATAATAATTATTTAAACTATCTTTACCTGATATAAACGGTGTTCCATATTTTATTGCAACATTTTTTGCTGTTTCACAGCTTAAATATAATTTTGCAAGATTGGTTTTATTTAATTCACCCCAACAAAAATTGTCTAGTAAAAAAATTTTTTCAAGTTTTGTCCCTACACAGATATTATTTCTTATTGCTTCATCTATAACATATTCTGTCATTTTTACAACATCTATTCTGCTTAAAGAAGGTTTTATACCACAACTTATTGATATTGCTTTCTGTTTATCGTCTATATCTTCTATACTGATTGGATATATTACTGCAGCATCTTGTGGCGAATACATTTCGTTGCTACGTCCACATAACGGTTTTATGATAGTTCCAGCTTGAACTTCATGGTCATATTGTCTTATAACCCATTCTTTTGATGCAACGTTGCTTGAAGAAATAACTTTTTTTACAAGTTTTTCTAACGGTTCAGTAATTACAACATTTTTATGTTTTAAATTTGCTAAAGTATAACTTAAGTTAAACGATAATTTAGGTACACCATAATATAAAAATTCTGTATCAAGTTCACACACTTTGGTTCCATCATAAAACACTTCAAGTTTTTTAGAATTTGTAGTTTCTCCGATTATAGTTGCTTCCACATCTTCTAAAGAACAAAGTTGTAGAAACTTTTGTGTTTTGTGTTTGTCCATGATTAAAACCATTCGTTCTTGTGATTCTGACAACCAGATTTCCCAAGGAAGCAGTCCTTTGTATTTTAGTGGAACTTTTTCAAGGTATATTTTTGCACCACAATCTTTTGTCAATTCTCCACAAGCAGATGATAACCCGCCAGCTCCACAGTCTGTTATTGCTGTATACAACCCTAAATCTCTTGCTTTAAGGATAACATCTAAAAACATTTTTTCAGTTATTGGATCGCCAATTTGAACTACAGAGGTCGGCAATTTATTATGTAATGCAGCAGAAGAGAAAGTTGCTCCGTGAATACCGTCACGTCCTGTTTTCCCTCCTACTAAAACAATATATTGATTTGGTTTGACAGTTTTATTAATTTTGTTTATTGGAATTATTCCTACACATCCACAATATACAAGTGGATTAAACAAAAATCCGTTGTCAAACACAATACTGCCGTTTACTGTAGGTATTCCCATACGGTTGCCATAATCACGTACACCACTAACTACACCGTTAAATATTCGTCTTGGATGAAATACTCCCTGTGGTAATTCTTTTTTATATTCTAAATCGCCAAAACAGAACACGTCTGTATTAGCAATAGGTTTTGCTCCAAGACCACAACCTACGATATCTCTTATAACTCCGCCGATACCTGTTGCAGCTCCGCCATAAGGTTCCAAAGCAGAGGGATGGTTATGTGTTTCAACTTTAACTGCTACAGCATATTTGTTAGTGAATTTCACAATACCTGCATTGTCTTCAAATACAGACAAACAGTCCGGATGATTAATTTTCTTAGTAGCATAAAAAATTGTTTCTTTTAGTACATTGTCATATTTTTTTATGAAAACTTTTTTTCCTTTTTTTATTTTGATTTTTACTTTAGCAGTTAATGTTTTATGTTTACAATGTTCAGACCAAGTTTGTGCAATTGTTTCAAGTTCGCAATCTGTAGGATTTCTTTTTTTAGATTTGAAATATTGTTGTATGACTTTCATTTCTTGAAGAGATAAAGACAATAAACCGCGTTTGCTGATTTCAATTAGTTGTTTATCAGAAGCTGATAAAATGTTGATTGTATTAAACAATTTCATATTCTTGGATAAGTGGATTCATAAAAATTTTTTCTATTAGATTTTTTAATTCTTTTATATTTATTTTCTTACTAAACTTAATACAGATTTGTGTACCACAACGTACTTTAATTTTTTTTTGTAGTCCGAGATATTTTACTGCTTTTTCTACATATATTGCTACGATGTCTAAAACTTGTGGTTTATACCAGATATTTATTACAAAATTATATTTTGACTTGTTAATTTTATTTTTCACATTATAATCTTCAGCGATTGGGTCAACAAGCAATTTCTTTGTTATAAACAACACTTTAGTTTTACTGATGTTTCCTGTTATTGAATAAATTTTGTTGACAGCAACATCTTCAATGTTGTAATATCCCAGATGTTTCAATTGTTCAATGATAGAAGTAAAATTTTTTGTTTTAGGTATAATTTCTATTATATATTTATTTACCATATTTATTCCCATTCAATTGTAGCTGGCGGTTTTGAAGAAATATCGTAAACCACACGGTTTATTCCACGGACTTCGTTTATTATCCTGTTAGAAATTTTATTAAGTAACTCGTATGGTAATTTTACCCAATCAGCAGTCATAGCGTCTTGTGATTCTACACATCGTATTGCAAACACGTTTTCGTAAGTTCGTTTATCTCCCATTATACCAACAGTTTTTACAGGTAGTAGTATACCAAAACATTGCCAAACTTTATTATACCAACCGGAATTTTTAATTTCTTCTTCTACAATTTTATCAGCTTTTCTTAAAATTTCTAATTTTGGTTTAGTAATTTCTCCGACAATTCTTACTGCGAGGCCTGGCCCAGGAAAAGGATGACGAAATAAAATTTCTTCAGGTAGGCCAAGTTGTAAACCTAATTTTCTTACTTCGTCTTTAAACAAAAATTTCAGTGGTTCTATAAGTTTAAATTTTAATTTTTTTGGCAATCCTCCAACATTATGATGAGTTTTTATTGTTTTTGATGGACCTTTTACTGATGTACTTTCTATAACATCAGGATAAAGTGTCCCTTGAACTAAATAATAAATTTTCTTACCAATTTTTTGTTCAATTTTTTTTGTCTGTTGTTCAAAGACTTTGATAAAAGTTTTGCCGATAACCTTTCTTTTTTTTTCAGGGTCGGTTATACCCTTAAGTTGTGATAAAAAAATTTTTTGTGCATTTACTATGTAGAGATTTTTACCAAAAATTGGTCTAAAAATTTTTTTTACTCTTTCTTTTTCACCATATCTTAACAATCCGTTGTCTACGAAAATACAGTGTAAATTTTTACCTACAGCCTTATAAACTAAAGTTGCTGCGACAGAAGAATCTACTCCACCTGAAATTGCACAAATTACAGGATTGTCTTTAACTAAATTTTTTATTTCGCATATGGAAGTTTCTATAAAATTTTTCATTTGCCAATTTGGAGTTTCGTTACATACTTTGAATACAAAGTTTTTTAAGATTTCAATACCGTATTCTGTATGTTTTACTTCAGGATGGAATTGTAAAAGGTAGATATTTTTATCATGATTTTCTGCTGTGGCAATAAGGTTATTTTCAGTTACAGAAGAAATGATAAAATTTTCCGGCAAACTTTTTATTGTATCTGAATGACTCATCCAAACAATAGTTTCGTTTGGTATATTGTTCAAAAGTACACTTTCTTTTATTTGTTTTATTTTTGCCAATCCATATTCATGAATTTTTCCTTTAACAACTTTGCCACCGAGAAGAAAGGTTATAAATTGCATTCCGTAACAAATTCCAAGTATAGGTATTTTGTTTTCTAAAAAGTAGTTAAATGTAGAAAGTTTTAATTTAGGAGAGTTTTTTTCATACACACTATCAGGTCCGCCTGAAAAAATCACACCTTTAATATTTTGTCTGTTTAACTGTGAGAGGTTGATATTGTATGGATGGATTTCGCAATAAACATTTAGTTCTCTAATTCTTCTTGCGATAAGTTGTGTATATTGTGAACCAAAATCTAATATTAAAATCATAATTTATTTACCCATACCAACTCTTTGTTCTTTTTGGTATCTTTTCCCTTCGGATTTTATTTCAGGTGCGATTATAAGTTGTGCAAGGTGCATTTCTTTTATAGTTCTTGCTCCGATATTTCCCATACAGGTTTTAAGTGCACCAACTAAATTTTGAGTTCCGTCGTCTACTCGTGAAGGACCAAAAAGTATTTCTTTAAGAGTTCCTGTTGTTCCTACGTAGATTCTGGCACCTCGTGGTAGATAGAAATGTGGCATAGCCATACCCCAGTGATAACCTTTTCCTGGAGCTTCTTTTGCTTTTGCAAAACCTGAACCAAACATTACTAAATCTGCCCCTGCAACAAAAGATTTACAAATATCTCCGCCGGTAGTCATTCCACCATCTGTAATTACTGGCACATATCTTCCTGTTTTTTTGAAATAGAAATCTCGTGCTTTACTACAGTCTATTGTAGCAGTAATTTGTGGTACTCCGATACCCAAAACCTGTCTTGTTGTACAAGCAGTTCCTGGTCCTACTCCTACGAGAATTCCCTGAGCTCCAATTTCCATAAGTTGCAATGCTACATTATAAGTTACACAATTTCCAATTATTACTGGTAGTCCACTTTCTTTGCAGATTTTTTCTAAATCTACACAACCATATCGTGAAGAATAATGTTTCACTGTAACAACCGTTGCTTGGATCACAAAAATATCTGCTTTAGCTTCTTTAGCAATTTTTATATATTTAGGTGCGTTTTGTGGCACGGTTGATACTGCGCAGATTACATTATTTTTTTTAATTTCTCTAATTCTTTCATAAATAAGTTCTTCTTTTACTGGTTCTTTGTATACTTGTTGAATAACTTCAGTTGCTTTATCATTTGATGCTCGTAGTATTTTATTTATTTGTGGGTATGGATCTTTATATCTGGTATAAATTCCGTCTAAATTTAATACACCTAAAGCGCCCAGTTTGCCTAACGCAATCGCCATTTTTGGGTCAACAACACCGTCCATTGCAGAGGCAATAAATGGTATTTTTATTTTCATCCCACAAAGTTCTACAGAAGTATCTACATCTTCAGGGTCTATAGTGATACTTCCGGGTACTATTGCTACTTCGTCAAACCCATAACCTCGTCTTGCTTCTCTGTCTCTTCCAATAAAAAATGGCATAGAATTTATCCTCCTATGTTTAAAATTTTGTTGACTTTCTTTTTCACTTTCTTACTTTCCTTCACCTATAATTGCATAGACGGCGTTTAAACGCTGTCTATTATTTTCTGAAATTTTTTAAAAACCCTATCTTTTGTAGACAGCAATTAATTGCCGTATACAACAAAGCAAAGCTTACGCTTTGCCGCTACATTTTCTGTGGACTGTGGACTATTGACTATCAACCAAACGCTTCCTACCACCTACTTACTGTCACCTATCACCTTTAATTTACTGACGATTTTTTGGAGTAGAGCCTTTAGCTCGTTAAATTATAAATTTTTCTTCACGTGGATAAATCCTTTACTCCCACGAGGCTAAAGCCTCTACTCCAAGAATTTCAGTGGCTACTTAACAGTGTATGAAA
>CALJEJ010000014.1 GCA_938074745.1 uncultured Endomicrobiia bacterium
AAATTTATTATCTGAGATAGAACACGCTTCAGACAATAATAAGAAAAAAATAACAGATAAAGAAATTTGTGAAATAGTCAAATCAAAATACGGATTTTCACTTTCTCGTAGGAGTATTAATTATTATAAAAATGAATTAGGGATATTTAAAAGAGGTATTAAGTAGTTTTTACGAAATTATTATAAGTAATAAAAAGTATTAAATTTCTGGTTGTTCTCAAAACAGAGTTTTTTTCAGTCATAATTGTCTAATCGCGAAAGTAATTTGTTTTCCCGCCGGTTTTGGAGATAAGTTTTATATCCGAGATTATAGCGGAAGGGTCTAAAGGTTTTATCATATCGTATATTGTTAGTAAACTTACCATTGTAGCAAAAATAGATTCAATATCAGGACCAGTTTTACCTGAAGTTTTTACTGTAGAGGTTACCTCTATAAAAAATTTACTGTTTTTAGTTCTTAAAGAAACCTGGATGTCACAATGGGTTATATTAATTGGGTGTGTTAACGGTATTGTATGAACAACATTTTTTGCTGCTAAAACACCTGCAATTTGTGCTACAGTTATAGGGTTGCCTTTAGAGATCTTGCCCGACTTTATTTTTTCATATACTTCTTTTGAAAAAAAAATTTTCCCTACAGATACTGCACAACGGTAACTTTCCTGTTTTTGTGTTATATCCACCATTGAAATTTTGTTTTTCATACAATCCTCCAAAAGTTATTATCCGCCAATAATACGCATACAGTCTTTGTTTGTAACAGTAAAATTATATTGTTGTGGTTTTAGTTCAATTGCACTAAAAAGCAACTTCTTTATTTCTTGAGGATTGTTTAAATCTTTGAACTTTAATTCTGTATTGTGCCCTAAACAATTTCTTAAAGTCAAATTTGAAGTAATTCGTAATCTGTTACATGAGGAACAAAATGGATGACTTATTGCTGAAATAACTCCTATTATTACTCGTGAAGTAGTGGAAATTTGTAATTCAAAATATTTCCCTGGACCAAAGCCAAGATTATCATCGTGAAATTCTTTTAGTTTATTTCCGAAATCTTTCCGAATTTTTTCAATAATATTGTCTGTGGAATAATAAAATTTTTTATCTTTGCCAATAGGCATATATTCTATAAACCGTAAAACTAAATCTTGTTGTAAAGCAAAATGTATCAAAGGAACAATATCTTCTATGTTGACATTGTTTAACACTACAGTATTAATCTTTACTTCTTTTGATATAGTTTTTAACATTTTAATATTTTCCAGAACTGTTTCAAGAGAATCTTTGCCTGTGATTTGTTTAAATTTTTTTTTGTTTAGTGTATCAAGCGAAATATTAAATTTTTTTATGTTTAGTTTTGCAAGTGTGTCAATGTGTTTTTCGTGAATTAAAGAAGCGTTTGTAGTAATCCCTATCTTGAGATTAAGTTTGGAAAGTTCTAAAAGAAAATCCATTATATCTGTTCTTAAAAATGGTTCTCCACCAGTGATACGAAGTTGTGTTATCCCTAAAGATGTTGCAACTTTGATAATTTTTAGATATTCTTCAATAGGATGTTCAGGTAAGGAAATATTCTCTCTTGCACAATAAATACATCTAAAATTGCAGTTTGGTGTTATTGACACACGTAAATAATTTATTCTACGGCCAAACTTGTCAATAAGAAATTTTTCTTGGTTCATTTTGAACAACAATTTTTTAAATTTCTTGTAAAAGTTTATATAAAAAATTTTTTTGTTTAACAATATTGAAATATAGAATATTAATTTTGTATTTCAAAAAATATGAACAAGATTTTGGTTGTAGAGGATGACCAAGAACTTGTAGAGTTTTTAAAACAATTATTAGAAACTAACAATTACAAAGTTGAACATTCGTATACAGGAAAAGATATTTTAAAAAAAATTGAAATTTACAATCCTGATTTGATTCTTTTAGACTTAACACTGCCGGATATTGACGGTGTGGATGTCTGCAGGGAAATTAAAGCAGATGTTAGGTTTAAAGTGATTCCAGTGATAATGTTGACTGCAAGAAGCTCTACTGAAGATAAATTAGTTGGGTTTGAATCTGGTGCTGATGATTATATTACGAAACCTTTTGATAGTAAAGAACTATTAGCACGTATAAAAGCGTTGTTAAGACGAGTAGAACTTTATGGTATTAAACAAGACGAAGTTATTACTTTAGGTCCGATAACTTTATCTGTGGCAGAACATAAAGTTACAGTGTTGCAACCACAAAATATAGAGTTTACACCGAAAGAGTTCCAGTTGTTGTATTTGTTGATGAAAAACAATGGCAAAGTGTTAGAAAGAAAGTTTCTTTTAAGGACATTGTGGGGTTATGCAGACGAACAAGAAATGGAGAAAACCAGAACTTTAGATGTTCATATTATGAATTTAAGAAAAAAGTTAGGTGAAGGTGTAGGGAAATATATAAAAACAGTGGAAAATATTGGATACAAGTTTGAATATTTGGAATAAAGATTTAACTGCGGGGTGGAGCAGCCCGGTAGCTCGCCAGGCCCATAACCTGGAGGTCGTCCGTTCAAATCGGACCCCCGCTATGGTCTTTTTTGGATATTTTAATAAAAATTTCTAATTTAATGAAAAAATACTATGTAGTAGTGCTTCTATTTTTTCTTTTACTTTCCGGTATATTATATCTTATCACAAACAACCTCATATTTTCTATAATTTCTTTTTTTGTTTTTTCTTCAATACATCTATATATTTTTTACAGAATAAATAAACTTAAACATTACGAAAAAATTTATAGAACAGTTTCTTACCTTCCTAGGTTCACAGATACGAAATCGTTGTTAGATTTTGTAGTTAGTGCTATTTCAGAGTTGTTATCTGCCCAACGAACTACTTTGTTTTTAGTAAATAGAGAGACCAACACTCTTTGGACATTAATCGCAGAACAACTGGAGATAAAAGAATTTTCGTTACCTATAGGTAAAGGTATTGCTGGTTATGTTGCTCAAACCGGAGAGATTGTTAATATTAAAGATGATCCGTATAAAGATAGCCGATTTTTACCAGTAATAGATATGAAAACTGGGTTTAGAACAAAAACCATTCTTTGTGCTCCTATACGTGACCCTCAAAATAAAATTGTTGCTGTTGTTGAAGTTCTTAATAAAAAATCTCCTGGCGGGTTTACTGAAGAAGATATAGAAATATTAAAAGTTTTTTGTTCTGAAATAGGTTCTGTAATAACTAATACACAGTTATACGAAAGTTTACAACATCTACTAGAAAGTTTGTTAAAATCTTTTGCAGCGGCGGTTGATGCGCGTGACCCTGCAACACGAGGCCATTCTTTGAGAGTAACAAAATATGCTTTGAATATTGCACGTGCAATGAACCTATCTCCAACAGAACTTAAGAAATTAGAATATGCTGCTGTATTACACGATGTTGGTAAAATTGGTGTCCCAGATAGTGTGTTACTGAAATCTGACAAATTCACTAAAGAAGAATATGAAATTATGAAATCTCACGCTTTGTTAACTCAAGAGATTTTGTCAAAAATTTATTTCCCTGAAGAGTATAAAGATGTACCGTTTATAGCATCAACACATCACGAGTTTTTAGACGGTTCAGGGTATCCTTTTGGACTAAAAGGTGACCAGATACCGTTGTTATCCCGAATACTATGTATTGCAGACATTTATGATGCATTAATAAGTTATGACCGTCCATATAAACCACCTTATACACAACAACAAGCAACAGAAATAATGTATAAAATGCAACAAGAAGGTAAGTTAGATAAAGATATTTTAGACCTCTTTGTTACTAAAAAATTGTACCAGATTGAACGGCGAAACTATGTTCGTGTAGATAAAGAATTTTCGTTTTCTTGGCGAAGGTTAAGTGAGGAAGATATAAAATCTGTATTACCCATACTTGCAAAAACAAAAAACATTTCTGCTGGAGGGTTAAGGTTTATCTCAAACGAAGAAATTTCAGAAAACAGTTTTATTGAAGTAGAAGTTTACTTGCCTAATTATACTATTGAAACATTAGCGAAAGTTGTTCGGTGTAAACTGCTAGAGGAAGAAAAATCTTACGATATAGGTATCGCATTTATAAATTTGTCTAAAGAAACACGAGAACGACTAAACAAATATCTTGTAGAAGAA
>CALJEJ010000015.1 GCA_938074745.1 uncultured Endomicrobiia bacterium
CTCGATGTCGGCTCATCCCATCCTGGGGCTGAAGCAGGTCCCAAGGGTCCGGCTGTTCGCCGGTTAAAGGGGTACGTGAGCTGGGTTCAGTACGTCGTGAGACAGTACGGTCTCTATCTGCTGTGGGCGTAGGAACCTTGAAGTGGTTCAACCCTAGTACGAGAGGACCGGGTTGAGAACACCTCTGGTGTCTCTGCTATTCCGCTAGGAGTAGTAGCAGAGTAGCCATGTGTTACGTGATAACCGCTGAAAGCATCTAAGCGGGAAGCACGCACTAAGATTAGGGTTCCCGTCTCTGACGAATAGTCAGAGCCTAAAGACCACCCATAGACTATGGGTTGTCCGGGTAACCGGACTTTTGACAGGAGACTGTCAAAAGATAGGATAGGTGTGCAAGTCCGGTAACGGACTTAGCTAACTATCACTAATCGGTCGTGCGTGGCAACCATATCGTTTGATTTCATTGGAAATGACAGATAGGCCAGATTTTAATCTAAATCTTGTCCATTATTACTTGGTGAGTATACCGACAGGGAAACACCCGTTCCCATTCCGAACACGGAAGTTAAGCCTGTCAGGGCCGATGGTACTCACTGCTAACTCGCGGTGGGGAGAGTAGGTTCTCGCCAAGTAGTTTGTTTTTCTCTTCGGTAGCAATAACAATTTGCTTGCCGAATATAATATTATGAAGAGAATAAGTACAATTATAATCTTCGTGTCAATTTTGACATTTGAGAAAAGTTTTTCGTATATTGAATTTTTTGATTCACAAAAAGAGTTTACTTTAGACAGTTTTCGTGTTGGGATGTATTATTCTTATTCAGAGACGATGTTTTCTTTGCAGAAAGTTGATACTCAACAAGTGTTAATAGATTTGAACGGACGTCAATACAAGTATTTTAGTGAAGTAACAACTGTTTATCATACAAAACTGTTCACTACAGCTTCTAAAATAAGCGTTACTTTTAGTCCATTAAAAAAGTTGTATTATAACTTGAAATTAGCAACAATAGGTTCTTCTTCAGCGTTTTTTGACAATTCAACAAAAAGAATGGATACAATAGATCCAGGGTTGGGAGTGTCTTTGAGCATACACTATACTGTGTTTCCAGAAACTTTAGTTAATTGTGGTATAATTTGTGGTAGCGGGTTTAGTATAGAAAAACAAAAGTTTAGTCATATCTCAGAAGTTCAAAATATTTACAAGATTGATACTGAGATTGAAATTAAAGATTATTTTTTGAGTTTTGTTGTAACAAAGAAATTTACAAAATATTTAGAGCCTTATTTTGGTGGAAAAATGGTATTAAGAGAAAGTTCATTATTTGACAGAGTTAATTTTTATAAACTTTCAGGCACAGATTATCTGTTAAGTTTAAACCTTGGTAGTAGAATATTCATTACCAAATCTGAAAGTTTAAATTTAGAATTACTTTTTACCACAGGCGTAACTGGTTACAGTGCAGTTTTAGGTATAATGTTGGGGTACTGAAATGCAAACTAAATTAAAAAATAAAATTTCTAAAGAACAAAAAAAAGAAATTGTTAGTTCTGTAAAAGAAAAAATTGAGAGTTCACATTCTATATTATTAGTTTCTTCTGAAGGAATTCCTGCAACTACAATTTCACAGTTTAGAAAAGAACTTGCATCGTATAATGCAAAGTACATTGTGATAAAGAAAACACTATTTATCATGGGTGTAAAACAGTCAGCTGCTAGAGAACTTGAAAATTTTTATAAAGGCCTATGTGGTATAATTGTTTGCAATTCAGAAGCTGACACTATTAATGTAACGAAATTCGTTTATAACTGGTCTAAGGATAATCCTAAATTAAAAATTTTATGTGGATTTATAAACAACAAACTTGTTTCTGTAGAAAAAATTATTGAAATTGCTAATTTACCTTCTAAAGAAGTCTTGATATATAATCTTTTGTTAATATTAAATTCACCGATAGTAAAGTTTTACAATGTCTTAAGAACACCGATAGTAAGTTTATTAAACATTCTCGCAACAAAATCTAAATCAGAAAAAAGCTA
Source organism: uncultured Endomicrobiia bacterium (assembly GCA_938074745.1). Classification (GTDB taxonomy): domain Bacteria; phylum Elusimicrobiota; class Endomicrobiia; order DTEH01; family DTEH01; genus CALJEJ01. The sequence continues at coordinate 2,042 of CALJEJ010000015.1, forward strand.
ATTTAAGGAGGTTGAATTTATGACTGAAAAGTTGACTAAAGAAAATATTGTGGAAGCAATAAGCAATCTTACAGTGTTAGAACTTGCAGAACTTGTTAAAGAGTTAGAAAATAAATTTGGTATACAGGCACAACCTATGGCAGGTTTTGTTCCAGCTGCAGGTAATTTACAATCTGCTCAACCTTCTGCTACAACTGCTGAAAAAACTGAGTATACTGTAGTGTTAACAAATGCAGGAAGTAACAAAATACAGGTTATAAAAGTTATCAGAGAAATTACAAACTTAGGTTTAAAAGAAGCAAAAGATTTTGTAGACAGTCTACCTAAAGTTGTTAAAGAAAACATACCTAAACAACAGGCTGAAGAAATAAAGAAAAAACTTGAATCTGCAGGTGCTACTGTTGAACTAAAGTAAAAAATTTTTATTTTTAAGCTCCACAGCGGAGAAAAAATATGGAACAATTTAGTTTTGCAAAAACAAAACCTCTAGAGAAACTGCCATACCTTATTGAACTACAAAAAACTTCTTATGAAAATTTTCTGCAGAAAGATATACCACATAAAGAAAGAAAATGGCAGGGTATCCATGGCGCTTTTTTAGACATTTTTGGCATGGCAGGTAGAAGTGTAGTCTATTTAGAAAATTTGCCTGAGGATAGCAAGAAACGTAAAGATGCTATAAGATTGATAGCAAAAATTACTAAAAAAAATATTAAAGATGTAGAAAGAATTACTAACTTTTTACCTTCTATTATTATTGATGACATAGATGACAACGAAGCTAAAAAAGTCAAATCTGAATTAGAAGAAGCAGGTATCACAGTGAAAGTTGTCCCTCAAGGAATTACTAACAATAATGAAAATTTGATTTTACAATATAACGGTTATAAACTCCTTCCTCCGAAATATCCTCTATATGATTACAAACATGCAAAATTTTCTTTAACTCCACAACTTTTAAATTCTTTTATTATTGAAGATTGTAAACATACTAAAAGAACCTACGAATCAAAGTTGGTAGTAAACTTTCGCCTTATTAAAATGAAACAATCCGGTGAGCCTACCATTATAGAGGAAGATGTTTATTTAGCAGATATCCCTTTGATGACACCAACAGGTTCTTTTATAATTAACGGTGCTGAAAGAGTAGTTGTTACCCAGATTCACAGGTCACCCGGAGTAATTTTTGAAGAAGATGAAGAAAACGATATTTCACAATACGGAAAAAGGTTGTATCGTGCTTCTATAATTCCTTACCGTGGTTCTTGGTTAGAATTTTTGTTTGACAGTGAGAATATTTTATATGTGTCAATAGATAAAAGACGCAAAATTTTGGTATCCATTTTTTTAAGAGCTTTAGGATTATCTGCTGAAGAAATTATAAATATTTTCTGTATCACTGAAGAAATTTCCGTGCCAGAAATTAAGAAAATAATTACCGAAAAATTAAATTTAGACAAAAAATATTATTTAGCAGAACAAATTATTGATAAAACCACAGGTGAAGTAATTGATGTATTTACAGAAATAAATGAATTGATTATAGATAAATTAAAAGATTATGAAAAAATAAAAATAATTTCCCTTACAGACGAGAATCTTGCCATAGTTAAAACTTTAGAATCAGAAAAAGAAAAAAATAAAGGTAACTTTTTCACATACGAAGAAGCAGCGAAATATATTTATAAAATTTTACAACAACAGTTAGGGTTTATGTTTGTTGATTTCAAAATAGCCAAAAATTATTTAGAAAATTTATTTTTCTCTGCACGACGTTACGATTTATCTAAAAGTGGTAGATATAAGATAAACAGAAAACTTAAACCTGTATTTAACGAGATGGAAAAAATGAATTTAAAAGAAATAGATTTTGAGGAACCTGCTTTATCTTTGCGAACATTAACAATTACTGATATTTTAGCCACGATAAAGTATCTTTTGAAACTTAACAATGATAAACCTTTTGCTGACGGTACGATGCCTCAAGTAGACGATATAGACCATTTAGGTAATCGTCATATTCGTCCTGTAGGTGAACAACTTGAGAGTCAAGTTCGTATTGGTTTGTTGAACTTAGCAAGGTTGACCCGCGAACAAATGAATAATACTAAAACTATAAATACTGCAACACCTAAAAATTTAATTAACAATGCACCGTTAGTAACTGCAATTAAAAAATTTTTTGCTACAGGAGAATTATCTCAATTTTTGGATCAAACTAATATATTAAGTGATATAACTTCAAAACGTAGATTGTCTGCTTTAGGACCTGGCGGGTTAAACAGAAAACATGCTGGGTTTGAAGTTCGCGATGTTCATTATACTCACTATGGTAGAATCTGTCCTATAGAAACGCCTGAAGGAGCAAATATAGGTCTTATAACTTCTTTAGCGTTATATGCCAGAGTAAACCAATACGGAATGATAGAAACTCCTTATAGAAAAGTGAAAGATGGGGTTATACTAGACGAAGTAGAGTATCTCAGTGCCGATATGGAAGATGAAGCAGTAATTGCACCTGCAGATGTTGAAATAGAAAACAACAGAATAAAAGGTTCCACTATATTAGCCCGAGTAAAAGGTGAAATAAAACAAGTAGATGTAAAAGAAGTAAATTATATAGACATTTCACCACAACAAATGTTATCTTTGTCTGCATCATTAATTCCTTTTTTAGAACATGATGATAGTAACAGAGCATTGATGGGAACAAATATGCAACGTCAAGCAGTTCCATTACTGTTTGCTGAAAGTCCACTGGTAGCAACAGGTATAGAATCAAAAATTGCAGAAGATGCACTCGGTACTATTGTAGCAAAAAATGATGGTGAGGTGTTATTTGTAGACGCTTCGCAAATTGTTGTTTTGAATAAAGATTCTGAATTAGATTATTACTATTTGCCAAAGTATCAACGTAGTAACCAAGACACTTGTGTAAATTATGTTCCAATAGTAAAAAAGGGTCAAAAAGTTCACAAAGGAGATGTTTTAGCAGACAGTTCATGTACACAAAATGGTCAATTAGCTTTGGGTAAAAATGTTCTTGTAGCATTTATGAGTTTTGAAGGTTATAATTTTGAAGACGCTATACTTATTTCTGAACGATTAGTAAAAGAAGATGTTTTTACTTCAATCACTATCACAGAATTTGAAACTGACGCTAGAGAAACTAAGTTGGGTCCTGAAGAAATTACCCGCGATATACCCGGGTTGTCTGAAGAAATGTTGCGCAACCTTGATTCTGAAGGTATTGTAATATTAGGTACAGAAGTGAAACCTGGTGATGTTCTTGTAGGAAAAGTTACACCTGCTGGTGAACAAATTGTCACCGTGGAAGAAAAACTTCTTCAAGCAATTTTTGGTAAAAAATTAGAAACAGGTAAAGATGTTTCGTTAGTAGTTCCTCCTGGTGTAAAAGGTAAAGTTATCTGGAGACAAGTTTTAACCACAGCTAAAAAACTTACTAAAAATGAAAAAAAGAAACTTACTGAAGAATTAAAAACTAAGTATCAAAAGATAAAACATCTCATTAATTTAGAAAAAGAGAAAGTTTTGCAACAGTCGGATAAAAAATACGAACCTCAGATTAAAAAGTATTACGAACAACTCTGGCAAGAATACGAGGTTTTAAAAGAGAAAGAGAAAAAACGTGCTGAACATGGTGACGAACTTCCATTAACTGTAATTAAATCGGTAAAAGTATATATAGCATCATTACGAAAAATTCAAGTTGGAGATAAACTTTCTGGTAGACATGGTAACAAAGGTGTGGTAGCTAAAATTTTACCAGTTGAGGATATGCCATTTTTACCTGATGGTACGCCAGTAGATATTGTGTTATCTCCGTTAGGTATACCTTCACGAATGAATGTAGGCCAGTTGTTGGAAACAATGTTAGGTTGGGCTGCTAAAAGTTTAAACTTGCAATATATAGTTCCACCGTTTGAAGGTGCTACTGAAGAAGAAGTTAGAAACGAGATACGTCGTGCACGAGAAGTGTTAATAAAAGAATTTAATGTAAAAGAAAAATATCTGCCCGATGATAATGGGAAAATTACTTTATACGATGGACGTACTGGCGAACCTTTTAAAGAAAAGTGTTTGGTTGGAGTGATGTATTTAATGAAACTTATTCATATGGTAGAAGATAAAATTCATGCACGTAGTACCGGTCCCTATTCGTTGGTTACCAAACAACCTCTTGGTGGTAGAGCGCATTCTGGTGGACAACGTTTTGGAGAAATGGAAGTGTGGGCGTTAGAAGGGTACGGTGCTGCTTATACACTTCAAGAATTCCTTACTATTAAAAGTGACGATGTTGTAGGCAGAAGGAAAGTTTACGAATCAATTATAAAAGGCGAACCTATTACTTATATTGGAGTTCCTGAGTCTTTTAAAGTGTTAACAAAAGAACTGCAAGCGTTAGCATTAAACATTGAAATATTGTCCAAGAAATATAAAGCTAAAGAACTTGCTGCAACAAAAATTATTGAGAAAACTACTACACGAAAAAGTTAAACAATTATTTTAAATGGAGGGATATTTTATATGTCTCCATTACAAAAGAAAAAAGAAACTTTTGATTTAATGGATTTTGGAGGTATAAGAATTTCTTTAATGTCACCTGAAAAAATTAAAGAGTTGTCATATGGCGAAGTTAAAAAAACTGAAACTTTAAACTATCGTACTTTGAAACCTGAACGTGATGGGTTGTTCTGTGAAAAAATTTTTGGTCCTGTGAAAGACTACGAATGTAACTGTGGTAAATATAAACTTTCTTCGCCACCACGTAAGGAACTTATCTGTGACAGATGTTCTGTAGAAGTTACTGAATCTAAAGTTCGTAGAGAACGTATGGGACATATAGTTCTTGATGCGCCGGTGGCACACCTGTGGTATTTTAACAAACCGCCATCAAGAATAGGGCTTGTGCTTAACTTACCTGCTGTGGAAGTAGAAAAAATTATCTATGGGAAAAACAGTTGGATTGTAGTTAAAGACATAAAAGAGAATGGTAATGTGATACCTAAAAAAACGATACTAAATTATAATAGTCCTACTGACAGAGAAATTATTGAAAAATATTCGGGCAATTTAGCCGACCCAAACAATATTTTGCATGCTAAAGTTCAAACTAATGCAGAAGCATTGTTGACTTTGTTAAAAGATGTGGATTTAAAATCAGAACTTAAGATAATAAAAGATAAACTGGTTACAATTTCTCGTGAAGAAGAAATTGGACGAATTAGAAAACTTTTTGAGATTTACCAGCACAACTACGATGCAATTATAGAAGACAAAGATGAATTGGTAGAAATTTTTCTAGGTGTAGAAGAATTTTACGAAAAGAGTAATAAAAAACAGTTACTTGAATGTGTTGAAAAATTGAAAGATGCTAAAGTAACTGAAAAAGATATTGAGATATTTAATGAAGTAGCAAGACTGTTAACAAAACACTTAACTTCTCTTTCAGAAAAAACTATTAGTAATTTAGAGATCCTCCACGAAAAATATAGATTAGAAGAAATTTCCGAAGGTGAACGTGGAAAACTTATTCGCAGGTTCAGATTAATAGAAAATTTTATAGTGACAAATACAAAACCTGAATGGATGATATTACAAGTGTTACCTGTGTTACCACCAGATTTACGTCCTTTGGTACCGTTAGAAGGTGGACGGTTTGCAAGTAGTGATTTAAATGAACTTTATAGAAGAATAATCAACCGTAATAATAGGTTAAGAAAATTACGTGCTCTTACAGAAAATACAAAACAAGCTCCAAAACTTATATTACTAAACGAAAAACGTTTATTACAAGAAGCAGTTGATGCTTTATTTGAGAACAGTTCTCGTAAACAGCCTGTTTTAAATTCGCAAAAAAGACCTTTAAAATCTCTGTCTGATATTTTAAAAGGTAAACAAGGACGGTTTAGACAAAATCTTTTAGGTAAAAGGATAGATTATTCAGGCAGAAGTGTAATAGTTGTGGGTCCTAATTTAAAACTTCATCAATGTGGGTTACCTAAAGAAATGGCGTTAGAGTTATTTCGTCCGTTTGTGTTACATCAATTGATAAAGAAATATAACGTTCCATTAAAGAAGGCTAAAATGATGCTAAGACAAGCTTCAGCAGAAGTGTGGGATATTTTAGAACAAGTAACACGTCACCACCCTGTTTTGTTAAACCGAGCACCTACTTTACATCGGCCAAGTATACAAGCGTTTGAACCTGTTCTTGTAGAGGGTAAAGCAATACAGATTCATCCGTTGGTTTGTACGGCTTACAATGCTGATTTTGACGGTGACCAAATGGCAGTATACGTTCCATTAACGTTAGAAGCACAGTTAGAAGCAAAACTGCTTATGATGGCTATGTACAGTTTGTTTTCACCGGCGAATGGTCGTCCTTTGATTGGTCCAACTCAAGATATGGTAATGGGAATATATTACCTTACACAAGAAAAGTTAGGAGAGTTAGGCGAAGGGAAATTTTTCAGTTGTATAGATGATGTGATTTCTGCTTATCAAAACGGTCTTGTTGCAATCAATGCAAGAATTAAAGTTATGGGGATAAACAGTTTAATTGAGGAACATTTAACTGATCAAAAAGATTTTAGAAATTGGCAAGATTATACTACTGTAGGTAGGGTGTTGTTCAGCACTATTTTCCCTGATAGTGTAGAGTTTTTACAAAAATATAAATTACGTGTTTTAGGGAAGAAGGACTTGTTGGAAATTATTGAAGAAAATTATAGAAAATATGGTTTATACTCTACAGTTGAACTTTTAGACAAAATGAAACAACTTGGGTATCATATTGCAACTATTTCTGGATTATCAATTTCTATAGATGACATGATAATTCCAAAAGATAAAATGAAATATATTGAAGAAGCATGGAAGAAGGTTCACGAAATAGAACTACAAGCTAAAAAGGGTTTCATCACTGAATCTGAACGATACAATTCAATAATTGACGTGTGGGGAGAAACAACAGAAAAACTTACAAAACTTATGATAAACGAAATGGTTAAACAAGAAAAAGAGCCTACCAGACCAGATAAACCAAGGTTTAACTCAGTATATCTTATGCAGAATTCTGGCGCACGGGGTAATATTGACCAAGTAAGACAGTTGTCAGCAATGCGCGGGTTAATGTCACGGCCTCAAAAAAAGATCCGTGGACAAATAGGTGAAATAATTGAAACTCCTGTAATATCAAATTTCCGTGAAGGGTTAAGTATTTTAGAATATTTTATTTCCACACATGGTGGAAGGAAAGGTTTGTCTGATACAGCATTAAAAACTGCAGATGCAGGGTATTTAACAAGACGGCTTGTAGATGTTGCTCATCATGTAGTTGTAACTGAAGAAGATTGTGGGACAATAAAAGGTATTAAAGTTTCTGCATTAAAAGTAGGAGATGAGATAATTGAATCGTTAGAAGAACGGATTTATGGTCGTGTTGCAGTAAACGATATTACAGACATTACAAAAATTGATGAAAAAACTGGCGGACCTAAAATTATTGTTAAAGCAGGTGAAATGATTACTAAACAACAGGCTAAAGAAATTGTAGAAGCAAATATTGAGAGTATAAGAATTAGGTCAGTGTTAACTTGCGAAAGTAAACATGGTGTATGTGCTAAATGTTACGGTATGGATTTATCTCGTCACGAACTTGTGAAAGTTGGCGAAGCTGTAGGTATTGTTGCAGCACAATCTATAGGTGAACCTGGAACACAGCTTACATTAAGAACTTTCCACATTGGTGGTGCTACAGCACGGTTTATCAAACAACCAAAAATTGTTGCTCCGTTTGACGGTAGAGTAGAACATTACAATCTCAAACATGTAATTAAAGAAGAAGATGGTAAGGAAATTCTTGTAGTTGTTACAAATAACGCATCTATACGAATTGTCAACGAACAGACAAAACAAAGACAAACTTGGGATTTACCTTATGGTAGCCGTGTTTATATTCAGCATGATGGAAAAGTTGCCAAAGGTGAACTTATTGCAAGTTGGGATGCTTACTCTATACCTATTATTGCTGAAAAAAGTGGTGAAATTAGATATATGGATTTAATTGAAGGTAAAACATTAATTGTTGAACGTAGGAAAGGTCTTGCAGGCGGAGAAGAAAAACGAGTACTTCCTTATTCTTCCAAAGGTAAAATTAATCCAAGGTTGAATATTGTTAACGAAAAAGGTAAAATTATTGCTACGTATGCATTACCAGTTGATGCTGTGATATTGGTAGACGATGGGACCAAAGTTACTGCAGGCGATTTTATAGCCAAAATTCCAAGAGAAGAAATTACAACTAAAGACATAACAGGTGGGTTACCACGTGTAGAAGAATTGTTTGAAGCACGCCATCCTAAAAATCCTGCTGTAATATCTGAAATTGAAGGTAAGGTGGAGATAAAAACTGTAGAACGAAAAATGAAAGATTCTCAAGAGGTGACTATTGATACTATTGTTACTATACGGCCTGAAAAGAAAGGTAAAGAACGTAGTTATATAATTCCTCCGGGAAGACATTTATTAGTTTCTTCAGGGGACAATGTTTCACCAGGCGAACCTTTGACTGACGGTATTGTAGATCCTCATAAATATTTAGAAGTTCGTGGGCCACAACATACTCAAGAATTTTTGTTAAACGAAATCCAACAAGTTTATAGATTGCAAGGTGTAGTGATAAATGATAAACATATTGAAATAATAGTAAAACAAATGCTTTCTTATGTAAGAATTATAGATCCTGGCTCATTGCCAAAACTCAAAGAAACCGAAGAACGTAAAGAAAGATTTTATGAGTTCATTTATGGCGAAATTGTTCCAAAAAAACTTTTTGAACTCGAAGTAGAAAAAAGAGAAAACTTAAAGAAAGAATTGCGTAAGAAAAAAACTAGTATTGAAGTGATAAATCAAATTCGTGCTCCAAAAGCAGAACCCGTGTTACTAGGAATATCTAAAGTAGCAAGTTCTTCGGAATCTTTCTTATCTGCGGCGTCATTTCAAGAAACAAGTCGTGTACTTACAGAAGCAGCGCTTGAAGGAAAAACTGATTTTCTTATGGGATTAAAAGAAAATGTGATAATTGGCAATTTGATTCCTGCAGGGACCGGATTTTATAGTGAGGAAGCAATTCCTCTTAAAGAAGAACAAAAAGTTCAAGAATTAGTAATTACATCAAAATAGAAATATTAAGAGGGAACTAAAAATGCCTACAATAAACCAATTAGTAAGAAATCCTAGAAAACCTGTGAAATATAAATCAAAATCTCCTGCGTTAAAAGGTTGTCCACAACGGCGTGGTGTGTGTACGAGAGTTTATATTATGACACCTAAAAAGCCAAATTCTGCTTTACGTAAAGTTGCGAAAGTTAAATTAACTTCTGGTGTAGAAGTAACTGCTTATATTCCTGGAATTGGACATAATTTACAAGAACATTCAATAGTTCTTGTTCGTGGAGGTCGTGTGAAAGATTTGCCAGGTGTCAGATACCACATAATCCGTGGTGTGTTAGATACTGCAGGTGTAGAGAACAGAAAACAAGGTAGGTCAAAATACGGAGCTAAAAAACCTACTAAGGGTTAATTTTTCCTTAATGAGGTATATTTATGGCAAGAAGACCTGTTAAAAAAAGGCCGTTGCCACCGCCTGACCCTGTATATAATAGCGTAATGTTAAGTAGGTTTATTAACAAAATAAACTATCGTGGGAAAAAAAATTTAGCCATGCGAATTGTATACAAAGCATTAGATATTATAAAACAGAAAACGAACGAGGACCCATTGAAAGTATTTCTTCAAGCAGTTGAGAACGCACGTCCTTTAGTAGAACTAAGACCACGAAGAATTGGTGGAGCAACGTACCAAATTCCTGTAGAAGTACCACAAATTCGTGGTGAAACACTTGCTATGCGCTGGATTATAGAATTTGCCAGGAAACGTAAAGGTAAACCTATGTCAGAAAAACTTGCTGAAGAAATTCTTCAGGCATACAGGAAAGAGAATTCCTTAGTAATTAAGAAAAGAGAAGAAACACATAAAATGGCAGAAGCAAACCGTGCATTTGCTCATTACAGATGGTAAAAAATATGAGAGAATATCCATTAGAAAAAATTAGAAATATAGGTTTTGTAGCACACATTGATGCAGGAAAGACCACTACTACTGAACGTGTACTTTATTATACTGGGAAAATCTATAAAATTGGCGAAGTTGATGAAGGTACTGCAACAATGGACTGGATGCCACAAGAAAAAGAACGTGGAATAACCATAACTTCTGCAGCAACTTATTGTGTTTGGAAAGATTATCAAATTAATATTATAGATACTCCTGGACACGTTGATTTTACTATAGAAGTGGAACGTAGTTTACGTGTACTTGACGGTTGTGTAGTAATTTTTGACGCAGCAAACGGTGTTGAACCTCAATCAGAAACTGTCTGGTTTCAAGCAAATAGATACAAAGTTCCACGAATTGTTTTTGTTAACAAAATGGACCGTGTAGGAGCTGATTTTTTTGATACAGTTCAGCAGATTGTTAAAAAACTTAACACTGTAGCTTTAGTGGTTCAGCTTCCTATGGGTTCTGCAGAAACATTTTCAGGTATAATTGATATTTTAAATATGAAATCTTACATCTGGGAAGATGAAGAAGGTAAAAAGTTTCGTTCTGTAGACATCCCTCAAGAGTATTTAACTGTTAGTATTGAATATAGGAAAAAGTTAATCGAAACATTAGCAGATTTTGATGACAATATTGCAACAATATATCTTTCAGGCAAAGAGCCTGAAATTAACGAATTAAAAATGGTTATCAGAAGATTAACTAAAGAATTCAAAATAGTTCCGGTATTTTGTGGTTCTGCATTGAAAAACCGTGGGATACAGTTGCTTTTAGACGGTATTTGTGATTATCTTCCTGCACCAAATGAAATTAATCTCATAGTTACTGAACCAGAAACAAATCAACAAAAAAATTTAGAAATTTCTCCTGAAGGATCTCTGTGTGCTTTTGTGTTTAAAACGCAGGTGGATAAATATTTTGGAAAAATGTTGTTTACACGGATATACTCAGGTAAAATTTCTGTTAACGATATTGTTTATAACCCAAGAACAACAAAGACTGAACGTGTGGGCAGAATTGTGCGTATCCATGCTGAACAAAAACAAGATATTTCCGAAGCATTCTGTGGAGATATTGTGGGGTTAGTTGGATTGAAAAATTTTGCTACTGGAGATACGATATGTAACAAAAAATCGCCTGTAACAGTTGAAAAAATACATATCCCTGAACCTGTAATTTGGGAAAAAATTGAACCTAAAACAAAATCTGATGAAGAAAAATTTGTTTATGCTATACACAACTTGTTAGAAGAAGACCCAACTTTAAGGTTCAAAATTAATCCTGAAACTGGAGAAAAAATTATTGCAGGTATGGGCGAACTTCATCTTGAAATTATTACTGATAGATTACAACGAGAATACGGCATCTTGACACGTGTAGGTAAACCTCAAGTTTCCTACAGGGAATATTTTACTAAAAAAGTTACTGAAGAAACTAAATATGTTAAACAAACCGGTGGGAAAGGACAATATGCTCACGTGGTTTTACAGTTTAACCCGTTAGCAAGAAATTCCGGTGTTGTGTTTGTAAACAAAATTTCTGGTGGAAAGATACCAAAGGAATATATTCCTGCTATTGAAGATGGTGTACGGGAAGCGTTGGAATGTGGTCCTCTTGGAGGTTATCCTGTAACCGATATAGAGGTGGTTCTTATAGACGGTTCATACCATGAAGTTGATTCTTCAGAAATTGCATTTAAAACTGCAGCAGAAATTGCAACTAAAAATGCTGCAAAAAAAGCCGAAGTTATACTGTTAGAACCTATAATGAAAGTAGAAGTAATGACACATGATGAATATCTAGGTGAAGTTTTGTCTGATTTTAGTTCACGCCGTGGTAAAATTGTCAGTATGGAAGTAAAAGGGCATATTTATCATATTAGAGCAAACGTTCCCTTGGCAGAAATGTTCGGTTACGCAACAGTATTAAGGTCGTTAACTCAAGGTAGAGCAAGTTATACAATGGAACCATCGCATTACGAAGAAGTTCCTAAACACATTTTGGAACAATTAGGGTATCTACCTCTACCTCATTAATATGCCGAGGTAGCTCAGAGGTAGAGCACCTCCTTGGTAAGGAGGTGGCCGTGGGTTCAAGTCCCATCCTCGGCTGGGGAAAAACGATATAAAAGGAGGGTAAGGCAAATATGAGCAAGCCTAAGTTTGAACGTACGAAGCCGCACGTGAACGTAGGTACGATAGGGCATATAGATCATGGTAAGACGATGTTGACTTCAGCGATAACGCATGTATTGGCGAAGAAGGGTATGAGTAAGGCGA
>CALJEJ010000016.1 GCA_938074745.1 uncultured Endomicrobiia bacterium
TTTAGCCTCAATATAAAGATGAATATCCCTCAACTAATATTTTCTTTATCAGGTGAACTAAAAGGTTCAAAAATAAATGGAGAGATTAAAAAATTAAATAATTCTATAATAACTTTGCTTAATTTGCAAAATAATTATGGAATGTACAAGTTCAATTTTGAAACAAATTTTACCTCAGGCACGATTAAGTTAAGTTTTGAAGATAACCAAAATATAACAAGATTAACTTTTGGCAGTGAAACAAATTATCTTAATAAGATAGTAAAGTATAACTTACGAACTAAAAAATTTCTATTAAATGGACATTCTTTTGATACTTATTGTGATGGAGAATTCTATGAAAGAATTTTTTTAAATAAAAGATATTATCGCGGCGATATACAAGTTAAATATTTAAATATTGACGACGTAAATATTGCTAACGAAATAAATATTGCCGCTGAAATATATCCTGATTATATTCTAAGTAGATTTGGTGACAAAGACAATTTTGTTTACGGAACACTACAATATTTTTTTAAATCAAAAAATATTGTAGGTTCTGTTAGTCTAAAACAAAAATATATAAAACTGAACAAGTATACGGCCAAATTATCGTTACTTAGCAAAATTACTGGTAGAATAAAAAATTTGTCTATTGATACAGAATATAAAATTGAACCTCAGAATATTAATAGTAAACGTTTGTTCAAGTTAATCTCTGGCAAAATATACAAACATGACAAAAAGATAATTTTTGTTGATAATTATTTTACAACTTCTAATAATAATTACAAATTTGATATTGAAATAAATTTAGACACATATAAAATACTAACAAAAATTTATGATATAGTATTATGGGATAAAAAACAGCTCAACGCTGAAATTGAATTTTGCTATCCTGTTTCAGCTAAGGATAAAATAAGATCTATCTCTGATTTTATTTCAAAATTCACTATTCAACAAATACAACTTTTAGGTAAGTTGTATGACAAAGAAAGTGAGATAATTTTCCAACCAGGTTCATATATTTGGTTAAAAGAGGATGTAATAAATCTTATTCTCAAAATTAAAAATTATAAATTTAAAAATATATCTTTGTTAGGCGAAGTTAATGCAACTATTTATGATACCAGTAAAGAAAAAACAAAATTTGATATATATTTTACAAAACTTTGGGCTAATCAATACAATTTCAACAAATGCAAATTAAAAATTTTGTATGACAAAAAATTTAACAGGATAAGTTTTCTTCCAGTTGAAGATATGAAAAATATTTTAACTATGCAAGGAGAAATAGATGTTTTAGAACAACTAAAGATTAATAATTTAAGAATATATATGAACAATTCTCAAGTAGTTCTTTGTAATGGAAGAGTTGGTAAAAAACATGACCAGTTAAGTATAGAAACTACAAAACTACCTATAGAAATAATAAAAAATGTTTTCAACATTACTTATCCTGAAATGTCTGGTTTATTAAATTCTGACATAAGAATTATTACTATGGGTACAAAAAAACGACAGTTTTTGACAAGTTTTAATTTTGAGTTGTTATATCCAGAGATTGAAAATTTGAAATTAGATAATATTAATGGGAAAGTTGTTGTTAGTGGAGAGGATGTAAACATTTATTCTGTTGTGTTAGATTTTGGCAACAGTGGTAAAATTCGTACTAAAGGGTATATGAATATCTTGACAAAAAATTTGTCTTTAGATATTATCTCTGACAACTGTGATTTGTCAATATTTAATGGCTTTAAAAATATTATAGATACTGCCAAAGGGAAAGTTGTAATAAATACAAAAGTAAAAAAAACTGTAGACTTGTTCTTAATAAATGGTACATTAAGAGTTATTAATGGTGAAATAAAGTTTAGTAGATATCTTAATCAATTAAGAAATTTAAATGTAGATATAGAATTTTTAGGTGATAAATTTAGAATTAAAAATATCACTTCATTTAGTGCAGATACTCGGATAGTTGTAACTGGAGAAGGTAAATTTCCGTTAGAATATGCTATAAATATATATACTGATGGAGAAAAAGGTGTATATGTTTCTATCCCAGAACTTACGTTTCCAGTTAACCCGTTTTTCAAATTAGCTAAAGCAGAAAAATTTTTTTCTTCATTTGGAGAACCTAAGTTTAATATAAAATTGGTTAAACAAAAAAACACATTACCTAAATTACAAGCTGAAATTGTTTTAGAAAATACACATTTCACATATCCTTCTGAATCGGTTACGTCACAATTAAGCAAACAAGATTTTTATTATGAGATTATACTTTCAGCTGGGAGAAATACTTGGTTTGAGAATGAATATATTTCTGCTAATATTACAGGAAAACTTGAGGTAAGATATTTATCAGGTATGACAACACCACTTATTGATGGAGAAATTATGTCTGCTTATGGCAACATAAATTTTTTAGGTCAACATTTCACACTTAAATCTGGCAAATTTCAAGTAATAAAAAACGTTCCTTATTTAGAACTTCGTGGAGAAACTACAATAGTAGATTCTAGTGGTAGGAAAATTTCAGTAGAGTTAGTAGTAGATAAAGCACCATTAAAAGAAATTAAACCAAGATTAACTTCAATGTCCAATCCAGAATTAACAGCAGAAAAAATAATGGCATTATTGTTAGGGGTCAGCGAAATTAAAAGAGATGATAAAGACGTTTACTCTATTGACAAAACCCAGATAGAAGCAAAAGATATTGACATTACAGTGTTTTTAAGACAGCAAATGATACGTTTGTTAGATTCTTCTTTTGTAGCACCAATTACTCAAGGTGTTCTTAAAAAATATGGTATTATTGGAACAGTTTCGTATGCTTCTACTGAAAGAAATTATGAACAAACTACAACATCACAACAATTCTCATTTTTAGATTTTATAAAAGGTACACAATATAGTTTTGTAAAATATTTAACGCCGGATGTGTTGATAGGATATAGTGTAATTTTAGGAGAATATCAACAAAAACTTACTTTAAGGCACGAACTAGAATTGGGCTATAGGTTGAAAGGTAACATTTTTCTTAAATGGATGTATTATTATGACAAATTAAACGTTTTTCGTGGGTATGACACAGGCTCAAAAATTATGGTTGAACCTGTATGGCGGTTGAAAAGATGGGACGAAGTTGAATAAAAATTTAATAAAATTATAAAGGAGGGGAATTTATATGAAACATTTAACTTATGCAGATGTAATAGAAAAAAAGATTTTTAATTCAGTAATTCCTAATTCAATAAAAGTTTTGTTGTATAAAATATTATGTATTTTAGTATTGACTTGGATAATTGCATTATCAGCAAAAGTAAGAATAGTTTTACCATATACACCTGTACCTTTAACAATGCAAACTTTTACAGTGTTATTTTTGAGTATGCTGTTAGGGAAAAATAGAAGTGTTATTGTAATTTTGGTGTATATAATAGAAGGAATATGTGGTTTACCTGTATTTTCTAAAGGTGCAGGGATAGGATATTTGTTGGGTCCTACTGGAGGATATATATTAGGATTTATTGTAGCAGGTTATGTTGTAGGTTGGCTGTCTGAAAAAGGTGCAGATAAAAATTTTTTTACAGCAGTAAGTGCAATGGTTATAGGTAATTTAATAATTTATTTTTTTGGTTTAACATGGTTAACGATTTTGTTGAACACAAATATAGACAAAATTCTTGTTTTAGGGATGTTCCCATTTTTATTAAGTGATTTTATAAAAATTATTTTCGCAGGAATATTGTTGCCTACAGGTTGGAAATTATTAAAAAAATATAATTTCGTTCAAATATAAAAATTGTGAATTATAAAAGACTTGGTAAATTTTTAATTTCAGTAACTTTTTTGACTACCACATATTTTTTGTTTTCACAAATACCAGCCGAAGAAAAAACTGTTGAATTTGAAACTGTACAGCCAAGTAGTATTGAAATTAGAGGTGTGTGTGTCTTTTCAGAAGATTGGGTTGAAAAAAAACCTAATGGAACAGTAGATGTAGAAAAATCTAAACAAAACATTCTTCAGATAATACAAAATATAGCAAGTTGGAATTTTAATATTATTGTATTCCAAGCAAGAACTTTAAGTGAAGTTTTATATCCGAGTCAATACGAACCTTGGGCAAAAATTGTGAACAACACTGAGCCAGGGTTTGACCCGTTACTAATTGCAATAGAAGAGGCACATAAAAATGGTATCAAAATTTTTCCATTAATTGACGTGTTCACACTCTATACCACAGATGAAATTCCTAAAAAAACTTTTCCTCAACATTTATATTTTTCTCACGGGCCAAATTCAAAAACAAGTTGGGTTTGTGTTCCTCAGGAAGGTTATTTAAAAGAGAAAACGTCATATTATTTTCTTTCTGCTGGAATTCCAGAGGTACAAACATATCTAAGAACAATCATTCTTGATATTGTTAAGCGATACGATATTGATGGAATAGTTTTAGACAATGTGTTATATCCTGCACAAGAATATAGTCATGATAAGATTAGTCAGCAACGATTTTTTACTCGAGGGAACCTGGCATTAAAAGAATGGTATGATTGGCAACGAGAACAACTTAATAAGTTTGTAGTAGATGTTTACTCGGAAATTTTTTTAGAGAAACCACATATTGTAGTGGCTTATATAGTCAACGGTATTTACAACCCATATTTTTCTAAAAAATATTATTCTTACCGTAGTGGTTTTTATGACCATTATCAAGATAGTATTCAATGGTTAAAACTTGCCGCTGCTGATTATATAATTCCAAAAATACTTGTTTATGATAAAATTGACTATTTAGAAATAATAGAGAATTTTTTAAAATTATCCGCTACAGAGAACTTGCTTGTTGCACAAAAAGTTAGTGTTAATCAAATTGAAGAAAGTATTAACCGGATTAAATTAACACGAGAAAAATTTGCTTGTGGTCATATATTTTTCTCATATAGAGATCTTCAAAAAAATAATTTTTTTGTGCAACTTAAAAATAGGATATTTAAAGAAAAAATTGTATTACCACAAAATTTAAAAAAACTTAACGGTGGGATAATTTTGGGTAGAGTTTTAGATGAAGACAATTTTCCCGTAGTAGATGCCTGGGTAAGTTTGCTGAAAAAAGATGAAGTTCTACAATCCTATCCTACCAGTGCAGATGGTAGGTTTTCATTCATTGTTCTTTCTACAGAACCTCTAAAACTTATTGTGGAATATGATGGCGCTGAAAAGCAAGAGATATCTGATATTGTAATTAACAAAAGAGAAATTAAAAATATAGATATAATCTTACATGGTGCCAAACAAGCCAAAAAAAGTGTATTTTACCGCATATTCTCACCACCTAACAATTCTACTACAACACAAAAAACAATTCATATTCTTGGCAGAACATTACCTACAAATAAAATAAGATTTAATGATTCAGAAGTAAAAGTATTTTCTTCAGGCGCATTTGTTATAGACAATGTTTTGTTATCTACCGGGGTAGTAAATAATTTTCAAATTACAGTTACAGATATTTATGGAAATGTGACTAGCGGGATTTATTCTATAACCCAAATACCTCAACAACCAGTCTTAAAATTGCCTCTGACATATTACAAAATTATAGAACCATCCGAAGATATTTTACTTTTATCAGGTGATGTATTAGAAATAAAAGTTAAAGGTCCAACAAAAAGAAAGTTGTTCGCTACATATGGAGAAAAGTTAGATATACCATTAATAGAACTAATTGATGCAGAAAAACAAAACGAAGAAAGTGTTTATTATGCAAGAATAAAAATTCCTGAAGGTATTAGTGTATCTGCTGCTCCTATTACTATACAAGAAGAAACAGAACGAAGTTATATTTTCCCTTTCTGGAAGTGTAAAAATAGAACTGTTGTTCTTGAGTCAGAAATAAAATTAGAAATAAGAGATTCTTCGTATCCTATAATAGGCGAAACTATAAAACAAAAAACTGCAGTTACATATGGATTACATTATGTTCGTCTTGGTGGTCCTTTTCTTGCTGAACTTCCTAAAGGCACTAAGTTTGAAATTATTGGTAAAAAAGGTACACAATATAATATTAAGTTATCCAAATCTTTATCTGGTTGGGTCTCGCAAGAAGATGTAAAAATTTTACCTATAGGTACACCTGTCCCACACGCATATTTTACCTATATTTCTGTTTCTCGAGATAAAAATGTAGACAAAGTTTGGGTTCCGTTGAACGCAGATGTAGTGTATTCTGTCATACCTAAATTAAGTTTTAATAATCAGATATATCTTGAAGTAAATTTTTTTAATACACATTTTGCAACCACATGGTGTACACATAAAGCAGGTTCAAAAGTTGTTGGAAAAATTTCTATAGAACAAATAGAAGATGACTGGGTTAGAATGACTATACCTATAAAGAGCAAATATTTATGGGGTTGGTGGGTAGAAAAAGTACAAAACGGAATTACAATATATGTTAAACATCCACCTAAATTTGGAAGACACAAATCTTCAAGTATTGTAAGTGGATTAACTTTTGCGATTGAAGCAGGTCATGGAGGTGAAAATATTGGTGCTATAGGTCTTATGGGAACAAAAGAAAAAACTGTAAATCTTCAACTTACAAAATTGTTAAAAAATGTTTTTGAAAAACATAATGCAAAAGTTGTTGAACTACGTGTAGGTGATTCTAACCCTAATTTTGATGAACGGTTACAACTTGCATACGATAACGATGCGGTATTAATAATTTCTATTCATGCGAATGCTGGTAGTACAACAAAAGGATATTTAACTACTGGCGGTACTAGTGTGTATTATAAATATGACCATTGCTATCTTATAGCAAAAGAAGTATATAAAGAATTACTTTCTTTGTGGGGTAAGGATTTTGGTTTAGTTGGTAATTTTAACTATTCATTATTACGGAATACAAAAATTCCTGCAATACTTATAGAACAAGGTTTTTTAACTAATCCAGAAGACGAAGCTAAAATTCTTGATTCTAAATTTAGACAATTACAAGCAGAAGCAATTTTACGTGGGATTGAGAAATTTCTTTCTTCCGTGAAGGAATAAAATTAAATTACCACTCTAATTTTCTAAAGATAAATCTGAAAGTTTTAGTTTATGAAAAAGTTTTTGAGAAATATAATCTTATTTTTTAGTATAACAATCTTACAACATAATACTAATCTGTTTACACAAAAGAAGGATAAATATCTCATTGTAACAGATATTGTAGCAAACATAAGAGCCCAACCTATAGATGCTACAACAAGTTATATAAAAGATATTTTGCAAGAAACACAAGTTTTATATAATGAAATTTTAAAGTATAAAGATGAAATTCCAGATTGGTATTATGTAGAATGCATTGAACAACCAGAATTTACACATAATAACAAATGGGAAGGTTACCCTGGATGGATACGCAAAAAATGTGTGCGAGAAGTAGAAGAAATTGTTGATTATGATACTGTAGTGAAAAACAGCACTGCGAAAATTTTCTCTTCATCTTCTGATACAGCAAAAATACTTTTTTCTGTTTCAATAGGGACAAAATTCAAAATTTATGGTGAACAAAATGGTTTCTATAAAATAAAATTGGCAGATGGGAGATTCGGCTGGATAAAAAAAGATGATGTTAACATAAAAAATAAAATTTACTTAGACAAAATAAGACATCAAATAATTTCTACTGCAATGCATTTTTTAGGAGTTCCATATTTATGGGGTGGCCGATGTATGTTAATGTCAGAGGTTCATCAAAAACTTAATTTAGTCACTGGTGTTGACTGTTCAGGTTTTGTTAATTTAGTTTTTCGAGCGAACCATATTATTCTTCCACGAGATGCTCATGAACAATGGATGGTAACTGAAAGAATTACAAACATAAAAGACCTACAACCAGCTGACTTAATTTTTCTTGCAAAAAAAGAAAAACCAGAATCTATAGGTCATGTAATGATATATGTAAACGAAGAAATGTTGATAGAATCAGATACTACTTTGGAAGGAAATGGTGTAAAAATGACAACTTATCAAAAAAAGTTTGGTGTTACATTGCCAGAATTAGCATCCCGGGATTTTTATACTACTAATGGACAAAAAGTTTATTTTGGTAGAGTGAAAGATTTAAAACGGTAAATAAGTTGTGGGTAACAAAATTATTTACACAAGTAAAAAAAAGAACAATTTTTACAAATATTAACATCTTCTTTATCTGCAACAAAAGGTATTTCTGGATTGTATAATTCTTCTAAAACCTTGCCTAATAAATTCATTGATATCTCTAGTATCATATCTTCTTTTCCTTGATCTTTTTCTGTAAAAAAATCTTTTAATGTAGACTCTTTAAGATTATACAATCCTGCATTAATTTTGTAATTAGAAAATTTTTCTTTTAAAATTGCAAAATATAAAGGTATCTGAAAAGATTTTACAACTTTCCTTATTTCACGGCGGTCATATACAACAGAAGATAATTTGTCTAAATTTTTTGTCATAATATCACTAGAACCTGTTTTATAGTCAATCACATATAATGTATCATTTTCAAGTAAATCAATTCTATCAATAACAGCCTTAAAAGTATATGTTTGTGTAGAAATTTTTAATGTAGTATGAAATTGTTCTTCAAGACACAAAATTTTTTTTATATTATTTTGTCTTTCTTTTTCATTATCTATAAATTTTTTCATACGATATAATATAATTTCTTTCAATAGATAAGACTCTGTTTTTGAGCGTTGTCCAAAATATTTGTCAAACTTAATACTTAAGTTATTAAGAAAATTTTTTTCAAAAACAGTATCAATTACAGGTTTTGTGTTTTTAAACTTATAAAATTCTGAATGTAAGAATTCATGTAAAAACCTACCAATATCTACTGCTTCAATTTCTTCAAAAATATCTTCTTTTTCTTCTAACTTTAAGATATATTTATAATAAAATTGTAAAGGGCAGTTAAGATATGTATTTATACTTGAGTAGGAGAAAACAAAATTTTTAAGATAATCAATAATATAATCTTTTTTACGAATTTCTACATTTTGAGGCAACAGTGATAATTGAAAATTTACTTTTAATATTCTGTCAGAAAGAATTTTTTTTTCTTTTAATTCCAATTCCCATAAAAGTTGTTCTACGAACCTGCTACGTTCTTTATCTTTTGTTTCTTCAAAAATTAAATACACATTTTTTGCTGCAGAAATTAAACTTCGGAAATAATATCTTTGTATTTCTTCTTCTTTTTCTGTTCTAGATAAACCAAGTTTCAACATGATTTCTTTAGGAATTAATGGTTCATAAAGTTTTATCTTAGGAAATACACCTTCGTTTAAGTCCATAACTATCACATTATCAAAACATAAGGAACGTGTTTCTAATACTCCTAATATTTGTAATCCTTTTAAAGGAGAACCTGAAAAAGAAATAATTTCCTGTGATACCAGAATATCAAAAATTTCAAAAATATCTTCCTTAGGAATTTTCTCTTTTACAAAAATAGCATTTTTTAATTCTTCTAACATTTGTAAAATTTTTTCTAAAAATTTTAGGTTTAAAGGATATTTCACTATTTTAGTTTTTTCATCTATAAAATGTAACAAAATTTTCATTGTTTCAACAAATGTTTCTAAACTATCAATCTTTTCCCATTGGTAAAACAACATTGTATGCAATTGAAAAATTATATCTTGCAAATCTTTTTTAGTCAATGTAATATTTACATTTTTTAATGCAGTGATTATAGAAGTATATAATTCGTCTAATTGTTCTATCTCATTAAGAGTAATAAAAATTTTGCCCGAAATTTGACTATTTTCTATTCCTGTAATATATTCTTCAATTTTATGTACGATTGTTGAGGTTATTATTGGATTGTTAAAGAAAGAGAGATTTTTTATTATAGGGTGAGATATTGTTTTTAAATAATTTTTTGTATAATACTGTGGTGATTTATAAGTAAGTTGTGATTCAAAAATGTTTTTTATAACAGGATATAATGGAGCACGGTTTAACGGATATCCTAAAGAAACATTAAAATTTTCTGTTATTGAAGAAATTTCTGAAAGTAAAGGAATAACATTTTCAGCTTTTGGTATTACAATTACAGTAGTATCAAGGTTGTCAATTTGTTTCACAATTTCTCTTACTGTAGATATTTGTGAATGGGTATCAAAAGCAGAATAAAAATATAATTTATATTCATTTGTTTTTTCTTTTGCTGGTTTTATTTCAATGTTTAAAGATTTTGCCAAATCTTCAAGTATAGACCATTCTTGTTGTCCACCTTGCAAGAAAAGCATAGCTTTTCTTTTCTCTAAGAGAGTTTTTATAATAGATTTTTCAGTCTTATGCAAATAAAACAAGTTGCAAAACAAAATTTTTTCAAAACAATCAAAACTCGTATCTTTGCAGTACAAACAAGCAAAATAATATTTTCTTCCTCGGGAAACAAAATTGTACTGTTGTAATTTTTGGTGATACATTTCACGCAATTTAACAATTTTCTGGAACAATTTGTTAATATATTTAGGTATATCTTGGAATCCTATTTTAGCCAAATCTTGGATTTTTTTGAGTTGGTCATTAGATATATCTTCAAGATCTAATTGTTCTATAAAACTTAATATTTCGTATGCCCAGGGTAAAAACTGTGCAAAAGTTTTGTTCTTTACAAATTCTTTGACTAAATCCTTAGATAGATTGTAAACGATAAACGCAGCATCTAAACTGTGAATCTGCCGACTATTAGATTGAGTATAAAATATATAATCAACAAATTCTTCCATAGAAAAAAATTGTGGTGGGAAATAACTTTTACCTATAATGTTTGTTAAATATTTTTTTACAAATAATGAAGGTCGTTTACCACCAAATACAATTGCTAACTTACTTATGTCCTTGCCTTTATTAATATAATTTATAGAGAGATACTCAACTAAAGTCTGTATTATATTTTCTGCGAGTGGTATGGTAATAACATTTTTTTGATTTTCTAAAATGTATGAACCAAAATTGGTTTGTAGACTATTGTTTGAATTTTTCATATGTTAAAGTATCAAGATAGATTAAATATCCTTCAACAGGTTTATCTGGAAAAATATTTTTTAAAATTTCTATATATTCTTTTAGTTGAGAATAATATTTTATAACATTTTCTTGTGATGTAGAGAGTTTATAATCTATTACAGTTACAATGTTTGGTTTTATGATTAATCTGTCTACACGTTTTGTATTTCCTAACGAATCCACAATTTCTTTTTCTTGATACACTATACCGTTTTCTACAAAAAAGAATTTTTTAAGTTCCGGGTTAAACAATAAATTTTGTATTAATGATTCATATTTATAAACATCTATTGTGGGGAAGAAAACTTGGGTTTTTTTCATTGCAGAGAGAATTTCTTGATGAATATCTTTGTTATTTAAATTTCCTATATATGAAAGTATTTTATGCAATATTTCTCCTTCTAAAACTCTTTTTCTTTCAGACAAAGAAACATATTCGCCGAACTCTTCTTTTATCATATTACTCCAATTGGTATATTTAGTTGGAGTCAGTGTTATCATTTTAGGTTTTTCTTCAACTTTTTCTTTTAGATAAATTTTATTTCCATATTCATAAACTGCTTCAGTTTTTCTTTCAAAGTTAAACAGTGAAGAGATATTATTTTCATTTTTTTTCTTAGGTACAAACACATAAAGTTCATCTTTTGCTCGTGTAAGAGCTACATAAATACTATTTATTTCGTCGATAAAAGTGCGTGTAAATTCTTGTTGATAAAGATTTTTTAATTCATCGGAATAAAAATTGTATTTCTTTTTTAATCTTATGATATAGAGTGAGTCGGTATTAATATCTTCTTGTATAATAAACTGTCCGGCACGTTTTTCTCCTATTCCGAGGGTTAAGTTTAAATCTAGAAAAGGAATTATCACTACGGGAAATTCCAAACCTTTTGCTTTATGTATAGTTAGAATTTTTACAGAGGAGCCTGTAGGAAAATTTATATATAAGTCAGTATCTTCAGCAGAGTTAAAATATTCTATGAAAGAAGCCAATGATGGATAATCTTCTTCTTTGTTTTTAATCAATTCAAGAAAACCCATAACAAAACCTTGGTAGTTATAGAAATTTGTCATTATATTAAATTTGTGTATTATATTTATCACAAGTTCATACACTGGTAGAACCACAGCGTTATCCAAAAAATCTTGGATATATTGGGTCCATATATCACTAAATTTTTCTTGAAATTCTTTATAAAGATATTGGTTATAAGAGGAATTTCTTTTTGTATTAAATTCAAAAATGAACTTCTGGATAGTTTCATAGGATAAATTAGTAGATTTTATAAACATATTACTTAAGATGAAAGAAGCAAAAGATAAATTGTCTATTGGTGAATTTAAAAATTTTAAGAAAGAGAATATTTCTTTTATTAAAAAGTTGTTTCTTAAATTTAAAGTTTTTTCAGATTCTACAGATATTCCGTGTTCTAATAATAGGTTAGAGAGCAATTCTACTTGTTGATTTTCTCTTGTTAGGATGGCGATATCATTTTCGTGGAACCGTTGTAAAAGGTCTTTTAATAAATCAAGGAGTTTTTGTTTAATAATATCTTCAATTTCTTCCTTATTATTTCCTGTGACAAATTCTACTCTTACGAAGCCATTTAAGTTTTTTTCTTTAGGTTGTTGTTGAGAATTTTCATAGATAGAAAAGACTTCTTGTTTTATTATAGAATCGTTGAGATTTGATATAAACGATTCTAAATTTTCGCGAGAAAAGATTTTGTTTACAAATTCTACGATGACATTTTTACTGCGATAATTTATATTTAGTTGGTTTACTGATATCTCTATTCCACGATTTTTAAATATTTGTTTTACATTATCAAACAATTTTACTTCTGCGCCGCGGAATCGGTAAATAGCCTGTTTTTTATCTCCCACATAGAACAATGTTCCGCCGGACGAAATTGCTTCTTCAACCATAGGTGAAATATTTTCCCACTGTAAAAGACTTGTATCTTGAAATTCGTCAATGAGATAATGTTTAATTCTTACTGCTAACCTTAGGTATAATTCTGACAAAGGCAAGTTTTCTTCTTTAAGAAGAGATTTTGTGTATTTATTAAGTTCTTCAAGGAAGATTATATTTTCTTTCTGAATCAAAGATTTTAGTTCAGCAAGAACATAACAGAAAATGTCAACGTAAGAGTTTAGTGATGTGGTAGCTTCAGTTTCGTATAACAATTTAAGAGTGGTTCTAATATTTTCCCATAAAACCATAACTTCTTGAGGTACATTATATCCGCGGTTAATTGGGAAGTTTGGATGGTCAAAATATTTAGATAGATTGTTAGTATCCAAAGATTCAGCTGTTTGGTTTTTTAAATTGTCAAGTGCGTTAACAAAATTTTTATTAGTTCCTTCAGGTAGGCAATTGCTTAATTGGTTACATAGGAGAATAAACTTTTTCTTCAATTTATAGATTGAATTATTCTTATTAATTTCTTTTTTTTTAAACAGAGAACCGTAAATATTATTACAATTGAATAACAATTTTATTACATTAAAAATATCATCTTTCACAAACCAACTTTTTTTGTTTTCTACAGTAAGGTATTGGTGTAGAAAATTTTTTAATATTCTGGAGATAGTTTTATTATTTTTACCTTTGTCAATAAGGTTATCAAGAGAAAACAAAAGATAATCGTTATACTGTTGTTTAATTTGAAAGTTAGGTGAGAGGTTAAGTTTAAATATACAACTTGAGATTAGTAAATTGATGAAACTATCAATAGTTTTTATAGCCACTGTATCGTAGTTTTTCAAGATATAATCTATAGCAGTTTTTGCTTTTTGTTGCAAATTTTTTTTATCTAGTTGGAGGTAAGAAATAACTGATTGTTTTAAAACATCCTCTTGAGGAGAAAAATTATCTAAAGCAAACTTTTTTAATAATTCTATTATTCGTGTTTTCATTTCAATAGAAGACTTATTGGTAAAAGTTATTGCGAGTATATCTTTTGTAGCAAAAGGGAAATTTTCGTGTGTTAAAAGAAGTTTTAAATAATGTTTGACAATAGCGAAGGTTTTTCCAGAACCTGCCGATGCGTCAAATATATAAACTTGAGGCTGATTTTTTTTCATCAGTTAGAAAGCAAAATAAATAGGTGAGTTATTCTAAAAATTTATATTTTATTCCGGAACCTACCGAAGGTAAAGCTGCTACCGGTTCAGTAAGAAAGAATTTAGCAGTTTGTATCCAAGTTTTTAATATTTTAGCGATTTGTCGAGCTTTGGCATAGCTTGATAACGAGCCTGTAGGGACTTCCTTGTTAAGAACGACAATTTTCCCTGAACGTAATTCTTTATAGGTGACATATCCTAAAGGAGGATTACCTGTTAGATTGGGATAGTCATTAGAATAGTCAATTACAGGTGCGAGTATTTCTTCGTCTGATACAGAGGTCCATTTTGCAACTTCTTCGTTTAACACAGGGATAGGGATACCAATACCGACAAACATTGAAACTCCGTAACCGTATATAGAACAACCGACAAGGAATTCTGGCGACATTTGTTTTAAATCTCCGATAACCGCCAATGTTCCTGAAGGAACTTTTGGTACACCTGTTTGTGTACGAGGAACTTCAGGATTATGTTGAGTTCCCCACCAACATATATAGCCAATTCCTCCACCAAGGAAAATTTTTGTTCCTATACCGATAGTTTTGTAGTACGGATCGTTAATTAATGGTGACAATTGTCCTGCAGAACAATATGTTGCGTTACCTAAGTTAGGTTTTAACATACCTAAATAAGTATAAATTGGTTTGTTAGAACAATTAACAGCGACATTGTAGTTTTGGTAACAATTACGGATATTGAACAATACTGCTTCGTTTACAGTATTTTTGTTTATAGTGGTAACAAGTTCTTTTCTTGGGTAACAATCTGTTCCGTAAGCATATGCTTTTAAAGTTATATCTTTTCCTGCAACAAATTCTTGTATTACATATCCACCGCCGTAGTTAAATTCTCCGGGATAATTTTTATTTCTTGGGTCATCTTCAGGTAATGCAGTAGCACCAATCATTATATCCACAGCAGCGAACCCTGTATAACAAGGTACATCGTTAAGATAACATTTCCCTCCACCTAGTTTTATTCTTGGTTTTGTATGTCCAATGTTTAGATACATCCCACTAGAACACATTGGACCGAAAGTTCCCGTGGTAACTACATCAACTTTTTCAGCTGCAGCTTTTACTCCTTCAGAACGGACAATATCAATCATTTCCTCAGCGGTAACTACTACAACAGTTCCTTGTTTAATTTTTTGGTTTATTTCTTGAATAGTTTTCATTATTTTTCAGTTAAATCTAAGACAGAACTTTTAAACCCTTGAGAAGATATTTCAGGAGGTTTTTTGTTGTTTGGGTCAGTAATAACTTTGCCATCAACTAAAAAGTTATATAAATATCTTCCAGAAGGAACTTCTATTACCAATTCCCATTTATTAGGAGATTTTTTAATCATAGGTTGTGGTATCCAATTATTAAAATCGCCAATAAGCGAGACTTTTTTTGCTTTTGTAGAATAGAAACTGAACATAGGTCGTCGTAAGTGAGGTTTTTGTATTATAGTTGATTCTGTTAAGGTTTCTATACTTTTTTGACCATTTTCAGATTCTTTAGTTATATTTTCTTCATATAGAATATTTTTTTGAACAGTGATATTTTGATTTTCAGGATGTTTTGGTTTTTCTTTAGGTGTAGTATATGTGCTAATTATTCTGTAATAAACAATACCTATAGATACTACAAATATTGTTAAATTTGCTATGATTAACAATTTTGCGATATTAGGTTTTATTGATATCATAAACTATTGTTGTAATATAGAAGTTAGTATCTTTAGTATATTATCCAGTTTTGTATTAACCTCAAGCAGAGTTTGTGTAGTTGTAGTGTTTACTTTTGAAGTTGTTGAAATAATAGTTTCCACTTGTTGTAACACAGATATAAGTTTTGTTAATTGAGTTTCGTTTATTTGCGAAGATGATTTATCTGTTGAGGTTTGTTGTAACGATTTTACTAAAGACAACAAATCTTTTATATTAGAATTTAACGAATTTAATTGTGTAGTAACTTCGTTTAATTGTGCTATGATTATATCAGAGTTTAAATTTGTTTGTATTTGTTGTTGAGGTATTGATGTAGAAGTATCTTCTTGTTGTATTTTTTTTCTTTTTATAGAAGGGCGAATATCCTGTTGTTCTAACACTTCAGAGATAGTTTGTTGTTCTTTTACCGTTTTGTAATATTTGTATAACAGTATACTCAAAATTAGTGATACAACACCAATTATTAAAACAATAAGTATTAATGGGTCAGAAAAAATTAACTCAAGCATAAAGTTTAATATACAATAAAAAAATTTTTTTATCAATAGATTGATATAAAATTGAAATTAGATGAAGAATTTTTGTATAAACTTTAATTATGGAAAAATTACGCAAAATAATAAACTTTTGTGTCAAACACAAATCAGAGATTATAAAATTTTTATCAAACATTGTAAAAATTAGAAGTTATTCTAACGAAGAGGATAAACTTGTAAAGTTTATTATAAAATATCTTTTAGACAAACAAAAAAGGTTACTTTTACAACAGAAAATAAATGTTAAAACAATAAACAACAACATAATTTTATTTGCAGGCCAAGGAAAGGAAAAAATTTTGTTTGATGCACACATAGATACTATTCCTGTGGCACAAGATAATTTTAACAACTGGGATTATCCACCGTTTAGTGGGAAAATAATTGGCAATAAAGTATATGGTAGAGGCAGTTGTGATGACAAATCTTCTGTTGCAGCGTTAGTGTTTACGTATCTTTATTGGTTGACTTTAAAAAAGACCGAATTTTATAAAGAAGCAGTTATTTCTTTGAGTTCTAACGAAGAAGATTCTTCAGGCAAAGGTATAGAGGAAGTATTAAAATTTGTGAAACCAACTTATGCAATAATTTGTGAACCCTCAGATTTAAAAATAGTATATGGCCACAAAGGAAAGTTTGCGTGTAAAGTTACTTTTATAGGCAAACCGACACATTCTTCTACTCCACATTTAGGTAGGAATGCTATCTATATGGCTTTACCATTAATAAAACATATTTCTGAATTTAACGAGAAGGCAAAGTTTGTTGTTCCGTTGGGCAAACCTGTAACTTCGGTAACTTTTATTGAATCCAAAACCAATTCGTTAAACAGTGTCCCATATGAATGTTGTGTATATATTGATTACCGTAGTGTATTAGGTGAAACTCAAGAGAGTATATTAAAAAATATTTTTAATAAGTTAGACAAAAATATAATGAGGATTGAATCACTTCACAGATATTTTCCTGCTTGGGTACTTCAGTTGGAGCATCCATTATTAAAACATGTTCAAAAGATTTTTGTCTTGATAAATAACAAGAAACCACAGAAAATTTTGTGGCCTTTTTGTACCAACGGTTCTATTACGTGTGGTGAGAAAAATATCCCTACGATAGGTTTTGGTCCTGGGAAATCTCAACTGGCACATGCTAGTAACGAATATGTTGAAATTAGTCAGGTTATAGAAGCAATAAAATTTTATACTTTAATCCCGCTAATAAGTTAATTTTTGCTACCAATTTAAGATATTTATTCTTCCCTTGATTCTAAAACAGCAGTTTTATATTTATTAAGCAGCATTTCTTCAACTTTTTGTTGATATTCTTTAGAAACAAACACTACCTGTTTTTTCCATTTTCCTGTAGATTCGTCTTTTCTTGCAGGCCAGGCAATCCATGGCCCTCTTTTGCCTTCCATAATTTTACATTCTATTTCTATAACATCTTCAAATATTACAGAAGCAAAAACTTTTAAACTTGACTTTGACCTACGATACGGTGAATATTTTCCTAACTTAAATGTTGGTTCATAGCTTGAAGGCATTGTTTCAGGTTTCATGGAGGTGATTATAGACAAAATTTTGTCAGAAAGTTCTTTGTTTAACAAAGTTATTTGTGGGTAAGCTTTTCCTCTTTTTGATATGTATGTAGGAAATTCAAGGTTGACTATTGTTCGGGTACCGATTTTTGTAGTTTTTAGTTTTATTTCTTTTATTATGATTAAGTTGTTCAAAGTGATAGAATACAAATCTCCAGTTTTTTTCACTTCGGTAACATAAATCTTTTTACTTTTTGTTTCTTGTGTAATAACAATAGAATAAAATAGCAGCAATGTCGTTATCAATACTAAATTTTTTGGTTTTATTTTATACATAAATTTCCTCCTCTTATTATCAGTTTTAATTTTTATAAGGTAATTTATGTTTTATCACATCAACATTAGTTTTATCAAGTACACCAATTTTTCTTAACTTACGTCCTCGTGAAGAGGACATCCCTATTAACAGATGTCTTAACCCTGCTTTTTTATATTTTATTTTTCCTTTAGAAGTAAATTTGAACCGTTTTTTAGCTCCGCTGTGTGATTTTAATTTTTGTTTCATTTTTTTTGTTCCTTTCCTTTAAAAACTATTTTTTCTTTGGAGTGATCATAATTACAATTTTATTTCTATCTTTTGTTAATGGTTCTATATTACCGATTTCTGATAATGCAGAACTAATTTTTTCAACAAGTTTGTTAACAGTCTGGTCCATAAAATCTATTTCGCGGCCAGTAAAATTTATTGTAATTTTAGTAGGATGCGAATGTAGTAAAAACTCTTTTATGTGGTTTAATTTTATTTCTAAATCATGTTCTGAAATTGATGGTCTAATATATATTTCTTTAAGTTCTGTTAACCGTTGATGTCGTCTTTTTTCCCGTTCTTTTTTTTCATACAAATATTTGAATTTAGAGAAATCCATAATTTTGCACACAGGCGGTGTAGCTTGTGGTGCAATTTCTATCAAATCATATCCTAATTCTTGTGCTTTTTTTAATGCTTGAGCTACAGGCATTATACCCAATTGGTTACCAGTCTCATCTATAACACGAACTTCTTTTGCACGGATGTGTTGGTTTATCCGTATTTTTCTGAAATCCATTTTCTCCTCCTAAAAATGAAGTTAATTTTCAATATTATTTTCTAAATTTAACTTTTTTATAAACTCTTCTATAGTATAAACCACTATGGTTTGTTCGGATAAAGTTCTTACTGATATAGTATTACTTTTTTCTTCCTTTTCTCCTACTACAGCGATATATGGAATTTTGTTAATTATAGCATCACGAATTTTATATTGTAATCTGTTGTCTGAATCATCTACTTCTACTCTAAAATTTTGATAAAGAAGTTCATTTCTAACTTTATATGCATAATTAACATATTTTTCTGCTACAGGTAGAATTTTTACTTGTACAGGTGCCAGCCATAATGGTAAAATGCCACAATAGTGTTCTATTAACACACCAAAGAACCGTTCTAAAGAACCCAGTAGTGCCCGATGTAACATTATTACATATTCGTCTTTTCCTGTAGGAGTTCTGTATTTTATGTCAAAACGTTGTGGTAGGTTAAAATCTACTTGTATTGTAGAACATTGCCAGAACCTCCCTAAAGCATCTTTAATCTTTAAGTCAATCTTTGGACCATAGAAGACACCTTCTCCTGGGTCTATTTCATATTTTAGGTTAATTTTTTCCAAAGCAGTTTTTAAAGCATTTTCTGCAATTTCCCACTGTTGAATATCGCCTATATATTTTTGTGGTCTTGTGGAAAGTTTTATACTATATTCTTTAAATCCGAACTTGTTTAACACTTTTACCACAATGTCTAACAACTTTAGAATTTCTTCTTCTACTTGTTGAGGAGTACAAAAAATATGTGCATCGTCTTGTGTGAACCCGCGTACACGCATAAGTCCGTGTAATACTCCGGAACGTTCGTATCTATAAACAGTTCCGAGTTCAAAATATCTTATTGGTAGGTCACGATATGACCACAGTTGTGATTTATAAATTAACACGTGGCCTGGACAATTCATCGGTTTAATTAAATATTTTTGTCCTTCAACATCCATATATGGATACATATACTCCGAGTAAAACTTAGCATGTCCGGACAATTCCCACAAGTCTGATTTTGCAATATGTGGTGTATAGACAATTTGGTAGCCATTTTTTAGATGGAAATTTCGTAGATAATCTTCTATAATTTTTCGTACAATAGCACCTTTGGGTAACCAGAAAACTAACCCAGGCCCAAACTCTTCTTCATAAATTTTAAACAGTCCAAGTTCAGCAGCTAACTTTCTGTGGTCACGCTTTTTAATTTCTTCTAACTTTTTTAGGTATGCATCCAGTTCTTCTTTAGTAAAAAATGCAGTCCCATAAATTCGTTGTAATTGTGGATTTTTTTCACAGCCGCGCCAGTACGCGCCTGCAACGGATAAAAGTTTAAAATACTTCACCTCTCCAGTAGAGTTTACATGTGGTCCACGACAAAGGTCTACAAAATTGTTATGTGTATAGATTGACACTTTCTGGTCAGGAATTTCTTGAATAAGTTCTAGTTTATATTTTTCATTTCTAGATTGAAAAAATTCAATTGCTTTATTTTTATCAATTTCTTCGTGTATAAACGGATAATTTTTCTGGACAATTTCTTGCATTTTTTGTTCAATTTTAGGCAAGTCTTCAAGAGTAATTTTTTTTGGTTTACCAGTTTCATCCTTTGGCAAGTCAAAGTCGTAATAAAACCCATCTTCAATTGCAGGACCTATTCCTAACTTTGTTCCTGGGAAAAGTTCTACCACGGCAGATGCCATTATATGTGCAGCAGAATGGCGTAATGTTTGTAGATCGTATTTTTTTGTATCGTTCATTTTTAATATAAAAATTTTAACCATGGGTGCGACAGGACTTGAACCTGTGACCTCCGCCATGTCAAAGCGGCACTCTAACCAACTGAGCTACGCACCCGTATTATTTTACTTCAAAAGTAAGGTTTTGTACACCAGATTTTATTATTGTTTTTAACAAAGAAACAAACTCTTCTTTTATTTTGTTTATGATAGGCAATTCTTCACGAGAAAATTTTTGTAAAACGAAATCTTTTGCGTCGACATTTTCTGGTAAAGGGCCAATACCTATTCTTAATCTTGGGAAATAATCTGTTTGTAACCATTCAATAATAGAAGCTAATCCGTGGTGACCACCGTCAGACCCACGCTGTCTTAGCCGAAAAGTTCCCAAAGGTAAATTAAAATCGTCTGTTACAACCAAAATTTCCTGAGGTGCAATTTTTTTCTTTGTTGCGTATTGTTTTACTGCTAAACCGCTAAGGTTCATAAAAGTGAATGGTTTTAAAAAATGTATTTCTCTATTATAAATTTTAGTTCTTCCGATAGCAAAATCTCTATGGTTAAACAATTTAAACTTTTCTTTATGGGCAATATAATCTATTAGCATAAAACCCAGGTTATGTCTGTCATAGATATGGTTTCTACCTGGATTACCTAATCCAACTACAAGTTTTATGCCCATACTGTAAGTTTATCCTCCTTTTTGTTATTTTTTGTCTGTATCTTGTTGTTCTGTTTGTGTTTTCTTTCCTTTTGCAATAACTTCAGGTTCACTGCTTGAACTGACAGTTTCTGTAGTAGACGTTGTTAGTTCTGTTGTTGTTTTTGGGAGTATATGCACGACAATAGCGTTTGGGTCGTCTAATATTATAAAATTTTTTTGAGGTATATCTTTTACATAAATTCCTTCACCAATTTTTAGTTTAGAAATATCAATTTCAATATGTTTAGGTATATCTGTAGGGTAACATTTTATCCTCAATTCACGAATTAAAAAGTCGATGATACCTCCTGAAGATTTTAGTGCTTCTTCTTCTCCGAGAAGTTTTAATGGCACTTTTACTTCAATTTTTTCTTTTAAAGAAACTACTTGAAAATCTATATGCACTGCTGAAGAAGTTATAATATCTTTTTGTATTTCTTTTATAATTACAGGATATTTTTTATCTTCAATTTTTAAATAGAACAAAGTACCTTCCATAGAAGTTTTTTTTGTTAGCTCTAAGATATCTTTATGTTTTACCCATATCATTATATTTGGAATGGTCTTTCCGTATACTATAGCTGGTAGAACACCTTTTTTGCGCATATTTTTTAATTGTGATTTTGTTGTATGATTTCTTAATTCAGCCAAAATTTCAAGTTCTTCAGTCATACCCAATTTCTCCCTTCCAATTTAAAATTATACAAACAACTCACTTACAGAAGAGTTGTTATGTATTCTATAAATTGCTTCAGCTAAAAGTTTACCTACGGAAAGAACTTTTATTTTATCTGTTTTTTTATTTTCTAACATTACAGTATTAGTAACTACTGTTTCTACAACAGGCGAATTATATAATTTTTGATGTGCATTTTGGCTTAATATAGCGTGTGTTGCCGCAGCAAAAATTTTTTTTGCACCCTCAGATACAAGTCTTTCTGCTACTTTGATTAATGTACCTCCTGTATCTATAATGTCGTCGAATACTATCACAGTTTTATTTTTTACATCTCCGATAATATTCATAACTTCTGCTTGGTTTACAGATGGTCGACGTTTATCTACAATAGCTAAAGATACATCCAACCGTTTAGCGAAAGCGCGAGCACGTTCTACTCCACCTGCATCTGGCGAAATTACAACTACAGAGTCTTTATTAACAAAATCTGGATGGTTTCTGAAATATTCTAAAAACACAGGTGTAGCAAACAGATGGTCTACAGGTATGTCAAAAAACCCTTGAATTTGTCCTGCATGAAGGTCAATAGACAATATTCTCTGTGCACCAGCAGCAACTAAAAGATTTGCTACAAGTTTAGAAGTTATTGGCACTCGGGATTCAGTTTTTCTATCTTGTCTGGCATAACCAAAATATGGAATCACAGCAGTAATACGTTCAGCAGAGGCACGTTTTAGTGCATCTATTATTATCAACAATTCCATAAGATGTTCGTTTACTGGAGGGCAAGTTGGCTGGATTACAAAACAATCTGTTCCACGCACATTTTCTTCAATTTTTACTTCTATTTCACCATCGGCAAAACGTCCTACATAAATTTTCCCTTCCGGGATACCAAGATGTGTAACAATTTCTTTTGCAAGAGGTTTATTTGCATTACCAGAAAAAATTTTTAAATTAGAATTCATAAAATCTACTCCTTAGAATTTTTGTTAAAAATTCGTTTGACGATTCTGTGGCCTACTTTATGAATTTCTTTTTCACGAGCAATTACAAAAGTGTAAGGGGGAACATCTTTGGTTACAGTAGAACCTGCTGCTATGACAACGTTGTGACCAATTTTTATAGGTGCGATGATATTAACATTAGACCCGATGAAACTGTTCGCTCCGATATATGTTTTGTGTTTTTTTACACCGTCATAGTTACATGTTATACTTCCAGCACCAATGTTAACCATTTTTTCTATTTCACTATCTCCTATATAAGACAAATGATTTATTTTAGTCATTTCTTGGACTACACTGTTTTTTAGTTCCACAAAATTTCCTATACTTACATTTTTATCCAGTATGGTTTGTGGTCGGATTCTGCTATATGGTCCAATTTTGCAATATGGTCCAATTTTAGCTCCTTCTATATATGAAAAAACAATTTTTGTACCTTCAGCAATTGTAGAATCTTTTATATAAGTATAAGGACCAATTTCACAGTTTTTTTCAATTATCACATTCTCTAACACACTCCCAGGAAGTATGGTAACATCAGGCTCAATTTTTACATTATGAGTAATATATACAGTTTCAGGTGAGACAATACTTACACCGTTTAACATGAGATTTTTAATAATTTTATTTTTTACGTAAGATTCTATTTCTACTAGATCTGCTCTTGTATTTACTCCAGCAACTTCTATGGGATTGTTACATAAATATACATTTTTTTTCGGAAGAAATTTTACTACATCAGTTAAATAATATTCTTTTTTTACATTGTCAGGACGTATTTTTTTCAATGCTGACCATAACTTAGGAAGTTTAAAAATATATATTCCTGCGTTAACTTCTTTAATTTTTTTTTGTATTTCTGTAGCGTCTTGTTCTTCTACAATATCTTTCAAATCGCCGGATGGAGTTTTTATAATTCTTCCGTATCCTTGTGGATTTTGC
The DNA here is from genome assembly GCA_938074745.1 of uncultured Endomicrobiia bacterium. Taxonomy (GTDB): domain Bacteria; phylum Elusimicrobiota; class Endomicrobiia; order DTEH01; family DTEH01; genus CALJEJ01. The sequence goes on from CALJEJ010000016.1 coordinate 24,173, forward strand.
ATTTTTACACACAGTACACTAATATCTACTTTGGTTTTTTTATAAACATTATAAAATTCTTTTAATGTTGTAGGTTCTATTAAAGGCACATCGCCAGAAAGTGTTAACAAAGTATCTATTTTTTTATCTATAAAATTTTTTGTTTGTAACAAAGCATGACCTGAACCTAACTGTTGTTTTTGTGTAACAAACACAATTTTGGATTTTATATTAGGTTTTATATATTCGGAAGATAAAATTTTTTGTTTAACTAAATCAGCTTTGTATCCTATTACAACATAAATTTGTAGTGGATTTAAACTACTTGAGGCTTCTATTACATATTCAATCATAGTTTTTCCACAGATAGGGAATAAAACCTTAGGTAATTCAGACTTCATTCGAGTTCCCTCACCTGCAGCTAATATTACACAACCCAACTTGTTGTTCATATTATTTGAGTTACAATTTTATTTTATTTTTATATTCCTGTGCCAATGTATGATATTTTTTACTGTTTATTTCTAACAGATTTAATTGGTTACACAAAATTTTTAATTGTTCGTCTGTAATTAACCCTTTTTTGTACAACGAATAAGTTTTTCTACCTATCTCTATAAGTTTTTGCAACTTTTTTTGTTCTATTTTTAATTCTTTTAGTTTTGTTTTACCCAGACGGACTCCGTAAATAGCGTCTTGTTGAACAATTTTTGTTATATCTTTTATTATAGATGAAAATTTTTTAAACAAATTTAGTATAACAGAACTTTGTGTCACAAATTTTTTCCTCCTAATATACAATTTTTGTTAAAAATAATCCTTTAGCAGGTGCAGAGTTAGATTTGTAATATTGCCATGTGTTAACAATTTCTTTTAAGTGTGCTAGAGATATTTTCCCTCTACCTACTTCTACTAAAAGTCCAACAATATTTCGGAGCATTTTATGCAAGAACCGATTGCCCTTAAATACAAATACTAAAAAGTTGTTCCAGTAAGAGACTTTTATATCCTTTATTTTACACACTGTAGACTTTTTATTTTCAACATAATCTTTTGTTGTGACGAATTTAAAATCTTTTTGTTGTTTAATTATTTTTATTGCGTTACGAATTTTGTTTAATGACAATTTATGTTTTACATACCACACATAATCTTTAAAAATTGTAGGGTAACCTCCAAGTTTACCCCCAGGGAAAATAAAATATTGGTAGATTTTATATTTTACATCTTTTCTTGGATTGAAACTATTTTCTACTTTTTTAATTTCACGTACTTGAATATCTTTGGGTAATAAAAAATTTAACCGAGATAAAAAATTTTTTAAATTAGAAATTTTAAAATTACCTTGTAATCGCACTACGTTATACCAACAATGCACACCTGAATCTGTTCTTGAAGCAAACATTAAGTTGACTTTTGTATTTAAAATTTTTTCAATTTTTTGTTGTAAAACAGTTTCTACAGTTCTTAGTTTAGGTTGTTTTTGACTACCAAAGAATTTTTTGCCATCATATTCAATAACAAGTTTATATGTGTTTAGTGTCATCTATTCAATTAGACCTTTGTCGCATTTCGGAAACAAAATCGTTAAAAGTTATCAACTGTATATTTTTTTCTCTTAAGTATGCTTTTAATTTTTGGTCGCAGCTTGCTAAAAGTTCGTATTCTCGCCATAGTTCACCATAGCCAGGATGTGTCAGAAGTTCTGCTACTGTATATATTTCATCAATATTTCCCCAATACCATCCTTCTATAAAATGTGGACAATAAAGTATTCCATTGGAATCAAGATAGTTTTTAAACTCTTCGTAGTCGTTTTGGTTATAAATGACTTTTTTGTGGAAACGTATTGCTGGGATATTATATTGTTTCATCAGAGGTACTACGATATAAAAAATTTCTTTTATCAGATGTACATGATGATGACCTGACAAATGGTCTGGGTTAAGACCTGAATTAAATATAATTTCGAACTGTCGTTTTATTTCTGCTTCAATGAGAGATTTTTCAGGTTGAGGTTGTTTGAAAGCAATAATTTTACCCTTTGTATGATCTATTTCAAAAAAATTGTCAAGGTCAAGATGTAAACCAACAGCAAGTTGAGGATTATCTTTCAATAAACTTACAGCTTCCTGGAAACCTTCCCGAGTAACCATTAAACTTGTAGATGTTACAACACCATTTTTGTGTGCATATATTATCCCTTGGTTTATTTTTGAATTATATCCTAAATCGTCCGCATTGATTATTAGTTTTTTCATAAAAATTTCCCTTATATAATATTTTGTTTAACCATTTGTTCTAAAATTTGTACAGCATTAAGTGCTGCACCTTTTAATAAATTGTCAGAGACAATCCAAAACACTAAACCGTTCTCCGAAGATAAATCTTCTCTTATTCTTCCTACAAAAGTAACTTGTTGGTTAGAACACTCCAGTGGTGTGGGATATCGTAAGTCGGGATTTTCATTAAAAGGGTCATCTATAACTTTCAGATTTTGTTGAGAAGAAAGAATTTGGCGAACTTCTTGAACAGTTAACTTTTTTTCTGTTTCAATCCAGACAGATTCCGAATGACCTCTAAATACAGGAACTCGAACACATTGTGCTGAAATTTTTATTTCAGGCGATTCTAAAATTTTTTTTGTCTCGTTTACCATTTTCATTTCTTCTTTTGTATAAAAATTATCCATAAAAACATCTATCTGTGGTATAAGGTTGAACGCGATCTGTTTAGGGAAAACTTGTTTCCCATTTAAGTTACTTTTAAAATAAGTATTTGTATCTGTTATTATTTCAGTAAGTTTTTTTAATTTTTCTACTACATCTTCTGTTTCATTTAACAGTTGTAACATTGCTTTAGCGCCTGCACCAGAAACTGATTGGTATGTAGAAACAATGATACGTTTTATATTTGCAACTTTGTGTAACGGGTTTAACACAACAACCATCTGTATTGTAGAGCAGTTTGGGTTTGCAATAATCTTTTTTTCTTTTGATAATGTATGTGGATTAACTTCTGGCACAACTAATGGTACTTCAGGGTCCATCCGCCATGCTGAAGAGTTATCTATTACAAAAATTCCTTGTTGAGCGAACAACGGTGCAAAAGTTTTTGATACACTAGCACCTGCAGAAAATAATGCAACATCAATTTCTTTTGCATATTTAAGAACATTTTGTTCTGTCAATTCAATTACGATATATTTTTGTTGTCCTAGTTGAATTTCTTTTCCTGCAGAACGAGATGAAGCAAATAAAAACAGATTCTTAACAGGGAATTTACGAACTGTCAACATATTCAACATTTCTCGTCCTACAGCACCCGTAGCGCCAACTATTGCTATATTATATTCTTTCATAAATTTTAAATCCGTCAATCATTAGTGTAGTTTGAATAATATACAAAATTTTAAACTAAACTGGCAACTAAATCACCAACTTCGCTTGTGGTTAATCCCATTTTTCCTGCAGCCAAACTTTTAATTTTACCACTTAAAAGCGCTTTTTGTATTGCTTGTTCAATAGCAGTTGCTATATTTTTTTCTCCTAAGAAATCTGCCATCATACTTGCAGCGTATATTGCAGCAAGCGGGTTTATAACATTTTTCCCTGTGTATTTTGGAGCAGAACCGCCCATCGGTTCAAACATTGATATACCTTTAGGATTTATATTTGCACCTGCAGCGATTCCTAACCCACCTTGAATCATTGCTGATAGATCTGTTATAATATCGCCAAACATGTTTTCAGTTACTATTACGTCGTAATATTCTGGCGATTTTACCAACCACATACAACATGCATCTACATGGTTATAATCCTGTTTTATATCAGGATACTCCTCTCCAACTTTTTGAAACACACGGTACCACAAATCACCACAATAAGTTAACACATTTGTCTTGTGTACCAAAGTTAACAACTTTTTTTTATTTCTTTTACGAGTATATTCGTATGCATATCTTATACAACGTTCAACCTGCTGGTAGGAATAGATCATAAGTTGTGTTGCTATTTCATATTCTGTATTTTTTTGTTGTACACCACCTATTCCTGTGTACACTCCACCAGTATTTTCTCGAATAACTACAAAATCAATATCTTGAGGTGTTTTATCTTTTAAAGGGCAATCTTCAGCACGGAAAAGTTTTACAGGACGTAAGTTTATGTATTGATCAAACGCAAACCGTAATTTTAACAAAATCCCTACTTCTAAAATTCCAGGTTTAACTTCTGGATGACCAATTGCACCTAAATATATGGCATCAAATTGTTTTAACTCTTCAATTGCAGAGTCGGGCAAAGTTTCTTTTGTTCTTAAATACCGTTCTCCACCAAAATCAAACTTTACGAACTCGTATTTAACTTTATATTTTTCCGCTGCAGATTGTAAAACTTTAATTCCTTCGTTTACAACTTCAGGTCCTGTACCATCGCCTGGTATCACTGCTATTTTATATGTTTTCATAATTACTCCTTTATATTTTCTTTTACAAAATTTATAAGTCCGCCACTTAGAATAATTTTTTGTAAAAATTCGGGAAATGGCAAAAATTTAATTTCTTGTTTTTTTGTTAAATTTTTTACTACCCCTTTTGCTAAATCAACTTCTACTATATCGTCAAAATCAAAATTTTTTTTAGCGTTAGGCAATTCTACTACTGCTAACCCAATATTTATAGCGTTACGGAAAAAAATTCGTGCAAAACTTTCTGCAATAATACAGTTGACACCGGCATATTTTATTGCCACAGGCGCATGTTCTCGTGAAGAACCACAACCAAAATTTTTCCCCGCAACAATAATATTGTATCCTTCAAGTTTCTTTCCTAATTGTTCTAACAGTGGTTCTAAACAATGTAATGCTAAAACTTTAGGGTCAGAAGTATTTAAATATTTTGCTGGTATAATCACATCAGTATCAACGTTGTCTGATAGTTTAAATATTTTTCCTTTGATATTCATATACTTATTCAGGTGATGCAATATATCCTTTTATTGCAGAGTATGCTGCAACTACAGGATTAGTTAGATAAACTTCACTTTTTGTATGTCCCATCCGACCAACAAAATTTCGGTTCGTAGTAGCAACTGCTCGTTCTCCTTCAGCTAAAATTCCTAGATGTCCTCCAAGACACGGACCACAGGTCGGTGGGTTAACAATACAACCTGCATTTAAAAAAGTTTCTATTAAACCTGTTTTTACTGCAGCAAGATAAATTTTTGGTGTAGCAGGAAAAATTAAACAACGCACGTTCGGGTTTACTTTTTTACCTTTTAGAACTTTTGCAGCAAGGTACAAATCTTCGTACCAGCCATTTGTACAAGAACCTATTACTACCTGGTCAATATAAATTTTTTTATCCAAATCTTTTACATTGACACTATTTTCTGGTAAATACGGCAAAGCTACCTGTGGGTAAATTTTGCTACAATCTATTTCTATTTCTTGATAATATTTTGCGTCCTTGTCACTTTTTAACCAATTTAAAATTTTAGGTTTTTTACCTGTAACTTGTTTTAAATAATTATAAGTAATTTCGTCAGGTTCAATAATACCATTTTTTGCTCCACATTCTATTGCCATATTTGTCATTGTAAACCTGCTTGCAATACTTAGATTTTTAATTACTTCACCAGTAAGTTCAATTGTTTTATAATTTGCTCCTTCAACTCCAATTTTTTTTATTGTAGCAAGGATTAAATCTTTACCAAAAACATTTTTGTTTCTTTTTCCGTAATATATAATTTTAATTGTCTGTGGAACTTTTAACCATATTTTTCCCAACGCCCATACTACTGATAAGTCTGTAGAACCTACACCAGTAGAAAACGTGCCAAGTGCACCATAAGTACAAGTATGTGAATCTGCACCAATCACAATATCGCCGGGTTTTATTAACCCTTCTTCTGGCAATAACGCATGTTCAATACCGGCACAACCTCCATCATAAAAATGTGTAATTTTAAATTTTTTAGCGAACTCACGTGTAATTTTGTTTTGTTGTGCTGAAGGAATATCTTTGTTAGGTGTAAAATGGTCTAACACAATAACAATTTTATTTTTATCAAACACTTTTGGTGTAGTGTTGTCAAAAATTTTATAAAACTGTTGAATAGTTATGGGTGTAGTAACATCGTTAGATAAAGCTAAATCTACTTTAGCGAACACATATTCTCCTTCGTAGACATATTTTTTACCGCAATGTGCTGCAATAATTTTTTGTGTAATAGTTTGTGCGCTCATAGAAAAATTAAAGTCCTAATTTTGTTTTAAGGTTTTTTGTAATTTTTTTGTTTAAAATAAAATTGTTTAATGCTGAAATGTATGCTTTTATACTTGCTTCAATAATATCTGTAGAAACCCCTCTACCTGTAAATAGAACATTTTCATACTCAAGTTTTACCATTACTTCACCTTGAGCATCTTTCCCTGAAGAAATTGCTTTAAGTTGATAATCTACCAATTTTGGTGCTGCTGGTAAATGGAAGAGATTACATATAATTTTATCAATAGATTTATATGCAGCATCAATAGGTCCATCGCCAAACTCTGCTTCACGAAAAGTTTTGTGTTGAGAATTTATTGTTATAGCAATTTCTACAGTTGCAGTTGGTATGATTCCACTACCTGAGTTAATATGAAAATATTTTAATTCAATTTGTTCTTTACTTTTACCTAATTCTTCGTTTACCAATGCTACGATATCTTCGTCAAAAACATATTTCTTTTTATCACATAACTGTTTAAATTTCACAAAAATTTTGTCGATGGTATCTTTCCTTAATCTATACCCTAACGTGGTTAACCGTTTTGCTAACGCATGCCTACCTGAATGTTTACCTAAAACAAGTTCTGTAGATGGAACACCAACGTCTTGTGGTGACATGATTTCGTATGTTTGTCGTTTTTTTAAAATTCCGTCTTGATGTATTCCAGATTCATGACGAAATGCGTTGTATCCAACCACAGCTTTATTTGGTTGTACTGTAATACCTGTTAATGTTGAGACTAATCTGCTTGTTGGATATAATTCTTTTGTGTTTATGTCAGTATAAAAATTTTTAAGTTTAGGATATCTTGTCCTAGTTTTTAATATCATTACAATTTCTTCTAACGCAGCGTTACCAGCTCGTTCTCCAATACCGTTAATAGTACACTCTACTTGTCTTGCACCATGTATTATTGCAGAGATAGAGTTTGCTACTGCAAGACCTAAATCGTTATGACAATGTACTGAAAGTATACATTTGTCAATGTTAGCTACCCGGGATTTAATTTTTTCAATAAGTTCAGAAAATTCTTCTGGTATGGAGTAACCTACAGTATCTGGGATATTTATAACTTTAGCTCCTGCATTTATAACTTCTTGAATAACTTTACACATAAAATCTATATCTGATCTTGCAGCGTCTTCACAAGAAAATTCTATATTATCAGTAAATTTTCGTGCATATTTTACTGCATTAATTGCTGTTTCTAAAACTTCTTGTTTTGTCATTTTAAGTTTATATTTTATGTGTATATCTGATGTAGCTATAAACGTATGGATTCTAGGATATTTTGCGTATTTTAACGCTTCGGCACAAATATCTATATCTTCTTTTCTTGCACGTGCTAACGCTGCTATCTGACAGTTTTTTATATGTTTAGATATTAACGAAACAGCTTCTTTATCTCCTGGCGAGGCAATAGGAAATCCTGCTTCTATAATGTCTACGTTTAAACGTTCAAGTTGGAGTGCTATTTCTAATTTTTGTTTAGGTGTTAAACTTGCTCCGGGCGATTGTTCACCATCACGTAAAGTAGTATCAAAAATAAAAATTTTCTCTTTATTCATTTTTTTCAATTAACCTCTTATGAAATTTTAGTTTATAAAATCGTATAACATAATCTACCAACCCTGACAAAATGTATATTGCAAACACTAAAAATATAGTAGTTTCAGGGTAGGCAAAAATTAATAATATTCCACATACAATTATTGTAAACATTTTAAAAGTAACTTTTTGGTCAAGCCGAAATTTTGAAAATTTCATATATTGAAGTTTTGTAACCATCAATATTGATAATCCTACGATTATTATGGGTAGAATATTTAATAAATAAGGCAACGCAGCTAACAACAGTACCACTTTCCTTTTGCTTAAAGTAGCATCATTGATAGACAAAAACAGTAATACCAAAGAAACCAAAATTCCTGCAGAGGCTGGTGTAGGTAATCCTTCAATTACATATTTTTTTGGTTCTTCTATTTGTCCAAGTTGTATTTTGTAAGCTTTTTCATTATACTTTGCTAACCTTAACCCACCAAAAAGAACATAAAAAAAAGCAAGTAATATTCCTGAAGTACCATAGGAATAAAGAAAAATTTTGTACACCAATACCATCGGCGCAACACAAAATGAAATAAAGTCTGCTAACGAATCAAATTCTATCCCGAAAACACTCGTAACACTTTTTAATCTTGCAACTGCTCCGTCAAATCCGTCAAGCAAAATTCCAATTAAAATAGCCCAACCAGAATATAAAAATTTGTTTTCTATAGAAAGGATTATAGAAAAAAATCCGCATAACATATTACCTACAGTAAATAATGTAGGTATTAGATATAAAAAATTGTTCATAAAACCTTTTCTGCTAAAGTAGTAATTCCAGCATATACTTTATCTTTTTTGCGTACTTTGAGTATATAATTTTCTTTAGGGAACTTAAAATTTACCTGAGAACCCAACAATATATATCCTACTTTTTCTCCTTGTAACAATTTCTGTCCTTCAGATACAATACAAAATATTCGTCTGGCTAAAATACCTGCAATTTGAACAATTTCAATAATGTGGTTGTCTTCAGTTAAAATTTTGATACTGTTTTGTTCGTTATAAAGTTCCGTATATTTTTTACCTGCTGATAAAAACTTGCCTTTAGTATAGGTAATTTTACTAACAAGTCCGTTACAAGGACTACGTTGTATATGCACATTGAATAAAGACATAAATATTTTAATACATACATAATCTGCATCTTCAACAATATCAATAATTGTTCCATCAGCAGGTGAGTAGAGTTTGTTTTTGTCTGGTATTATATTTCTTTTTGGGTCGCGGAAAAAAATTATAAGAATACAACTAAAAATTAATAATATAAAACACAGATAGTACAAAATAAAATATTTTTTTACCAAAGCGAAAACAAATACACAAACTGTAAATACTAAGAATGTTAAGACAATTTTTTTACCTTGTGGTAGTAAATTCACTTTTTGTTAACTATCGTGTAGCCATGGCATCATTTCTCTTAATTGTTTACCAACTTTTTCAATAGGATGATTATCTGCTTCTTGTAATAACCTATTAAAATTTTGTCTTCCAGTTTCGTTTTCTTTAATCCATTCTTTTGCAAACTTACCATTTTGTATTTGTTTTAAAATTTTTTTCATTATTTTACGTGTGTTTTGATTGATAACCATTTTTCCTCTAGTTAAATCTCCATAACATGCAGTATTGGATACACGTCGACGCATACCTGAGATACCGTATTTTTGTATCAAGTCCGTGATAAGTTTAAGTTCATGTAAAACTTCAAAATATGCAATTTCAGGTTGATACCCTGCTTCTACTAAAGTATCAAACCCAGCACAAATTAATTCTGACACACCACCACAAAGAACAGCCTGTTCTCCAAAAAGGTCTGTTTCTGTTTCTTCTTTAAATGTAGTTTCAATAACACCGGCTCTTGTTGCACCAATTGCTTTTGCATATGCAAGCGCTAATTTTAATGCATTACCGCTTACATCCTGATATACTGCAACTAAAGCAGGGACACCTTTGCCTTCTTCATACATTTTTCTAACTAACACTCCGGGACCTTTTGGTGCTACCATAAAAACGTCCACAAATTTTGGTGGTTTTATTTGACGAAAATGTATATTAAACCCATGAGAAAAACATAATGCTTTTGCTGGAGTTAAATTTTTTTTGATAGCTTCTTTATATACTTTTGCTTGTACGTGGTCTTGGGTTAAAATTTGAATAATATCAGCTTTTTTTGCAGCTTCTTGTGCTGAGACTGGGTTGAACCCATCAATTTTTGCCTGAGTATAGTTTGGTGTACCTTCTAACTCAGAAACAATTACATTTATTCCACTATCTCGTAAACACAAACTTTGTCCTCTACCTTGAATCCCATACCCTATAATTGCTACAGTTTTGTTTTTTAACAATTCCAGATCTGCATCTTTGTCGTAGTATATTTTTACCATAAATTTTCCTCCCTTTAATTATTTCTCTTCAAAGAACTCAATTTTATGTGCTACAACTTCTACAGTTTTATATTTTATTTCTTCGGTTTCTCTACTAAATGTATATTCTCTATTAACTAGTCTACCTTCAATTCTTATTTGGCTGCCTTTAGAAAGTTTTGTACTACATTCTATTGCTAACTCCGACCATATTACTACTGGAATATATAAAGTTTCTTTTTTATTTTTTACAACCAGATTTACTGCCAAAGTAACTCTTAAAAAAGGTACTTTTGAAGGAGTATATTTTAAAACAGGATCTTCTGTGAGTCGTCCCGCAAGATATACACGGTTTTCATTCCACAACTGCGTTTTTTTCATCAGTGTAAGAAGATGATTTTTCTTCTTCAGTAGTGTTTAAAATCTGTTTTGAAACAGGGATATTTTTTTGTGCTGTGATGACATTTCGTGTCTCTACTTTTATTACACTATAGCGAATTATTTCCTCTGATACAGTAGAAAAATATTTTCTTAATTCTGATACAATTTCAGGTTCAGCTTCACATTTAATAAAATGATAAATTCCTGTTGTTACTTTTTTAATTTTATATGCTAGTTTTCTATTTCCCCAATGGTCTTCAGTGATTATGTTTCCGTGATATGTATTGATGAAATCATGAACTTTTTTGATATGTTGATGCATTTTTTCTTCGTTTAATGTTGGATGAAAAACTAAAACTATTTCATAAGTTCTTTTCACAAAAATTTACCCCCTTCCAATCACAAAATGTTTTAATTTATAGAAAAATATGTTTTAAAACATACAAAAATTTAGGGTAAAAATCAACAGATAGGCTAAGCTTTACGAAGTTCAATACCATAAGTTTTAAGTTTTTCTAACAATAAAGCAACGATTTTATTAACTTCCTCATCTGTAAGAGTTTTTTCTTTGTGTTGAAATTTAATATTTAATCCTATAGTGGTAATTTTTTCTTTATCAGAAATGACTTTTTGGTAGTAGTCAAAGATATTTATGTCAACAATTTCATTAAAAGAACAGTTTTTAATTATGTTTATAATTTCATCATATTGTATATTGTCGGGAACTGTTAATGAAAGGTCACGGCAGACAAATGGATAAACCGATAATTCCGTAAACTTTTTTTGTTCATTAAACAAAGGCAGTATTTTTTCAATATAAATTTCACCATAGAAAATTTTATGAGGTATCTTTTTAAATTGTGATTTATCAATTTCGTATAAAGAAGCCAGTAATAATGAAGTATTTTCTAAAGAGTAATAACAAACACAATCTTTAACTATACTAGAATAATTTATAGGTTCTGTTGGGAACACTTTTTTATATTTAATATCTAAAAAAGAAAGCAAATTTTCTATAACTCCGCTCATAAAATAAAAATCATATTCAAGCACATCTTGTTTCCAAGCGAAAAATTTATGTTTTCCTGCGATTATTAAACCAATCTGTTCTTCTTCACGGACATTCTCAGCTTCTTTATAGTAAACTTTCCCAAGTTCAAACAACAATAAATTTTCCTGTTGGTTGTTATAATTTAAACTCACGTTTTTTAACAACCCAGCAAGTAAAGAACAACGAAGTTCAGAATATTCATTTGATATAGGATTAACGACACGGATCTTTTTTTGTTCTATATTTTTTACATAAGAATTTTCTTCTGATGAACATAAACTGTAGTTCATTACCTGAAAAAATCCGTACGAGACAAGTTTTTCCACAATCGTATTTTTTAATTTGTCAAAAGAGTTCTTTGTCAGTTCTTTATTAGATAAAGTTGGTAAGGTATCGTTGACAATCTCGTATCCTTTAAACCTAAGATATTCTTCTGCAACATCTGCTTGAAATCGAATATCTTGTCTATTAACAGGCGGGATGAATAAAAAACTTGATTCGTTAGGGTCTATTTTTGAAACTTCTTTTAGAACAATTTCTCCTCCAAGACCACGTAAAATACGAAAAAGTTCTTCAATAGAAACAGAACTGCCAATAAGATTGGAAATAAACTTTAAGTCTACTTTTATTCCGCTGTTAGTATGTCGTGTAAGGCTATAATAATATTCAATATCTTTAAAATCTGAAAATTTTTCCACTGTGCCACCGCAATATTTTAATACTAACATACATGTACGTAACGCTGCCAGTTCACACAAGTCCCAACCACAACCACGTTCAAACCTGTAGGATGCTTCAGTAGAAATATTTAACTTTTTACGTGCCAGTCGTATCATTCTACGATTAAACATAGCACTTTCAATGACAATATTTTTAGTATCTAAACTAACGGCGCTATTTTCTGCACCTATTATTCCTGCAATAGCAATTGGTTTTTCTATATCAGAGATTACAATGATATTTTCATCTAAATGGTATTCTTTTCCGTCAAGAGCAAGAATTTTTTCAGTTGGTTTTCCTCTACGAACAATAATTTTTTCTGATTTAATTTTGTCCAGATCAAAAATGTGCACAGGATGGCCAATTTCTAATAGTACATAGTTAGAGATGTCAACTAAAGGATTGATACTACGGAAATCACAGTTTTTTAGACGTTGTGTTATAAAATAAGGTAGGACAATTTTGTTATTGACAGAATTTATATTTATAGCGAAATACCGTGGACAAAGAGTAAACGACTCTATTTTAACATCAAAAAAAGCTACAGGTTTCAATGTATCTGTAACAATTCGTTCTATTTTAAAATCAAGATTTAATTTTATAGCTAATTCTTTTGCAATACCGACATGTCCTAGACAGTCATATCTGTTAGCCGGGGTAGAAATTTCTATAATAGTATCTTTGAAAATTTCGCCTAACGAACTTCCTAAAGGTAATTCTTTAGGTAACTCAAGTATTCCTGTATGATCTTCACCAAGTCCTAATTCTTTTTCTGAACACAACATACCTTGGGATTCTACTCCACGAATTTTACGGACCTCTATTTTTGTTCCGTTTGGTAGAACACTACCTGCAGGGATATATGCTGCAAGCATACCAACATAAATATTATTTGCACCACAAACTACTTTATATGTTTTTGTTCCATCAGTAATATCGCACAAAGAAAGTTTGTCAGCAGAAGGATGTTTTTCTATATTAACAATTTGTACTGTTTTTACGTTATCAATGTTATGTCCTATATATTTTACAGACTCAATTTCATATCCCAATTGTTCAATAGAAGAAATAATCTCATTGTCTGAAAAATTCTTTAACCCAGCCAACAGTTCTTTTAACCAACTTAAGGATAATTTCATAAATTTTTTATAATTAGTTTAAAACTGTTTTAAAAATCTCAAGTCGTTACTAAAAAACAACCTCATATCTGTGATTCCATATTTCAACATTGCGATACGTTCTACCCCGAGACCAAACGCAAAACCTGTATATTCTTCGTAACCATATCCTACGTTATTTAATACTTCAGGATGGACCATACCACAACCTAAAACTTCTAAATAACCAGAATTTTTACATAAAGCACAACCACTACCTTTACATGAAATACATTTTATGTCTACTTCCAGTGAAGGTTCTGTGAAAGGAAAGTAAGATTGTCTAAATCTTGCCACAGTTTCAGAACCAAAAATTGATTTTATAAAATAGTTCAGGGTTCCTTTTAGGTCAGAAAGTTTTATACCTTTATCTACGACAAGTCCTTCAACTTGATGAAAATTGAACAAATGACTAGCATCTACATTATCATGCCGATAAACTCTTCCCGGAGCAATAATTTTTATAGGTGGTTTGTTAGCTAATAAAACTCGTATTTGCACAGGAGAAGTATGTGTCCTTAACAACATTTTATTATTTCTTTCAGAAGGCAATTCAAGATACAAAGTATCTTGCATATCTCTTGCTGGATGATCTTCTGGGATGTTTAGTTTTGTAAAATTATAATCTTCAGATTCAATTTCAGGACCATATTCTACTTTATAACCCAAAGAGACAAATACATAGATTATTTCGTTAAGAACTTTTTGTAATGGATGTAAATTTCCACAAAGAAAAGAAACTCCAGGTAAAGAACGATATAATTTAGTAAGTTTTATATCAGTTTGTTGTTGAACTTGTAAGTTAAGTTGAGTTCGTTTTTCCTCTATCATAGAGGATAATTCTTTAGATATCGTATTTAGCTGTTCACCTAAAAATTTTCTTTTTTCCAATGGTAAATCAGAGAGTTGTTTAAACAAACTTTTAATTATCCCTTTTCTACCAAAATATTTTAATCTTAACTCTTCAATCTGTTCTAAAGTAGATACTTTAGCAAATTCTGACAAAAATTCTTTTTTTATCTTAGTAATTGTGATATTATCTAGTTGTTTCATTTGAATGTTACTTTTCTTCAATCCCTAAAAGAGAATCTAAATGTTTTTTTGCAAGTTTATGTTTAGGTGAAAGAGATAAAGCTTTCTCAAACATTTCCTTTGCTTTACTTATTTCTTGTTTTGCTTCGTAGATAAGTCCTAAATGATAATAAATTTCAGGATTATCTTTGTGAGTTTGTTCTAATTTTAAAAAAAATTTTAATGCTTCCTCATACTGATTGTTTAAAATATAAAATTTCCCAGGTTCTAACAGATTTTCAATATCTTCTTTTGATTGGTTATTTTTTTTCATATTTTACGCATTTTTTCAATATCTTCTTTTTTTCCTGCAACGATTAGTACATCTCCTTCAATAATTGTTTCGTCAGGTTCAGGGACAAGTAGTACCTCATCTTTCAAATCTGTCTCTCCTGTATCTTCAGACACAATTGGAATTTTACGTTTAATACCAATTACCATAACTTTATATTTTGTCCTTATTCCTAATTCTTGTAATGATTTTTTATAAAATTCTTTTGGTGCCACAATTTCAGAAATACTGTATTCTTCAGAAAGTTCAAATTCTTCTATGATATGTGGTGAAACTAATGTTCTTGCGAGATGTTCTGCAGTGTTTGCTTCTGGAAAAACAACTTTGTCAACACCTATTTTTGCTAAAATTTTTGCATGTTGAGTGTTTAACGCACGCGCAATAATTTTTTTAATTCCTAAATCTTTTAACAGTAATGTTGTGTAAATACTTGCTTCTACACTTTCTCCAATGGCGACTATTGCTACATCTATATCGTTAGGGTTTATTCCGGCATCTTCCAACTGTTTTCTATCTGTAGCGTCACATACTATAGGAAGTTTTAAATATTGTTTTACTGAATCTACCTTTTTTTCATCAATATCTATCCCTAAAACTTCTACTCCAAGTTGGGATAAATACTCTACTAAATATGAACCAAATACACCTAACCCAATTACTGCAAAATGTTTTAAATTTTTTTCCGGCATCTTTTTTTATCTCCTTAGAATTTAGTTATCCTACAGCAATACTTTCTTCTAAATATTTTATCTCTTTAGGTTCGTGTAACAACAATAAAGTAAACATTGTTAAACTACCTACACGACCTACTAACATTGTTAATATTACCAAAATTTTACCAACGTTATCAAGATTTGGCGTTATCCCCAAAGATAATCCTACAGTACCAAATGCTGAAACAATTTCAAACAAACATTCTTTAAACGAAAATGGAGAGATTAATTTTAATATTGAAGAAATAAAAAGTATGAATATTAAAGATGAAAAAAATATAGCAAAACTTTTCATTACAATGTCAAACTTTATTCTACGTTTAAAAATAGCAACATCTTTATTTCCACGGAAAAAAGAATAGATAGAATAGATAACAACAAAAAATGTAGTAGTTTTTATTCCGCCGCCTGTTCCACCAGGTGAAGCTCCTATAAACATTAAACACATCAAAAGCATAATCGTAACTTCTGAAAGTTCTCGTATTGGTATAGTATTAAATCCTGCGGTACGTGGTGTTACTGCTTGAAACCAACTTATCAAAAATTTTTCTTTAAAGGTTAACTTCATATTATTAAATTTTTCCATATTAAGTAAATATAGACATACTGTGCCTACTATAAGCAATATTGTTGTGGTTAAAATAACCAGTTTTGAGTGTAGTGAGAGATTACTTTTTTTCTTTATACACTCTAGGATGTTTATCCATACAATAAAACCTAATCCGCCAGAAATGATTAATAAAGGTATTACAATATTTATAAGTAGGTCTGATTTAAACTGTTCTAAACTGTTAGTAAATAAAGTAAACCCGGCATTACAAAATGCACTAATTGAATGAAAAATGCTGTAATAAAGACTTATATTCCAAGGATAAGCAACACAACGAAATTTAATAGTCAATAATATCGTTCCAATAAATTCAAACAATAGAGTGAAAAACAATATTTGTTTTAACATAGGCACAAGTTGGCTAAAACTTCTAAACTCACTTAAATTCAGTGACTCACTTACAACACTTTTTTGTGACAAAGAGATCCTACCAAATAATAGTATCGCTACACTTGCTAAGAGCATATAACCTAAACCACCAATTTGTATACAACTAAGAATAATTATTTGTCCGAATTTTGTAAAAGTGTTGCTAATATCAACTACAGTTAGACCAGTAACACATACAGAAGAAGTAACTGTAAACAACTTATCTATGAAACTAATTTTTCTGGTAGTAGTTCCAGGTAAAGAAATTAACACTGTAGCTAAAAAAATTGTTAATATAAAAAACAATATTATAGTTCTATACGGATAAATTTTCATAAGAAGATTAGTTCATTAATTTAGGCAAGTTTAAGTATTGTTTAAAGAATTTTTTATATAATCTACAATGTATTTAAAGGTAGGTTGGTCTTCAACAGCAAGATAAGCCAACATTTTTCTATCTAACAAAATATTAGATTTTTTTAACCCGTGGATAAATTCGTTATACTTCATACCAAATTCTCGTACTGCAGAGTTAATTCTGGAAATCCATAATCTTCTAAACACGTTTTTTTTATCTCTGCGGTCACGGTACATATATGCTAACGACCGTGGAACTTGTTGTTTTACCATTCTCCATGCACTACCAAGTTTTCCATAATATCCTTTTGCTAATTTAAAAAAATCTTTTTTTCTTTTTCGTGTATATGCTGCAGTTTTTACTCTCATTATTTTAACCCTCCAGAGAACAAAATTTTATAATTAAGTTTATGTTTTAAAAATTACATTTTTACTGGATAGATTTCTCTGAGTATTTCTAAAATTTCTGGGTCTCTTAATTTACGAATTGCTTTAGCTTCTATTTGACGGACACGTTCTCTTGTAATATTGAATTTTTTTCCAACTTCTTCTAACGTGTATTCTTTACCATAAAATCCATATCTGTATTTTAAAATTTCACGTTCACGTTTGTCTAACACTTTTTCCATTGTAGTTTCTAACAGCTCACGTTTATACTTCAGTGTAAGATAGTAAGATGGATTTTCTTCTTCAGGTCCAGAAACAAAATCTTGTAGTGATGCATCTTCGTCTTTACCTATTTTTTCATCCAGAGATATCGGGTCAGGAATTATAGGGATTATAGGATAAATTTTTTTAGGTGGTATTTTTAATGCTTTTGTGTAATCATCCATAGTTGTTTCTCGGTCATATTTATTTTTTATTTTTTTTGCAACTTTTGCCAATTTAGATATAAGAGCACGGATATGAACTGGTAAACGGATTGTTTTTACAAAATCTGCCATGTATCGTCCTATAGCTTGTCTTACCCACCAGTGAGCATAAGTACTAAACTTGTATCCTTTTCTCCATTCAAATTTCTCTACTGCTTTAGATAGTCCAGTGGTACCTTCTTGAATTAAATCGTTTATATCAGCACCTGTTAACATAGAAAATTTTCGTGCAAAAGTAACAACCATACTTAAGTTTGCTTTTATTAACTTCATTTTATCTTCGTGGATTATACTTGTAAGTTCATTAATTTTTTTATGGAAATCTATAATTTCTTCTTCAGTCATATTAAATTCTTTTTTAAATTGTTCAAGTTTTGATACCACACGAGAAAAGTTTTCCAGCAATGTTTCTGCAGCTGACGGTGAGTAACCTGTAATTTTACGGAATTTTACAGTAGATAATTTACCTTTTTTTAATTGTTTATATAATTGCATAACACTATGATAATCTTTAGAGAACAAATTCTCATATTTTTTTGCTTCTTCAATAAACTGTACTGCTTTTTGTATCATATTCGTAGTACGGTTTATTAACCGTTTAATTTTTTCAGCATTAAGTTCTAAAGATGTGATATAATTTACAATTTTTGTTTTATCTTGTTCAATCATTTTATTTATCTTGGCAGCTTCTTTTTCACTTAAAGAATTTTTTGTTAAAATTTTTGTGTTTTTGGTTATTCTTTTGGCTAGTTTGTTTACTTGTCTTATTACATATGAAAACCGTTTTTTCATTTTCTGTAATGACCGTTTTGATTTTCTTCCACGTTTCATTAATTCTTTATGTGTCATTTCGTTCTGTTTTAAAAGAGTTTTCCATTTATTAATTTCTCCTAAGACAATGGGTGAACTAAGAACAATAGATAACAACTTTTTTTCGTTCATACGGATATTTTTTGCTATAGATATTTCTGTTTTCCGATCAATAGGTTCGATTTTACTTATTTCTTCAAGGAAGATCTGTAGAGGTTCTTGAGGTAAAATTTCTTCATCCAATTCGGTTTCTAGAGGTTCTATAGTTTGTGATATTTCTTCTTTGTTAAGAATATCCTGTTTGGTTTTAGATATTTCAATAATTTTTATTCCAATTTCTGTTAGTGTTGTTATGAAATCATCAAGTTCTTCTTTAGAAAATTGAGTTTCGTTAAAAGTTTTGTTTAAATCGTCAAAGGTTAAGTATCCATATTTTTTTGCTTGTTGAATTAAATTTTTTATAATAGTTTGTTTGTTCACGAAAGTTTGCCCTCCAAAAAATGAATTTATTTACGTTTTAATAATTCTGCGGTTTGTTTAAATTCATTTACTGTTTTTATATCAAAAGCAATTTTCCCTGATAACATATCAGCAACAACAGTTTGTAATTGTTTTAATTTTTTTTGCAGTTTAATTTTGTTAATATCTTCATATAATTTAGCAAGTTTTGTTTCTATAGTTTTTTGGTTTATATTTTTTCTATCATCGTAAACAATACGAATTATCAAATCTTTATATGCCTGAGGTAACATTTCTATAAGCTGATAAATGTCGCCAGTTACATAGTAAATATTTTTCAAGCTTCTAAATATTTCCAAATATTCATGGTTGTGGTCAAAAACAACTTCTGGAATTTCTGGTATTTTTTGAGGATAATGGATACATATCCATAAAAGTTCTTCTTCACAACTATATGGCCGAGAATTTAAAAATTTTTCTTGCTCTAAAAGATAACTTCCTTTTTGTTTTTTCTTTAATTCAGTTCTTATTATTTCTTCATTTATATTTAATTCTTGAGCAATTTCTTTAATAGCATCAGATTTAGCTACAGGATTAGAAATTGAAGATGTTAATTCTAAAAGATTTTTTAAAATTTCAATTTTTTCTTTTGTAGTAATTTCAGTCAATGAAGTTTTCCCTAAACTAGAAAGATAATATTTTATTGCCACTTTTATTGGCGAAATTGGCCGGTTTAAAAGTTCTAAAAGTTTTTGTGGTCCTTGATTTAACACGAACTCATCTGGGTCAACATTTTGTGGTAACGTGACTATTTGTGGATATAAATTATTTCTATACACAGTTTCTGCAGCAGCGATTGAAGCAGATTGTCCAGCTGTATCAGAGTCAAAAAGTATAGTAATACAATTACAAAATCTTGATAATAGTTTTACTTGTGTATCTGTTAATGCGGTTCCCAAAGGTGCTACAACATTATTTATCCCTTCTTGATGTAAAATTAGAACATCCATATAACCTTCCACTACAATTGCAGATTTTTGTTTAACGATAGCTTCTTTAGCTTGGAATAATCCGTAGAGGTTTGCACCTTTGTTAAATACTATAGTTTCTGGACCGTTGATATATACTGGTATTGTTTCTTTTATTGCCGAAACAGTTTCTGGCAGTATTCTTCCTCCGAAAGTTATGACTCTGCCAGAAAGGTCAAATACAGGAAAAATTATTCTATCGCGGAAATAATCGTATGGATGATCATATTTTTTTAGTTCATTTTTTTCATTTTCCGCAAGAAAAAAGTTTATAATTCCTGCTTTGTGTAACATAGAAAGATCTATAGGTATTTTACCTTCTAACTCTTTAAATTTGCTTAAGGTTTTATAATTACATACAATAAAATTTTTGTCTGGTGCATAACCTAACTTAAACTTTTTTATTGTGTCAATATTAATTCCTCGTAACGCAAGATATTTTCTTGCATGGGCTGCTATCTCTTCGGTTAATAAAATTTCGTGATATATTTCTGCAACTGTATTTAACAATGTAAAAACAGCTTTTCGTTCGTCAAATTTTTCTTTATCTAATAAGCTGTATTCAAGTTTAAAGTTATATTTCTTAGCAAGTTTTTCTACAGATTCGGTGTAACTTATATGTTCAATATCTTGTACAAATTTAATTATGTCTGCGCTATACCCACAACCAAAACAATGGATTATTTTTTTCTCTGGAGAAACAGAAAATGATGGTGTTCGTTCACTATGAAACGGGCAATGAGCAAAATAATTTTTCCCTCGTTGACGTAAATTAGGCAGATACTCACGTATGACTTCTACAAGGTCAATTTTTTCTTTAAGTTGTTGTACACTTTCAGGTTTTATCATAAGTTTAATGTCTAACCCGAGTAAAACCAGAAACTTCTATAATTTCAAGTTTACCAAATTTTTTTTCTACACTGTCAAGAATAAGATTTAATCCTAAAGTGTCTGAAGCTATGTGTCCTGCAATAACTACATTAATATGGTACTTCTCGGCATTTTTATAGTGTTCTTCGCTTAAATGCATAGCGACAATAGTTCCTACACCTGCAATTGCAAGTTTCTCAAACATTTCAGTAGAACCTTCAGTACCGCCAGTCATGTCTACAAAAATTTTGCCTGTTTTACGGGTTGGTGACCCTATTAAAATAGTAGGTCCGTTACCTAAATGTGCTGCAATATCGTATTCTTTAATGGACAACAAGATGTCTATTAAGTCTGACAAATACCGTGGTTTCTTTTTATCCAGCAACTTTTGTAGATATGTAGCGACACAATTGTCTGCTGGAGTATGGCAGCACATAAATGGTAATCCTAATATTTTTGCTGCGTCTACTGCACGGTTATGGTTGATAGGCATGATACGTCGGGCAACTTCTTTCATTCTTGGTTCCATAATACTTTCTGCAATATTTATTGGCACACCAAATTTGTTTAATATTTCAGATTGCATACCCATAACTTCATAAAAATTTTTATATCCTTTTCCTTCAGGATGATGTGCTAACACAAGGTCAATTTTTTTTCCTTTAGAACGTAACATTTCCGCAAGCAAAATTTCGGGCGTTTCTATGTCTATTCCTACAAGGATGGTTTTTATTTCTTCTTGTCCGGTTCCGTAAAGTATACGTGTGTCGTTATATGGATTTTCAAATTTTTCAGTATCAAAATATTTTTTTTCTTTTTCAGAGAGTTTTTCATATTGTTGTTTTGTCTTTTTTAATGTCAAAGAAACTTCTTGTGTTCCTCGTGGGTCGTTCTTTATACCAGTTTGAATTATAAAATCGTAGAGTTCTTTAAGTTTCATCGTAGTTCCCATTAATAGTTAGATTATCTTTTTGACTTAGAAAGTTCTCTTTTTTTCCTTTTTATTTCCAGTTTTCGTTTTATAGCAGCCATTTTTTCTTTCTTTAGCACACTCTGTGATTTATAATACATTTTTTCTCTAGCAAGTTTTAATATTCCTTCTTTTTCTACTTCACGTTTGAATCTTTTCAGTGCTTCATCTAAACTTTCGCCTTCGCGAATTTTTACTTCTACCATTCTTTTGTAACCCCTCCTGTTTTAATAAGTTTAATTATCCTGGTGGCCAAGAAAAATTTCTTCCTGCTAAAACATGAACATGTAAATGTTGAACTTCTTGTCCTGCAGATTTGCCTGTGTTAATTACTGTACGATAACCGGTTTTGTCAAACTGTAAATTTGAAGCAACGGTTTTTATAACTTCCCATATATCAGATAAGTTTTGTTTATTTTCGTTAGATATTTCGTTTAAAGAACTTATATGTTGTTTAGGAATTACCAATAAATGTATTGGTGCTTGTGGATTTATATCTTTAATTACTATAAAATTTGTGTCTTCGTAAACAACTGTACTTGGTAGTTGTTTAGATATAATTTTACAAAATATACATTCGGTATTCATAAAAGTATTTTTTCTTGCAAACAAAACACACCATACTCTAAAGTAAATATAATAGATAAGATTTTTTGACGAAATGATATATGGTGGTTTGTTTGCAGATTTTGTTAAGTGTAATAATATACTTGATTAAAAACAATTTGTCAAGTAAATTTTAAAATTTTTATTTTGTGTTTTAGTTTTTATATTTTTATGCTTGTAATTTCAATACAATTTAATTTTGGTTTAAATACAGTTTGTATGATTTATAGTTACCCCTCCCCTATTTTTATGAAGGGTTTCTAAAGTTGAACTAAAGATTCTTTTAGAAACTGTGAAGTTTTGGTAGAAATTTTTGGTGTTGAATTTTTTAATATATATTGCAAATTTATGTAATGGTTATGTATAATACACAAAATCACGAATTAGAGGTGAAAAAATTATGAAGAAAGAAATTTGGTATTATTTGCTTTCAGCATTATTTTTGGCGAGTATAATAATAGGTATTTTAATTCTTGTTTCACAACAAAAAAGCCAACAGATACAAAAAGTAAAGCAACCAACCATGTTTTTAAAATCGTATTTGCCTAAAATTGCTGTGATAGACATTTCTGGTCCTGTTTATTATAGTGATTCAACTGGATGGTTTTCTATGGATGCTAGATATATTTCTACAAAACTAAAAGATTACGCAGAAGATTCACAAATAAAAGGTATTTTGTTAAGGATTAACTCTCCTGGAGGTTCAGTAGGTGCAGTACAACAAATTTACCGTCAAGTAATGAAAGTTCGCTTGGAACATAAAAAACCAGTAGTATGTTTTGTTCCGGAGATTTGTGCTTCTGGTGGTTATTATATAGCTTCTGCTGCGGATAAAATAGTTTCTTCACCGGGGGCAATAATAGGTTCTATAGGTGTAATTTTGCAGTTAGGTAATATAAGTGGATTGTTTAAAAAAATTGGTGTAAATGTAGAAGTTATAAAATCTTCAAAATATAAAGATATAGGTTCAATGTATCGTGACGTTCTTCCAGAGGAACGTAAAATTTTAGAATCCTTAGTAAACTCTGCTTTTGAACAGTTTGTTAATGATATTGCTTTGGGTCGGAATCTTGACAAAAATGAAGTTTTAAATTTTGCTGATGGAAGAATTTTGATTGCACAACAAGCAAAAGAGTTAAAAATGATAGACGAGCTGGGTGATGAAGACACAGCAGTAGAAATTCTCAAACAACTTGCAGGTATTACAGGCAAAGTAAATATTCTAAAAGAACCAAGAACGATAGATATATTTAGATATCTCATAAATGCTCAAACATATATACAAAAAAACTTATTTCATGAATATCTTTCAACAAAGAAATTTCGTTTTGAATACATTTTTGAATAACTAATTAAATGAGAGCAGTACTACAAAGAGTAAAAAAAGCGACTGTAAAATTTGCTGAAGTTGTTGAAGAAATTTCAAGAGGGCTTGTGGTATTTGTTGCTGTTGGTAAAGAGGACGATATTACAGATATTGAGTGGTTGGCAAAAAAAATTGTGAACTTACGAATTTTTGAGAACGAGGAAGGTAAGTTTGACCGTTCTGTGTTAGATATTCATGGTGAGATATTAGTTGTTTCAGAATTTACTTTATATGGAGATTGTAAGAAAGGCAACAGACCTGATTTTAGTTCAGCACAGAAACCTGATATTGCACAACAGTTGTATGAGAGATTTGTAGAAGAATTAAAAAAATTTCCTGTTTTAGTGAAAACAGGAAAGTTTAAAGAAAATATGTTAGTGGAAATACATAATGATGGTCCAGTAACATTAATTTTAGATACCAGCACTAAATAAATGAATTTATTTAAAGAGTTAGATACACAACTTTTCTTTCTTGATAGTTGTGCTGTTAACGAAATGTTTAATTCCTCACTTAAAAAATATTTAAGTATCACAATATTTTTCTTTTCTTTAGTATGTAAAACGCTGGCAGACCTTATTGTTTCACAAAAAGGTTTGTCAAATTTTTATTCTTTAGTAGGTTTTGGAATATTAGGGAAACTTATAATTATTATATTATTTCTTATATGGGTAACATTTTGTTCTGCAGTTTTAAGAAAACAAGGGGAAATGTATACACTTTTGTATTATATTTTTTCTTCACATTCAGTCTACCTTGTTTTGTTGCCAATAAGTATAATTTTTACATATTTTAATTTAACAGTTCAGTATTACTTTATAGAAACAGTCGTTTTTTTAATTTTACTTAACCGTGTTATTAGGTACACAAAGTTGTGTTATGGTTTTACCAAAGGTCAGATGTGGTTAATTATATTTTCTCCAATAATACTACTAACAATATTTATAACTCTTCCAGTTATTCTTGTTCTTTTTTCGACGAAAAAAATTATAAATTTATTTTAATTATACTAACGTAGGTTTGTGTCATGACAAAGCAGCTACTACCGTTGCCAAAAATTGATAGTAACTTTTCTTTAGAAAAGGCGATAAAATCTCGCAGGTCTATACGAAATTTTGTTAAATATAACCTATCTTTAGAGGAAATTTCGCAGTTATTATGGTCTGCGTATGGAATAACAGATAAAAATACTAACTTTCATTCAGTTCCTTCTGCAGGTGCTACATTCCCTTTGGAAATATATTACACAACTTCTGAAGGTGTTTTTCATTATATCCCACAAGAACATTCTGTAGAACAAACAATTTTTAAAGATATAACCGAAAATTTATCTAATGTATGTTGGAACCAACAGTTTATAAAAAAAGCAAGTATATCAATAATTATCTGTGCTGTATATGAACGTACAACTTTGTATTATGGCGAGCGCGGGTATAGGTATGTATATATTGAAGTAGGCCATGTTGCTGAGAACTTATGTCTGCAAGCAGTAAGTTTAGGGTTAGGTTCTGTATGTATTGGTGCATTTGATGATGCCCGACTAAAGAAATTACTTTTATTACCCAAAGATGTAGAACCTATATATATCGTAACCATTGGAAAACCTAAATAATTTCTTTTGTATTATTCAGTGAAGTTTTTTTGACCCAGTTGTCTCTTATAAAACTAAAAAAATTTATTGCTTGAACTGTTTTGTAATCAGGATATGTCCAAGCTAAAAATTCAAACTTGCCATGTTTGTAAACCAAAGTAACTTCAGCATAAATTCCTTCTGCGAGATATATCCGATGAGCAAAATTTTTTGTAGAGAAAAGTACAAGTTTTGACCCTTCAATATATCCAGGGTCAAGATTAAGTTTACGATTACCGGATTTGTCAGTAAAATTTTCCTGTTCAAGCTTGTTTGTAAAAATTTTTATTTTCCAGAGTTGTTCTGGTGAAACCAACGGGGTGAAACTTATCCAGTAACGTAAAATTTCTTTACCCATTTCGTTGGTATAATAATCTGTGAAATCAAAATTTATAATTTCACTGTTTGATTCAATAGTAAACCCACTAGGACTAAACAAACTTTGCAGTTGGGAATTTATTTTTTGTACGATATCACTATGAGAAGAAATATTAAACTTATTTTCTATCCAATCCTTAGAGACTAAAATACCACAAATAAGTGTTACTTTAAGTGGTGGTTTAAGTTTCCCCATGATTTTTTTATATTAAAAAAATAAACCAGATACAATATTGACTGTTAAACAAAAATTTTGTAAAAACACAAACAACCATGAATACTTCTGTTCAAACAACAAAACTTAAAGAACTTCCAGACGAAACACTTGTAGACCTTGCAAAAAAAGGTAATACATCAGCATTTGAACATTTAATAAAAAGGCATGAGGATAGAATCTATTCTTTGATATATAGAATTCTTAATGACAAAGACGAAACATATGATGCTCTTCAAGAGACAGTAATAAATGCGTTTCAACATTTAAAAAACTTTCGTGGGAAATCTACATTTTTAACTTGGATATCTCGGATTGCAATCAACTGTGCTTTGATGCGGAAACGTGCTCAAAAAAAGTATGCTATATCTACAGATGATGGCGATAATTTACCTAAATACGTGGATATCTCTAATGCTGAACATATAACTGATTGGTCTTCTGACCCAACTTTAAGTATGGAAAGCAAAGAGTTAAAGAAAGTATTAAATGATTCGTTACAGAAAATTCCAGAAAAATATCGTAATGTAATAATTTTAAAAGATCTTGAAAACAGACCAATAGAAGAAGTTGCAAAAACATTAAATATTTCAGTTGCAGCAACAAAGTCAAGGTTACACAGAGCACGAATGTATCTACGTTGGTTACTTGAACAGTATGTTAAACAAGTTTATGGTACGAAATATAAATAATGTAAATATTTTAGGTTTGGAGGGGAAAAATGTTGATTAGATGCAAAGATATTTTTGAATTTATATCTGAAATGTACGATTCAGAACTTGAAGAAGAAATTTTTAACGACGTAATGGAACATATAAACCATTGTGAGAGATGTCTTGCTTTATATCATACTTTTAACAAAACAGTGGATTTATACCGCTCATTAAAACCTGTAAAACTTCCTGCTAAGAAAAAAAGACAATTTCATAGATGGTTACATATAGAAATACGTAAAATTTCTGTTAGATATTTTCGTAGGTAAAATTTATGAGTGAAGCACAGAAATATATAGAAGAAATATTAAATTTAGAACAACAAAACGAAGCTAAAATTAAAGAACTAATTGCATCACATAAACAACAAATAACAAATTATGAAACACAACTTGCACAACAACTAGAACAAAAACTTTTAGAATTACAATCACAACAAAAGTCTTACTTGGAACAAGAAATAAAAAACTACGAAATAATGTTAAACGAAGAATTTAACAACAAATTAAATGAGATAGCCACTAAATTAAAACTAACCCAGACACAAAAAGAACAAGCAATAAAATTTATCATTTATAAAATTTTAAACTATGGCAATAAGTGAAATACTTAAAGCAACAATTTTGATATCTCAAGATGAGTATT
>CALJEJ010000017.1 GCA_938074745.1 uncultured Endomicrobiia bacterium
TATCACATATACTTAATAATTACTCATTAATTATGTATTATAAATGCACAATAATACAATAATTCTCTGATAAAAATTGTAATATATGGCAAAAGTCGTTAAAAAAACATTTTAAGGTGGTATGGATGATTTATTAAACAGTAAAATAAAATTTACTGGTACACAAATTAACTACTACTTTGTCTGTAAGAGAAAACTTTGGTTTTTTTCTAAATACATTCCAATGGAGTTAGATTCAGACATTGTATTGCTAGGTAAGATTCTACATCAGGACTCCTACCCAAGCAAAACTAAAGAACTTATGATTGATGATACCATAGTTATAGATTTTGTTGAACAAGGCGGAATAATAAATGAAATAAAAAAATCCAACAAGATGGAACAAGCACATATTTTTCAGATGCTTTATTATCTTTACTATCTTAAACAAAAAGGACTTAATAGTTTAAAAGGTGTAATAAAATATCCCCTTCTGCGTAAAAAAATCACAGTAGAACTAACTGAAGAAAAAAATACACAATTAGAAAACATATTAAAAGAAATTAAAAATATTGTTGAGCAGGAAAATCCGCCTCAACTAGAAAAACTTCCACATTGTAGAGCATGCAGTTATTATGAATTGTGCTGGGTGTGAGTTGGTATGTTGGTATCTTAGTATCTTAGTATCTTAGTATCCTAGTATCCTAGTATCTTGGTAGATTGGTAAAAAAGGTAAACAAATGAGACACAAAAGCACATATGAAGATTTGGAAGTGTTTAAAGAAAGTCATCAATTAGTATTGGACATTTATAAGATAATAAATTCATTTCCTAAAGAAGAAAAATATAGACTTGGTGACCAATTATGTAGAGCAGTTATTTCTATACCTTCTAATATTGCTGAAGGATATGGTAGATTTTCTATCAAGGAAAGAATAAAATTTTTGTATATTGCTCGCGGTTCAGTAGAAGAAGTAAAATATCTGCTATTATTAGTAAAAGATTTGAATTATATTATTTCTGGTACATATGAGGAATTATTACTTCGGTTAAACAAGATTGGTAAGATGTTAAATGGATTAATTAATTCTTTAAAATAACTGTATATTGCACAACTAGGAAACCAAGAAACCAGGATACTAAGATACCAGGGTACCAAGATTACCAGGATACCAAAATGGAACGTGATTATTATATTTTCAAATCCGGCCGGCTTGAAAGAAAAGATAACACACTATATTTTGAAACTACCGACGAGAATGGACAGCTAATTAAGAAACCAATCCCTGTTGAAGCAGTAAACTCAATATATCTTATGGGCGAAATTGATCTAAATACACGGCTACTTGATTTTCTAGCACAGAATAATATTGTTCTACATAATTTTAATTATTATGGATACTATTCTGGAAGTTACTACCCAAGAGAATATCTAAATTCAGGTTTTTTACTTGTAAAACAAGTGGAACATTATAAAAACAAAAATTTAAGATTAAAAATTGCCAAAGAAATAGTTTCTTCAGCAGCACATAATATCAAAAATAATCTCAAACATTATCAAAAACAAAATAAAAAAGTTGACAACGCAATCTTTGATATAGAGAATTATGAATCAAAAATTTACAGTGTAAACGACATTCCAGAATTAATGGCTATTGAAGGACATATTCGCGAGATATATTATCAAACATTCAACGAAATACTAAAACTTCAAGATGAATTTACAAAACGAGTAAAAAATCCGCCAGATAATCCAATAAACTGTTTAATCTCTTTCGGAAATTCTTTAGTATATACTACAGTACTGTCAGAAATTTATCATACTCATCTTAACCCGACAATAAGTTTTTTACACGAACCTGGCACAAGACGATTTTCTTTAAGTTTAGATTTAGCAGAGATATTTAAACCAATTTTATCTGATAAGGTAACTTTTAAGTTAATAAATAACCAGATGATTAAACCAGAACATTTTGAAGAAAGGCTAAATTTTTGTTATTTAAAAGAAGAAGGAAGAAAGTTGTATATCAGAGAATTTGACGAAAGATTACAAACAACAATTGAACATAGAGAATTAAAACGAAAAGTTTCTTATAGACATTTAATAAGGCTTGAATGTTATAAATTAACTAAACATATTTTAGGTGAGAAAGAATACAAAGCGTTTAAAGCGTGGTGGTAAGTATGTATGTTGTTATAGTCTATGACGTAGAACAAAAAAGAGTAAGTAAAATGTGTAAAACGTTAAGGACCTATTTAAATTGGGTACAAAATTCTGTTTTTGAAGGAGAAATAACTAAAGGGAAATTGATGGAATTAAAATCTAAATTAAGTAAAATAATGGACAAAGAAGTCGACTCTTTAATAATATATCGGCTTGAATCAAATAAATGGATTCAAAGAGAAGTAATTGGTAAAGAATTTAATCCAACAGATAATGTTTTGTAAAGTCGGCAAGAATGGTTTAAAAGTTATGAAATATTATGAAAAATTTAGAAATATAAGCAAGATTCCCGAATATAAATTTCCAGTCGTCAACCTTGCCCTAAAATACATACAACTGAAAGTTGACGACCATAAAAGGATAAACTTAACTACTTTCTCCGTCATAAAAAATATGTAAATATATTTGGTTTTAATTGAACCATCGTGGAATTGAAACT
>CALJEJ010000018.1 GCA_938074745.1 uncultured Endomicrobiia bacterium
CTATTAACCATATTTGGCAAAAAAAATATAATTAAACTAAAAGACATATTCTTAGGTAAAAAAGAAAAGTTATTACAGAAATATTTGAAGAAAATTTCAAAACAACCAAATTATAATTTTGTTATAGAAGATGAAAATTATTTTTATGTAAAAGTTAAAGACATCTACAAAATACATACGACTGAGGAAGTATTTTCTGTTGAAGTAGATAATACAAATAATCTTCTTGTTAACAACAGTATTTTAGTGCATAATTGTATTCCGGTGGACCCGTTTTATCTATCTTATATTGCTAAAAAATATGATTTTGCGACAAGGTTTATAGAACTTGCAGGACAGATAAATATAAGAATGCCGGAATATGTTGTAGAAAAAACGCAAGAGTTGTTTAACGAATATAAAAAAATATTAAATAACGCCAGAATTCTTCTGCTTGGTCTTTCGTATAAAAAAGACATAGGCGATCCGAGAGAATCTCCGGCTTTCAAGATAATGAAACTATTACAACAGAAAGGTGCTAAGGTTGATTATAACGACCCATACATTCCTCAAATGCCACAAATGAGAAAATTTAAGTTTACAACAAAAAAGTCTTCTGTACCTTTAACACCTAAAAATATAAAAAAATACGATTGTGTTATAATTGTTACAGACCATTCTGCGTATGATTACGATATGATATTAAAAAATGCAAAACTTATTGTTGATACACGAAATGTTATTAAAGAAAAATCTCCAAAAGTAAAGAAAGCGTAAAAATTATAAATCTTATCTTTTTTCTTACCATGTTGATATTTATTATTAAAATTTGTATCATATCATTTCTATGATACCAATAATTTTAGGCGTTTTATTAATTATTACTGGTTTATTATATTTCTATTCATTAGAAACCATTCTTAAAATTTCTCAATGGATAAAAAAAATTCTTTTTAATGAAAAAACAATTGTGTTACATAGAAAAAAAATTGGGTTTGTTTTGTTGATGTTAGGTTTGGTAATAATAATGTTAAAACTTGCTCCTCAATATATTAAAAAAGATAAATATTATACTGCATACAAACTTTTCTACCGAGGCAATTTTAAAGATGCAGAAAAAATTTGTTTAGAAATTTTGTCTTCATCAAAATCTCTACAGTTACAACATAGCGAAATTGTAGAACTTTTAGGTAAAATATACATCGCTACACAAAGATATACTTTAGCAAAAAAATGGTTTCTACAGTTAAAAACCATAGACCCTAAAAAAGAAAAAAAGGTTGATAAATATTTAGAATTGATAGAACAAAAAGAGAAAGCTAACAAATGATTTTGTTAAATAACAAAACTCTACCAAAGATAACTTCTGAAACAAAACTGTTAGGTATAATTGGCTATCCTATAAAACATTCGTTATCTCCTCTGTTACACACAACCTTAGCACAAAAATATGGATTACCTTATATATATCTTGCATTTGAGATTTCTCCGTCAATGTTTAAGTATGTAAAAAATGCTATTATAACTTTAAACATTAAAGGGCTAAATGTTACAATACCATATAAAGAAAAAATTCTTCCATATCTTGAAAAGATAGATCCTTTGGCAAAAAAAATTGCTGCTGTAAACACTGTGGTCAACCAAAACGGTGTGTTGATAGGATATAACACGGACATTTACGGGTTCATAAAATCGCTTCAAACAGAGAAGATAAATACAAAAAATAAAACAGTTTTTGTATTAGGTTGTGGTGGCGTAAGTAAAGCGATAATTTGTGGACTAAAACAACTAAAAGTGAAAAAAATTTTTGTTTATGATATTGATGAAACCAAAATTGTTCAGACAAAAAAACTGTTTGGCAAAATTGTTCACGAAGTGAAAAAGTCAGAAATTGAATGTTTTTTGAACAAAACAGATATTTTTATAAATGCAACACCTTTAGGAATGAAAGAAACTGACCCACCATGTATAAACCTTAGTTGGATAAAAAAAGGTTGTATCGTTTACGATGTTATTTATAACCGAGAAACTGAACTTGTAAAATATGCAAAATCTATCGGATGTAAAGTTATCACAGGTTTACCAATGTTTGTATATCAAGCAGAACAATCATTTTTTTTGTGGACAGGGGTAAAAGCTGATACAAAATTTATGTTTAATTTACTTCATAAACTAATTTTTTCAGCAAAAGGATAAATTTTATATGGACGGGACAACAAAAATGTTTATTTTTTTGTTAATTGTTTCATTAATTTTAGGTTTATTAGTTGTTCTTACTGACCCGACATACCGGATTGAAAATATCTATAAGACAAATAAAAATTATTACCCCCAGATTAACGACAAAACTCTACAAAAAGGTTTTCGTGAGTTATTATTTGAAACAGTCAAAAAATAGCCAATGGATTTAAGACAAAAAATTGTCAAATGGTTAGTTTCTGCAGTACCAGTATTATGGTTTTTTGTTGCCGGGATAGGAATTGGTATTGCTATATATTCTAACGATATAACCACAAATTATTTTGAAAAATATAGAAGCGTTCTATTATTGCTTTCTTTAACATTTTTTCTTTTTTCTTTTCTTTTGCCTAAGAAGGAACTCTTACCAAAATTTTCTTTAAAACGATTGATGGCAATTTTTGCAAGTTGTTTTTTTGGCATTTTTTGGTATTTGAAAACTGCACAGATTAACTCAACTACACATTTGCTTGCCGAAGAAAATGGAAAGTATAAATTTATAGATACAGATATATCTCAAAGCACAATTGTTTACGGAACGATAGTTTCTGACCCTGACATAAGAGAAGATTCAACTAATATTGTTATTCGTCCGGATATTATCATCCCAGAACCTAACAAATACACACTTGCAGTTGACACTTCTACTACGCAAGTAATTGTTGAAGAAGATGTTATTACCCGAGTTATAGATGGTGATACTTGTGAAACAAAAAATGGTCAAAAGATTCGTCTTATGGGTATAAACGCACCTGAAATTGGCCAACCAAAATCTGACGACGCAACTAAGTTTTTAGAACAAAAAGTGTTAAACAAAAAAGTAAAATTAATAATACAAAAAGATTATATTTTTGACCCTTATGATAGAGTGTTAGCAATAGTATTTGTAGAAAATGAAAACATAAACAAATCCTTATTAGACAACGGTCTTGCAGAATATTATGACGACCCTAATATACAAATTGTGAAAAAACAAACTAGTGGTGAAATGATAAAGTTAGAAGGTAATTGTGGTCTTATTCGTGCGAAAGTGTTGCCTACAATAGGAAATTACTATTTTGAGATGGGGTATGGAGATTATGTAAAAATAGTTTCGCCATTGTTGTTACCAAGAAAAGCAACAAATCCTGCAGGGTTTGATTATAGAAGATATTTAAACGCAAGAGGAATTTATGCTGTAACAAAAACTTTACGAGAAGAAAAAGAGATAGAATATTTAGGAGTAGGTAAACTTAATAAATTTGTCAAATTAGCATATTTTTTAAGAAAGAAAATGTTGTTGTGTATTCGTAAAACAGTGCCGTATCCACAAAGTGCATTTTTAGGTGGGGTAACGTTAGGATATCGTGGTGGTGTACCAACAAAAATTAGACAAGAGTTTCAAGCAACCGGTGTAGCACATGTACTGGCATTGTCAGGATTGCATACAGGTTTTGTAGCAGCACTTTTGTTGATCATATGCAATATATTTAAAATTAAATCATTCTTGAGATTTATATTAGTAAGTATTGCACTTACAATATTTGCTATAATGACAGGCGCATCACCTGCAACAGTACGTTCTGCATTAATGTTTTGCACAGGATTGTTCATTTATGAAATACTGAAACAGTCGTTAGCCAACACTGCAAGAGTTACAATTATTATTGCAGCAAGTAGTATATTATTTTTTAATCCGAGATTATTACCTGAAGCATCTTTTGTATTATCTTTTATGGCAGTATGGTCGTTGGTATATGTAGCTCCTACAGTAGAAAAAATTTTGTTATATTCAGATTCAAAACTTGTACATCAGTTTTTAACTTTTCCGTTGTTTTGTGTAATTACAGGAATGACATTTATTTCGTTAATAGGAGGGATATTACAAGAAGTTGCTATAGTAAGAAAAATTTTCCCGTTTTTAACCCAACTGCCACCGCTGGAAAATTTATTTCCTAAATGGTTTAATATAGAATCTTCTTCTTGGTTATACAAAGGAGAATTCTTTTTGTTATCTATCGCATTTTATTTTTGTGGTATAATTATACATTATTTATATTCTTTATCAGGGAAAATGTTAGTTAAAGATATGAGAACATTATCTCCTTTTTTTCGTGGGTTAATACAATTTGTTTCGGCACAAGTAGCAATACAACTTGGTATGATGTGGCCATTGTCTAGTGTATATTTTTACAGATTTCCTATTTCAGGGTTTTATGCAAACTTTGTAGCGATACCGTTGATAGGTTGGATTGTTCAACTTGGTTGGATTGCTGGGTTGATAAATATGCTGTTTGATTTTGTTTCATACATATCAGGGATAAAATTTATTTCAACAATAGGGATAAATATTGCTTTGTTAATAAATGCGTTTAACACACAGTTATGCCAGATGTTTTTAGGTATGGCGAAACTGTGGGGTAATTTTGTACCATATCCGTATGTAGAAATGTTTAGTAGCGAATCGTTAGTTTTGTGGTATTCTATATTAGGAATAATCATCTGGTTTGAAAAAATTAAACAAGTAGTAAGATTATATAAAGTACAATCAGTAATTATATTATTGTTGATATTAATTTTTGGTGTTTACTATTTATTTCCGTGGATAAAAAAATCTAAAAAAGTGGAGGTGATATTCTTTGATGTAGGTTTTGGCAATGCTGTGTTAGTAAAAACACCAACAAAAAATGTGTTGATAGACACAGGACCTCCAGGACCTTCAAATTGGTCTCCTGCAGAATCTGTTATTTCACCAACATTGACCAAATATAAGATTAAAAAACTTGATATTGTAGTTTTAACTTCGTTAAAACCGCAAAATATTGGTGGTACAGTGCATATTCTTACACATTTCCCTACAAAAAAAATTTATCTCCCTGGCAATTTCATAGATTGTTCATCTTTTACATATTATGATTTTATTGAAAAAAGTAACTTATGGTATTATATGACAAATCCTTATCTATATGAAGTTACGGGATTGTTTATAGAAAATTACAAATTATCTCAGTTTATAAAAAAATATAATGCAGAAAAACATATTGTTTCGGATACAGAAATAATAGTTGATGAAGTTATTGATGGAAAAAAATTTATTATGAAAATTATAAATGTTGGGAAAATAAAAAACACAACGGACGAAATCGGAAACAATAGTTTATGTGTAAAACTTACTTTTGCTAATAACTCAGTTTTAATCCCTACACAAGCAGCAGTTGAACTACAAAACGTTTTAGTTTCTAAACTGCAACAAAACTTACAGTCAGAAGTGTTGTTAGTTCCTCAAAATGGACATTATAATGCATATAACGAACTATTCGTAAGAACAGTTTCTCCTAAACTTGCTATATGTCAATATGGATGGACAAACCAAAGAATAGGATATTTTTATCCTTCCTACGTAGTACCAACACAAAGTAGGTATATGTCTTTAGGTATAAAATTTTTGAGGACGGATTATGTTGGCGCTGTGATATTATATTTAGATGCTGAAGGCTATAGATATACAACTTGTGTGTCTGAAAAAGAATACAAAATAAAGTTAGCAACAGAACAACTTCAGGAAAGTTAGTAATAAAGATGGTTTATGAGACAATATTCTTCATCAAACAATAAAAGTGTTTTCAAATGGTTGAATATTGTTGAAGGTTTATTAAAAGATATTAAGTCATTATTATTGTCGTTAAAAACAATTTTATCGCCACAAGTTTTTAGCTTAGCTAAAATAAATACTTTGAAATCCTGTGGGTTAAAATATAAGTTTCAATATTATTATAATTTAGAAGAAATATTTACTAAAGAATATCCACAGGGATTAATAGGACAGGCAATACATCAATATATTTATGCTATCCTTAACAAAGAAGTAAAATTTGATTTAGAGTATATCACAGAACTTGTTATGGAAAAAGTTTATGAAAAGTTCGTTGATATGTCGGATGTAGACAAAGATTTCTATAAAAAAAATGTAAAAGTTATGTTACAAAATTTTTATAGTTGGTATACAAGAAACATAAACGATATTTTTGTAGTAAACTACGATGTTGAAGTTAAATATAAACAATTTAAGTTACGAACAAAATGCGATTGTATATTAAAGGATGAACATGGAGAATATTATGTGATAGATTTTGCAACAACTAAAAATAATTTTTCTGAAGAAATGTTAACTTATAATTTTGACACAAATTACCAATATTTTGTTTTGGACAAATATTTTACTTTAAGAAACAAAAAGTTTAAGTTAATAAAATTTTTTCTGTTGTATAACAACATTGTAGAATTTAAAAAGAACCATAACCAACTAAAAGAGTTAGAAAATACAATTTTAGAAGTGTATGAAAAAGTTAAAAATAAAGAATTTAAACTACATAAAGGTCCGTTATGTGGTTGGTGTGGATATTACGATATATGTCCTGGATGGAAGTTAGAACGTGAAGGTGATAAAAATAAAAATATTTTACCTGTAGCACCACAGGTAACTTTGTTCCGTATAGCGAGAGAAACACCACAACATATGGGACTGTCGTATTCTAAAATGTCAATGTATCTTCAATGTCCACGGAAATATCGGTTATGTTATATTGACAGGGTAGGTGTTAAACCACAAGGTTTTTTTTCTATAGGTTCTACTATACATAACACATTAGAATTGTTCTATCACATAAAACCGAAGAAATCAAAAGAACCTTCTGTTGAAGAATTGTTGTCTTTATATAATCGTTGTTGGATTTCAGCTGGATATAGAAATGAACAAGAAGAGAAAGAATATTTTGAAAAAGGCAAAGAATGGTTGATAAACTATTATAATAAATTTGTTGTTGGCCAATATTTACCTGCGTACGCTACAGAAGAGTATTTTGAATTACCAATAGGAGAAAAACATATTATGATAGGTTATATTGATAGAATTCAACAGAATCCTGATGGTTCGTTTGAAATATTAGATTATAAAACCGACCCTAAAATTAGAACACAACAAGAAGTAGATAAAGATTTACAGTTAACAATTTATTATTGGGCGGCAAAAAATAAAGGTATTGAAATAAAACGTTTAGGGCTTATATTTATCCGTTTTGGCGAAGTTGTTTATACCACAAGAACACAACAAGATATAGAATTTATTGATGGCTATGTTAGAGAAATAGCGGACAAAATGTGGGCTGACGGTGAAAAATATATCCAGTTAAAGAAAAAATATGAAGAAAAAAATATAAAAATTCCACAAGAAGAAATTGAAGCTATATTACCTTCAAAGATTAACAAATATTGTGGTGGTTGTGATTATCTTCGTGGTTGTCCTAAAGAAGAATTGATTAAGACAGAATATAAAGATAAATTGTTGTTTTCTGTATTAGAGACAGGCGAAGTTGTGGATAAAGAGATATATCAAGAAATTGCTGCTGAAGAACATATCAGTGAAACAACCGAAAGTACCACTGAAACTAAAAATAAGAAGTAAAAGTTAAACTCAGTATGAGAAAAAAATATTGGCATAGAAAATATGTAAAATTTCTTGAAGAACAACTACATTCTAATGAACCATATGTGTTTGTAGACAAAATTATATTATGGATTTTTGTTTTATGTGTAGTTATATTACTTCCAGCAACGTTAGGTAAACTTCAACAAAAAAATGAAGTTGTATCTGCTAAGTTGAGTTCACAAAATGTGTTAAAAATTATATTTTTTGATGTAACTCAAGGAGATTCCGCTTTGATTACTACACCTAACGGTATGAACCTTCTTATTGATGCGGGTCCTGGTCATGGTATGGTTGTGCAGGAGTCTGACCCTGGTGAACTGGTTACAGAAATAGATGCAGGAAAAGAAATTATTTTACCATATTTAAAAACACACAATATCTTACTTACCGGTATAATTGTAACACATCCTCATTCGGACCATTTTGGCGGGTTAGTAAGTATATTTAATGAAGGATTTTATCCAAAATGGTTCATGGATAGTGGTATTGAAACATCCCATCCTGTATATTACAAAATTTTACAGGAAATAAAAAAGAAGAAGATAGAATATAAAATTGCAAAACCACAACAAAAAATTTTTCTTGACGAAGATGTAGAGATAGAAATTTTAGCACCTGTAAATAAATATTCGTTAGAATTTGTAGACCGTGCAGTCAACAATTCTTCAATAGTGGCAAAATTAACTTATAAAAGAATTTCAGTATTGTTTACTGGAGATATAGAAATATTTGCAGAAATGGATTTGTTAGAATATAAAGATAAACTAAAGTCTACAATATTGAAAATTCCACATCATGGTTCGTTCACTTCAACGTCTTTACCTTTTTTAGACAGTGTTTCACCAGAAGTTGCAATTATTTCTTGTGGTAGAGGGAATCCGTTTGGTCATCCTCATAGCGAAACAATAGAAAAACTTAATTCTAGAAAAATAAAAATTTATCGTACAGACCAAAACGGAAATATCACACTTCTTACAGACGGCGAGTTTTACAATATTGTTGTTGAACGAGAATATTAGTTTTATTAATTACTTTCCAGTAAAATTTTTCGTTGTTGATTTTTTGTGAAAATATTTTTTATATATTTACATTTAAATTTTATTTTCATAAATGGAAAGAGGTGATGAAAAATGATCTTAGTAATAAAAAATGACATAAGTCAAAAAGAGTTTGACGAAATCATTGCCAAAATTAAACAATTAGGTTTTACACCACATATTTCAAAAGGTGTAAAAAAAACTATTATAGGTTTAATTGGGGAACAGGCAGAACGGTATAAAGAAGTGTTTGAATCTATGGAAGGTGTAGAACATATTTCAGAGATTGAACAACCGTTTAAACTTGCAAGCAGAGAATTTAAAGAAGAGTCAACAATTGTGAAAGTAGGTAATGTAGAAATTGGAGGTAAAAAAGTAGTAATTATTGCAGGTCCTTGTGCTGTAGAATCCAGAGAACAAATTATAAATATTGCTAAAATAGTGAAATCTTATGGTGCAGATTTACTTCGTGGTGGCGCATTTAAACCACGTACTTCACCGTATACTTTTCAAGGGTTAGGTGAAGAAGGGTTAAAATACCTCGCTGAAGCAAAAGAAATTACTGGACTTGGAATTGTGACAGAAGTGATGAGTGTAGAACAGATCCCGTTAGTATACAAATATGCAGATATGTTCCAGATAGGTGCAAGAAATATGCAAAATTACGATCTGTTAAAAGAAGTGGGAAAAACAGATAAACCGGTACTACTTAAACGTGGGATGGCTTCTACCGTAAAAGAATTGTTGATGTCTGCTGAATATATTATTTCAAGAGGAAATTATAATGTTGTCCTTTGTGAACGGGGGATACGAACTTTTGAAGATTCTACACGGTTCACTTTGGACCTTAACGCTATACCAGTAATAAAAAGTAAATCTCATCTACCTGTAATAATAGACCCAAGTCATGGAATAGGAATCCGTAATTTTGTTCCAATAATGGCTAAAGCAGGTATTGCTGCTGGTGCCGATGGTATAATTGTAGAAGTTCATACAAATCCACAAGAAGCATTATCCGACGGTCCACAGAGTATCTTCCCTGAACAGTTTAAACAAATGGTGGAAGAATTAAAACTAATTGCTTTAGCAGTAGGTAGGACATTGTAAAATTTTATGGAAATAAACGAAATTGCAATAATAGGTGTGGGACTTATTGGCGGGTCAATAGGTCTCGCAGTGAAAAAAAATAAAACTTTTAGTAATACGAAAGTTATAGGTATAGGTCGTAGTATTGAAAAGTTAAAACTAGCAAAACAACTTGGTGCTGTAGACGAAATTACAACAGATTTTTCTTTAGGTGTAAAAAATGCGGATATAGTGATAATTTCTACTCCTGTAGCAACTGTTTCACAAATAGTAAAAAATATCTTGCCATATGTGAAACAAGGTGTAGTAATAACAGATGTTGGCAGTGTGAAATACGAAATTATAAAAGAAGTTAAACAAATATTAAAAAACCATAAACAGATAAATTTCGTAGGTTCACATCCTATTGCTGGGTCAGAAAAAGCAGGTGTTAAATTTGCTTCACCAGAATTGTTTCGTGGGAGTGTATGTGTAGTATGTTACAATCCTAAATTATCCTCTATACAAGGTTATAGTAAAGTAAAATTTTTATGGCGACAGTTAGGATGTAAAATAATTTCGCTTGACCCTAAACAACATGATAAAATCCTTGCTACAACAAGCCATTTTTTACATATTGTATCGTACTTGTTGTCAAAACAAGTAAATGCAAATCCTCAATATTTAAATTTTGTAGGTGGAGCATACAGAGATATGACAAGAATTGCAAATTCATCTGCTGAGTTATGGTCGCAGATATGTTTTATGAACCGCAGGTTTATAAAACCAATAATAGAAAAATTTTGTCACGAAATGGAAAAAGTAAAATGTCTTATTGACGATATAAAAAAATTAGAAATGTTTTTAATTAAATGTCAGAATAAAAATTTATCTAAATGAAGGAAATAAAAGTATACAAAAAAAATAAATTCAACGCTGAGATAGAAGTTGTCCCTGATAAATCAATTACTCACCGTGCAGTAATGTTAGCTTCAATTTCTTGTGGTTGTAGTGAAATACAGAATTTTTCTGAAAGTAAAGATTGTTGGTCTACAATAAATGCGTTTAAAAACCTCGGAGTTAAAATAGAAAAAAACAAAAATGTATTAACAGTTTATGGTATAGGGATGTATGGACTTCAGCAACCAACAAAAGAAATTGACGCTGGTAATTCAGGTACCACAGTAAGATTGTTATCAGGCATTTTAGCAGGAAATGAGATAGAGGTTACAATTGTTGGTGATGAAAGTTTGTCAAAAAGACCAATGAAACGAATTATAGAACCGTTGAGTTTAATGGGAGCAAAAATTACTGCCAAGCAAGAGAATTTCCTACCGTTAAAAATTTTAGGTACAAAACAGTTAAAACCATTAACCTGGATATCTGAACTTTCTTCTGCACAGGTAAAATCTTGTATTTTGTTTGCAGGAATGTATGCTAACGGAGAAACAGTATATCAAGAACCTGTTAAGTCAAGAGACCATACTGAACGTATGATGAAGTTGTTAAATTTACCAATTGAAGTTTATGACAGAAGAATAGTAATTAAAGGTAAAGTAAACAAAATAGAACCGTTTAAAATAAAAATTCCTGGGGATATTTCTGCTGCAAGTTATTTTATTGCGATGTGTCTTCTGTCAAAAGATTCTAATGTGATAATAAGAGACGTTTGTATAAATCCTACAAGGATGGGTTTTGTAAATACTTTGCTCAAAATGGGTGCACAGATTAACATCACAAATTATAGAATAGAATACAACGAACCAGTAGGCGATATAATAGTTAAAAGTAGTAAATTAAGAAGTATAAAAATTGAACCAGAAGATGTCCCTTCTATGATTGATGAATTACCGTTGCTGGCTGTAATAGCAACACAGTGTGACGGTGTAACTGAAATCACAGGTGCAAAAGAGTTAAGAGTTAAAGAAACAGATAGAATCAAAGCAATAACTTTGGAATTGCAAAAAATGGATGCCAAAATTATAGAACGGCCTGATGGTATGATTATTATGGGAAATACAAAACTTAAACCTGCAATAGTTGATTCTTATGGTGACCATCGGATTGCTATGAGTTTAGCTGTGGCAGGAAGTATTATAGATGCGGAGACAATAATAAAAAATTCTGATTGTGTTGACATATCGTTTCCCGGATTTTGGGAGTTATATAATAGTATATAGGAAATGAGAAAAGAACGGTTAATTATAGCAATTGACGGTCCTGCAGGTTCAGGAAAAACTACTGTTAGCAAAATAGTAGCAAAAAAATTGGGAATTATAAATGTTGACACAGGCGCAATGTACCGCGCTATAACTTACGAACTGTTGAAAAAGAAAGTGTGTTTAGATAATATTGAAGAAATAAGAAAAAATATAGATAAGATTCGGTTAAAATTTAAATTAAAAAATAAAGAATTAGTAATTTTAACAAATGGCAGAAATATATCTAAAAAAATACGTTCGGAATTTGTTTCGTCAAAAGTTAATATTGTTTCACAAATTCCTGAAGTGAGACAAAAGTTAAGAAAAATTCAACGTTCAATAGGATTGAAATACGATTGTGTAATTGAAGGGCGAGATATTACTACTGTGGTTTTTCCTGATACAAAATATAAATTTTATTTAGACGCGCCTGTAACTGAACGTGCATTAAGACGATATAAAGAATTGAAACAATTAGGTGAAAAAGTAACTTTTCAAGAAGTTAAAAAAGCATTGTATTATAGGGATAAACTTGATAAAACACGAGGAATTAACCCGTTAAAAATTGCAGACGATGCTGTAGTTATCAACACAAAAAATCTTACTCCAAACAAAGTCGCAGAAAAAATTGTTAGTTATGTTAAAAATTTAAAAGAGAAATTACAAAATTAAACTATGGAAAATAAAAAACTCAATATAGTTATTTATTCTATAATATTGTTAAGTGTTATTGTCCTGCTTATCCCTTTAATAGTAAAATTTTTAGGTACACCTATAGGGAATTTGTTATATATTGCTGTATCAGTGAGTATTGCAATAATTTTGTTTTCACTTCTTAAACTATGAAAATCATAGTGTCAAAATATATAGGTTTTTGTAGTGGAGTAAAAAGATGTATAAAATTAACAGAAGAATTGTTGAAGAATAAAAGTAAAGAAGTGTATGCTTTAGGAGAATTGTTACATAACAATCTTGAAATGGAGAGATTAAAATCTTTAGGGTTGAAGATAGTAAATAATATTGATGATTTACCTCAAAATGCTAATGTTATCATAAGAACTCATGGTATAAAAAAAGACGTCTTTGAAAAAATAGACCAAACTAAAATTAAAGTAATAGATGGTACCTGCCCAATAGTTAAAACAAACCAAAAAATTGCTATTGAATATTCTAATAAAGGCTATAATGTAATTATATATGGAGACATTAACCATCCTGAGATAGATGCGTTAGTTTCATACATAAATCCGTCTGTAAAATATATTGTTATAAATTCTGACAGTGAAATACAAAACATAGATTTTATTTCTGAAGAAAAAAATATTCTTATTGCACAAACAACAAAACAGTTTAGCGAGTATGAAAACATAATTCGTAAACTAAAACAAAAATCTCCTTCTTTGAAAGTGTTTAATACAATATGCAAACAAACAATAATGAGGGAAGTTTCTGCACAAAAGATCGCACAAAAAGTAGACACAATGGTAATAATTGGTGGGAAAAACTCTGCTAATACAAAAAAATTAGAGACAATAGCAAAACAATCCGCCAAGGTAAAAAAAGTTATATTTGTTACATCTGCTAAAGAGTTGCCTTACGAAGAGATAACAAATTGTAATTCTGTAGGTATAATTTCAGGTGCGTCAACACCATTGTGGGTAATTGATGAAGTAATAAAAACAATAAAACTTTTAAATGGAGGGTATAGATGCAAAAACAACCACAAGAAGAAATAGATTACATAGAAGATATTAACCCAGAAGAAATTTATAAATATTGTGAAGAAATACATCCTGGAGATATTCTAGAGGGTAAAGTTTTACAAATTAGTCCTGAAGGTGTATACGTAGACATTGGTTCAAAGTTGGACGGTTTTATTCCTTTAACAGAATTTGGAAATAAGGATATAACAAAGATTCTAAAACCTGCTGAAGTGGTAAAAGTATATGTTGTAAAACTTAACTACAATAATACTCATCTTGTTTCATACAAAAAAGCAAAAGAAATCGAATTAAAGTCCTATTTAGAACAATGTTTCAAAGAACAAACTCCTATTGATGCAAAAATTGTATCTTTAACAAACTTTGGTGCTGTTGTAGATATAGGTCTTGACGCTGTGTTACCTTATCGTGAAATGACTAAAGATTTAAAATCAAAATTGTCTTCAAAAAAAACTGATATTGAAGTTAAGGTTGTAATCAAAGAAATCAAACAAAAAAGAGATGGTATTGAAATTGTTGTCTCACAAAAAATTTATGAAGAAAAAGTTCGTAAAGAATTAATAGAAAAAATTTTTGCTAATATAAAAGAAGGTGATATTATAGTTGGCAGTGTGAAAACAATAACAGATTTTGGCGCATTTTTAGACATTGGTGGTGTAGACGCTTTGTTACATATAAGTGATATTGCGTGGTATAGAGTAGAAAAGATAGAAGATATTTTAAAAATTGGCAACAAAATAAAAGTTAAAGTATTAAAAATAGATCGTGAAAACGAAAAAATTTCTGTTGGATTAAAACAGTTATTT
This sequence comes from uncultured Endomicrobiia bacterium, assembly GCA_938074745.1. Lineage (GTDB taxonomy): Bacteria > Elusimicrobiota > Endomicrobiia > DTEH01 > DTEH01 > CALJEJ01. Next base: position 14,512 of record CALJEJ010000018.1, read on the forward strand.
CCACATCCGTGGGACAAAATTGAAGAAAAATATCATGTAGGTGAGATAGTCAAAGGGAAAATAGTTAATATAACAAAATTTGGTTTATTCGTAGAATTAGAACCTGCTGTGGAAGGACTTGTTCATATTTCCGAAATAGACTGGAAAGAGAAAAATCCTAAATTAGAAAAAATGTTTAGTTTAGGTCAAGAGATACATGTGAAAATTTTAGAAATTAATAAAGAAGAAAAAAAAGTTGTATTGTCTTATAAAAAAACTTTTCCTAACCCGTGGGAAGAATTAAAACAATCCTATCCTCCAGGGACAAAACTTAAAGGTAAGATTGTAAAAATTACCCCATACGGTATTTTTGTAACAATTCAAAGCGGATTTGAAGGAATGGTACACATTTCAGATATTTCGTGGTACAAAGAAACAAAGAATGTTTTAAATAGTTATAAAATAGGGCAGGAAATTGAGTATGTAGTACTTGACATTATTCCTGAGGAGGAACGTGCAGTTTTATCTATAAAACATTTACTTCCCAATCCATACCAGAAATATACTGTAGGTACCATTGTCTGTTGTATGATAAAAAAAATATTAAGTAACTTTTTAATTGTCTCACTTGAACAGAATATAGAAGGAATTATACGGAAGAAAGAAGCTGTGGTAGATAACCGAGATGCTGCTAAACCGTTAAACCAGTTGTATAAAGTAGGACAAAAAATAGATGCTGTAGTAATTTATTCTGACGAGTTAACTCATAAAATAGAACTTTCAGTAAAAAAATTAGAGTATGAGATACAGAAACAGTTGATAAAAAAATTTTCTACTATAGAACCTCCTACACTGAAAGATATCCTCCAGGAAGAATAACAAAAATACTCTCTAATGAACAAAAAATTCGTTTTAGTTACAGCATTTGTGTTATTGGCTACAATAGTTGTATCTACAATACTAATTTATACCCCACAAAAAGAGTTTTTCCCTCGTGTAAATGAGGCTAGAATATATTCTGAAGAAACAATTGATAAGAAGATAGATGTTTTAGAAACACAGGTTAACCTTAATCCTGACAATCCAAGAAATAAAGTTGACTTAGGTATATTATATTTTCTTAAAGGGCCACAATATTATGATAAAGCAATAAATTTATTAGATGCAAGTTGGCGTCAAGGATTGTCAGATAAAAGAATTTTTTATTACTTAGGTTATATGTATGAGTTTTTAAAATTGTACAACTTTGCAATTGAAGAGTATAAAAAATACTTAACTAATGATCCTGAAGATTTAGAAATAAATATTAAACTTGCTAATGTTTATTATTATACAGGTAGAATAGATGATGCTATAGAACAATATTACAACATTTTAAATCGCCACAAAGACAATATTGTTGTACTGACAAATTTAGGAACAATTTATTTTGAAAAAGGTGAATATTCTGATGCACAAGAATGTTTTGCCAAAGTAAAAAATTTATGTAGGAAGAAAAACATTGTTGTCCCAGCTAAAGTAAATTTTTATTTAGGTAAAATATTTTTTTTAAATAACAACTACCATTCTGCAAAACAATATCTTGAAGAAGAACTTAGTTCTTCACCTGAAGATGTAGAAACACAGTCATTATTAGCTCAAACGTATGCTATACTTAATGATAGACAAAATGCAATTTCACTATGTGAAAAAGTTTTACAAAAAGATCCTAAGAATAAAAAAATAAGGTTATTGTTATACAATCTTAAAAAAGCGCAGACAAGCTGAAAATATGTTATCAAAAATATTTTCAGGTACTGTTTATGGTATTGAAGGGTTTGAAGTTGAAGTAGAAGTAGATATTTCCCGTGGGTTACCCTCGTTTTCTATAGTAGGCTTGCCAGATACTGCAGTGAAAGAATCTAAAGAACGGGTTGTAGCAGCGATACGTAATTCAGGGTTTGAGTTCCCCACGAAAAAAATTATTGTAAATCTTGCTCCTGCAGATTTAAAAAAAGAGGGTGCTGGGTTTGATTTACCAATTGCAGTAGGTATTCTTGCAGCAGTAGGAGTTGTTCCACAGACAAAGTTAACCGAATATTATATTGTAGGCGAGTTAGCGTTAAATGGTGATGTTCGTCCAGTTAAAGGTATGTTATCTTTAGCATTAAAGCTTGCTAATAAAAGAAATGCAAAATTGATAGTTCCTTCAGAAAATGCAAAAGAAACTGCTATAACAAAACTACCAACTTATCCTGTAGCTAGTTTGTCAGAAGTCATAAAATTCCTTAATAATGAAAAGGAAATAAAACCGTTTGAAATAGATGTAGAAAAATTATACGAAGAAAATTTTAGTTACGAAATTGATTTTTCTGAAGTAAAAGGTCAGCAGTATGCTAAACGTGCAATTGAAGTTGCAGCTTCTGGTGGACACAATATTTTAATGGTAGGTCCGCCAGGTGCCGGAAAAACAATGTTAGCTTCAAGAATACCTACTATATTACCAAAATTAACTTTGCAGGAGGCTATTGAAACTACAAGGATATATTCTGTAGCTGGAATGTTAAGTAATGGTTTTATGTCTATAAGACCATTTAGAGCACCACATCATACTATTTCAGATGTAGCGTTAGTAGGTGGTGGACAAGTACCACGGCCAGGTGAAATTTCGTTAGCCCATAACGGTGTGTTATTCTTAGACGAACTGCCAGAGTTTAATCGTAACGTGATTGAAGTTTTAAGACAACCATTAGAAAAAGGTTATATAACAGTTTCCAGAGCAACTTCTAAATGTGAATTTCCAGCAAGGATAATGTTAGTAGCAGCGTGTAACCCGTGTCCTTGTGGATATTATGGCCATCCTAAAAAAGAATGTGTATGTACTCCATACCAGATACAAAAATATGTTTCAAAAATTTCCGGTCCTCTATTAGACAGAATTGATATTCATATAGAAGTCCCACCTGTAGATATTGAAGATTTGGTTTCTTCATCACCAACAGAAACTTCACAAGAAATCCGAACTCGTGTTGAAAAAGTCCGACAGATACAATATCAACGGTATCAAACTGAAGGAATTTATACCAATTCTCAACTTACTTCTAAACTGATAAAAAAATATTGTCCAATGACAAACGAGGCACAAAAACTTCTACGAGATAGTATAGAAAAATTGTGTCTTTCAGCCCGTGCATATGATAGAATTGTCAAAGTTGCACGAACTATTGCTGATATGGAAGCTGAAGAAATAATAAATTCAGTTCATATTTCTGAAGCAGTCCAATATCGTAGTATGGATAGATGGTTGAAATGAAGAAAATATTAGTATTCATTCCAACTTATAACGAGGTTGGAAATATAGAAAAGTTAGTTGAAGAAATATTTAAAGTTTTACCTCAATGTGAAATTCTAATAGTAGACGACAACTCGCCTGACGGTACTAGCCTCAAAGTTCAACAGTTGCAAAAAAAATATAATAACCTACATTTAATTGTAAGAAAAGAGAACCGTGGTCGTGGATACGCAGGAATTGTAGGATTTAAAAAAGCGATAGAACTTGGTGCCGATATTATTGTAGAAATGGATGGAGATTTATCCCATTCTCCTGAGGAAATACCAAAGTTAATAGAAACTTTACAGAAAACAGACTGTGATATTGTTGTAGGTTCAAGATATATTTCTGGTGGCAAAGATGTTGAACGAAATATTATTAGAAGACTTATAAGTTTGTTTGCAAGAATATATTTAAAAATAATCACAGGTGTGCCTGTTGAAGATTTAACCTCAGGATTTAATGTGTATAAGGATACTGTGATAAAAACTATCCTTCCATACCTAACTGCTTCAGACCCGTTTATTGTTACAGAAATAAAATATTTATGTAAAATTTTTAAGTTTAAATTTAAAGAAGTTCCGATACAGTTTCGTCAACGCTACAGTGGTAAAAGTAAACTTTCATTTAGTAAACTTTTTAAATATTTATTTAAAACTTGGTGGTTAGTATTAAAATGGTTTTTTAATGACAAATACAACTTGTGGTTTTTAAAATTTTTGTTGTTAAGTAATATTTTACGGATGATATTAATTCCATTATTTGGTCTTACCGATGACGAATCACATTATTGGCAATATGCTCAATATTTAGATTTTTCTTATTATGACCATCCACCAATGGTAGGATATTTGATTTATATATTTACTAAATTATTAGGTAACAATTTGTATGCAGTAAGATTGCCAGCTTTGTGTTGTTTCATTGTTGCGAATAAATATTTTTATCTATTATTAAAACAAATCTGGAATTCTAAAGTAGCTTTTTATTCTACGATATTACTAAATTTTGTTCCTGTATTTTTTGCAGGTTCTTTAATAACTATTCCTGATGCACCGTTGGGAATGTTTTGGACAATGTATATTTTTTATTTTTATAAGTTTGTGAAAGAAAGAAATGCTTGGTGGTTATATTTATGTGGGATTATATTAGGACTTGCTGGATTGAGTAAATACAATGCAATATTATTATTTATAAGCACATTAATGGTGTTATTATATTTTAAAGAATTAAGGAAGTGGTTATTAAAGAAAGAATTTTATATCTTTTGTTTAATCGTTTTAACTGTAGTATCTCCAGTAATTTTATGGAATATAGTACACAAATTTGTCTCATTTAGGTACCAACTTTTACATGGGTTTGGAAATAAGAGTTACTTTTCTATAGTATTATTTTTAAAAAATTTTATTGGTCAATCAATGTATATCTCTCCGATATTATTCCTTTTGTTGTGGTATTATATATTTCTAGTAATTTTTACTTCATCATCTTGGGAAGAAAAATTTCTGTTATTTTTTGCATTACCTGGAGTAGTGTTATTCAACGTTGTATCCTTTAAAAACCAAATTTTACCTCATTGGGTTGCTATGTCATATGTTACCATTTTGCCGTTTACAGTAGTAAAGTCAAAACATAATTGGGAGTATTTGTTATCTTTTATCACGGCAACTTTTATCACCACTGCTATGGTAGCAATTACAATCTTTAGTTTAGTTCCAATACCTAAAAGTTTAGAAAATGCTGATACTCCGGATAAACTTTATGGCTGGGAAGTTGCTGCAAAAGAACTTGCTAATCTTATAGAAAACCAACCACAAAGGTTTGTTTTAACACATAAACATTATGTAGCAGGACAGCTGCGGTTCGCTTATGCACAGATGTATAATAAAGAAATTTTGCAGAAAAAAAAGTTGTTACCTGAAATATTTTGTATAAACGATTATGTTGACCAATACGATTTCTGGAATCAAAACCTTGCAAAATTTAATGGCAAAGACGGAATTTTTGTTACTGAAGGTAGATTTCCTATAAAAGATATTTTGCCTGAATACCCGTTTAAAAAAGTTAATTTGATTTCTATAGTAAGCATAAAAAGAAATAAAAATACTCCCACAAGAAAGTTTGAATTTTATTTATGTGAAAATTTTGATTATAATAAACTTAATCCCAAATTTTCCCAAACTGAATATAATAATTTTGTCACTGTAAAAGAATATTTTCGTGATTATGATAAAAAAATTTTTCTAAAAATAAACAAAAGTAGGTTCTTACAATTAAAATTATTTAGATATATCTCTTATGCATTTACAACTTTAGGAAACGGAATTGTTTTAATACCGATTGTAACTATAGCAATTTATTTAATAGACAAAAAGAAGTTTTGGTATAACTGGCTATTTTTTATATTTATTGCTTTAAGTGGCGGAACAATTGTTCAAGGACTAAAGTTTTGGTTTGACAAACCAAGACCGTTAAAATTGTTTACAGATATATTGCATCAAAATATAAATGTTATTGGAGAGAGTTTAAAAGAATTTGGGTTTCCTTCAGGACATACTTTTGTTGCATTTGCAACTGCAGTATTTCTCGCAAATAGAATAAAAAAGAGGTTTATAACAGTTTTGTTAGTTATAATTGCATTTTGTGTTGGAATAAGCAGGATTTGTGTAGGAGCGCATTTTTTAAGTGATGTTATCGGTGGAATAATTATTGGTGTTCTATACCCAGCATTTTGGTTAAAATTAGAATCAATGTTAACAAACGAACCAAAAAATTGAAGTTGCAACTTTATAATTTTAACTAACCTGTGTCGTTATTTTTTGAATAGTTTTTAAATGTGAATTTTTTATGCATGAAAAACGATTGATAGAAACATTGCAACAAATTCTTGAAACTGAATATACAGATGTGTTTATTTACTATAATGAATCACTCCTATTTGAAAAGAAAATAAAATATGGTGAAAAACTTGCCCAAATATATAAAGAATTTAGTTTAGATGAATTGAGACATGCGGATATAATCTCACAAAAAATATTATCTCTTAATGGGAAACCTGTTTGGGAATACAAAAACTTTTTTGTATCAAAATCAATAAGAGAATCGTTAAAATTTCATATTGCTAGAGAAATAAAAGCATACCAAACATATACTAACCTTATAGAAAATATTCTTGACAGGGATTTTAAAATAGTACTCAAAGGTATTCGTCAAAACGAAAAAGAACATATTGAAAAAATTTCTTACTTTTTGAAAAGATTAAAAGTTAATGTATAAACTTTCATTTTTAGCTCTCAGTATAGACTTGTAGATAAAGATTTTTTTAATTCACACCTGTTGACAAATTGTGTTGAAATTTGATATATTTAAATATATAAATATATCTATAACAAGGAGACCCAATATGAGAGATATTGTTAACGTTTTTAAAGCATTGTCAGATCCTACAAGGATAAGAATAATAAAACTTCTTCAGAAAAGGCCAATGTGTGTTTGTGAACTTACATCGATACTTGGTGTTGGTCAACCAACAGTGTCTCATCATCTAAGAATACTTAGAGATGCAGGAGTTTTGGACAGTATAAGAAATGGCTTATGGGTGGAGTATGAAATTTCAAAAGAGAAACATAATAAATACGCTGCTGATTTGCTCAAACTTATTTCAAAATGGCTGAATGATGACCCGAGAATTATTGAGGACTTAAAGATTGCTAAAAAAACAACCAAAAGAGGGATTTTATATAAAAATAAAAGAGGTTCTGTTAACTTTTAATGATTTTTTAAATGATACAAAATAAAATTTATTTAAGCAAGGCATAGTAGTAAAACTCCTTACTAAAGGGTTCTTTGATAGATTTGTAGCTGCTGATGGGTATTTGGATATATTGTGTAGGGTTGATAGTATTTCCCTTTAATCAATAGGAGTGCAAAGGTAATAGTAGAGAAGAAAAGCCATTTACAAAAGATAGGTTTTGGTTTAAGAATTTTCAGAAAATAATAGACGGCGTTGAAACGCCGTCTACAAAGAATACCTAAATTTTGGGTAGTAGTACAACGACATGGTCGTAGGTGGAATTTTATATGCTAATTACTGATTACCAATTACTGGTTACAAAATTTTATAAACAATGTAGCGGCAAAGCGTCAGCTTTGCTTTGTTGTAGAGTTGGAGTAGAGGCTTTAGCCTCGTGAAGTAAAGGATTTATCCTCGTGGAGGAAAATTTATAATTTAACGAGCCTGAAGGCTCTACTCCGAAGATCGGCTAGTAGTGCAACTTGGTCTTTATTATATATTTGCATATTGAAATTTATAATAATTTTAACCAAGGAGGTTCGTATGATAAAAGAAATTATAACAGCAGGATTGTTAGCACTAAAGGATTATATTGCAACACATGTTTTGACCTGTCTTGTTCCAGCATTTCTTTTAGCAGGAGCAATGGTCACATTTATAAATCGTCAGGCAATATTGTATCATCTTGGTGAACAAGCAAACAAAATTAAAGCGTTTTCTTTAGCGAGTGTTTCAAGTTTCTTTTTAGCAGCATGTTCGTGTACTGTTATACCAGTAGCAAGCGGACTTTATTATACAGGTGCAGGGATAGGTTCTGCATTTATTGTTTTATGGGTTGCTCCAGCGACAAATATTCTTGCGTTGATTTATACTGGGAATATTCTCGGTGGACAGATGGTAATTTCAAGAATTATTGCATCATTAGTTATGGCGTTTGTTGTAGGTTTTGTAATGAGTTTTATTTTTGGTAAAGAACAAATAGAACAAATAGAATTATCTAAGGATGAGACAGATTTTAATATAGTGAGTAAAAAAGAATTGATTTTGTTGCTACTTATACTTATTTCTTTACTTTCTCCAAATTATTTAGTGCAGAAAGGAAAGTATATTTACAAAGTTCTTGTGTGGTTAATTTTTACTTTAGTGATGATAATCTACGCTGCAAAAATGATACCTGAAGAAAAAATCAGTGATTGGTTGCGTGAAACATGGTTTTTTGTAAAAATAATTTTTCCATTGTTGCTTATGGGCGTATTTGTGGTAGGAGTAATTGGGAAAATTCTTCCACAGGAATGGATACAAAAATGGCTTGGTGGAAACAGTATTCGTTCATCGTTTTTTGCCACGGTTATAGGTGCTATAAGTTATTTTGCTACAATGACAGAAGCACCTTTTGTAGATACTTTAATGAAATTAGGTATGGGTAAAGGACCAGCACTGGCTTTGCTTCTTACAGGTCCGGGATTAAGTTTGCCAAACTGGTTAGCAATATCTCGTGTTTTTGGTATTAAGAAAGCACTTGTATATGTACCGACAATAGTCATTCTTGGAACTTTAGTAGGATGGTTTTTTGGAAATTTTATATTTTAATGGGGAGGAGTGTATGAAAATCATAATAGCAGGACCAGGTTGTCCAAGATGTATAACTACAGAAAACAATGTAAGGAAAGCATGTGAAGAACTAAATATTGAAGCTGAAATAACACATTTATACGACTTAAAAGAATTTGCTAAACTTGGTATAATTATGACTCCAGCGGTAGTAATTGATGGCAAAGTTGTTGTCATGGGGAAAGTTCCTACTGTTGAAGAAATAAAAAAGATTTTGTCAAAAAAATAAATATATTATTTTTTGTAGCCGCAGAGCGAAGCTCTGCAAATATATAGCAAAGCTGACGCTTTGCAGCTACATTATTTATAAAATTTTGTAACTAGTAATTGGTAATCAGTAAATGGTGACAGTTCCCATTTTCCCTGCCGCAACGATTTTTGGAGTAGAGCCTTCAGGCTCGTTAGATTATAAATTTTTCTCCACGAGGCTAAAGCCTCTACTCCAAGAATTTCAGCGGGTACCTTGTTCCTGCCGCAAAGCAAAGTTATCGCTTTGCAGCTACATATATAATTGGCGGTCAATTGTAGCAACAGAACGAATCTTTGCGAATTTTTTAGATAAAAAGGAGGACAGATCAATATGAAAAAATTTAATATTAAATTTATTTTTATCTTGTTAGCGATAAGTTTTTTTATTTTTTCTTGTAGTAACAACAAGAAAAAAGAAAATCAGCAAGTTGAAAGTGAAACAAAAACTGAAATAAAATCTGAAACAATTGAAACAAAACCTGTTGAAACTGTTATTGCCCCTAAAACTGTACCTAAAGTAGAACCAACACCAACTAAACAGAAAAAAGAAAAATCGTCTGAAGTTAAATCTCCTTCTGAAACAAAGCCAAAGGAAATAAAAGTTACTTTTATAGAACTTGGTTCAGTAAATTGTATCCCTTGCAGGATGATGCAACCAATAATGAAAGAGATTGAAGAAGAGTATGGTGACCAAGTAAAAGTTCTCTTCTATGATGTTTGGACGCCTGAAGGAAGACCTTATGCTGAAAAATATAGAATTCGTGTAATTCCTACCCAAATTTTTCTTGACAAAGATGGTAATGAATACTTTCGTCATGAAGGATTTTTTCCAAAAGAAGAACTAGTGAAGGTTTTAAAAATGAAAGGTGTAGAATAGGTATGCTTAAAATATTTACTTATCTTACAAATATTTTGTATGGTGCACCTGTTTATGCACTAATAGGTTCCTTCATCTGGGGTGTTCTAAGCATACTTTTAAGTCCGTGCCATCTTACAAGTATTCCTCTTATAGTTGGTTTTATTGACGAACAAGGAAGAATCTCAACCAAGAGAGCATTTTTTATTTCATTTTTGTTTTCGTTAGGAATCTTAATAACAATTGCACTTGTAGGAGTAATTACAGGTTTACTCGGTAGAATGCTCGGAGATATTGGCAAAACTTTAACTTATATAATTGGTATAATTTTTATAATAATTGGTCTTCATTTGTTAGATATTATTCCACTACCTTTTATTGGCTGGTCGGGTTCTCAAAATATCAAAAAAAGAGGAGCAATTGCTGCTTTTGTAATAGGTCTATTATTTGGAGTTGCACTTGGTCCCTGCACTTTTGCATATATGGCACCAATGCTTGGAGTTGTATTCAGTGTTGCATCAAAAAATTTTTTATATGCATTTTTATTGATTCTTGCTTACGCCATAGGACACTGTTCAATAATTACCATCGCAGGAACTTCTACAGAAATTGTTCAACAATACCTTAACTGGAATGCAAAATCAAAAGGTTCTATAATAATTAAAAAAATCTGTGGATTGTTAGTCATTCTCGGAGGGATATATTTATTTTTCCATTGAGATGAAGCTCAACACTATTTGTGAGACAGCAAAATGTCCAAATCTCAAAGAGTGTTTTTCAAACAAGGAAGTCACATTTTTAATTTTTGGTAATACTTGCACAAGAAATTGCAAGTTTTGTAATGTTGGAAATTCAAGAAAACCTCTAAAACCTGAATACAAAGAACCTCAAAGAATTTCAAATTTTGTAAAAAGGAATAAAATGAAATATGTTGTTCTTACCTCACCTTCAGCAGATAATTTAGAAACACAACTTGCCAGACATTATATAGATGTTATCTCAGAAATACACAAAAATTCTGATTCAAAAATAGAAGTTCTCGTGCCAGATTTCAACGGAAATTTTTCTTTGATAGACGAAATTGTTAACTCAAAAATAGATGTTTTTGCTCACAATATTGAAACAGTGCCAAGGTTATATAAAAAAGTTCGTCCAAAAGCGAATTACGAAATTTCTCTTTCTATTCTAAGGTATGTCAAACAAAGATATAAAAATATCTTCACAAAAACAGGACTTATCCTTGGTCTCGGTGAAACAGAAAAAGAAATATTTTCGACTATAAGAGACATAAAATCTACAGGATGTGATATATTAACTATAGGGCAGTATTTCCCACCCACTATTGACCATTATCCTTTGAAAAAAATTTATACTGAAAATGAATTTATAGAGTTAAAAAATTACGCATACTCTTTAGGATTTTCTGCTGTAAGTTGTGGAACTTATGTCAGAAGTTCATATAAAGCAGAAGAACTTTTTAAGGAAGCAAATAGATGTATCCGAAAGAACTAAAATATCATCAGTGTCATATCTGGGTAAAATTTGAAGATAAAAAAATAATTGTTCTTGGATTGACAGAATATGTTGTCAAACAAATGGGTAAAATTTTGCTTATAGACACGGTTCAATCTGGCAAGAAAATATCAAAAAAAGAAAATCTTATTTCTGTTCTTACACCAAAAGGAAAAGTAGATTTTAAATCATTCTTGACAGGGCAAATCCTTGAGGTTAACAATAATGTTTTAGAAGAGCCAAATATTTTATTATCTGACTGTTATTCCAACTGGATATTAAAAATAAAAATTACAAAAATACCAAGGTTGATGTCTTACAAAAAATATAAAGAACTGGTAAATGCATAATAAGTTTAGAATAGAAATCTCAGACCAGCAGATTGAACCAGAAAAAAATATTGAGATTGACAGAAATTTATTTCAAAAATCAAAACCAACAATTAGAATTTATAGATGGAAAGGGCCAGTTATTTCTATTGGTTGTGCACAGGATGAAAATGAGTTTAGAAGTTTTATCAAACAAGGTTACAAAGTTGTGAAACGGTTAAGTTCAGGTTTTGCCGTTGAGCATAAGGACGATATTTGTTTTTCAATTATATTTCCGAAAAACACTGACGGGTTTAATAAAATTAAACAGACACTTTTAAAAATCCAGTTGGGGATCAAAGAAGCACTTAAAGATTATATTGAACTGAAATTAAATCTAAAAGAACCAACAAAATATTCAAAATTCTGTTTTACAACAAGTTCAAAATATGATTTAATAAGTAACAAAGGGAAAGTTTCAGGAGTTGCATTTTACAGGTCAAATAAAGCAATAATATATCAAGGAACAATAAATCTCAATTCAATAAAAATTCCGTTTAAAAAAATTGCTAAACTACTTATAAAAAATTGGACAAAAAACATAAAACTCTCAAAGTTTAATTTATGAACGTTTCATTGCAAGATAAACTTTACAAACTGACTTCTCAAGCTCAATATGATATTAGTTGTTCTGCTTGTTCTATTATTGGTAGAAAAAGAGATCCTGCAGATCGTATGCACAGATGGATTTATCCTGCGGTTTTGCCAGATGGTAAGACAATCCCAATACTAAAAATTCTTCTTACAAACCTTTGTTCTAATAGATGCAAATATTGTGTTGTTTCTGCAAACCGTGTGGAAGATTTTACTTCGTTTAAGTCGGACGAACTTGCAAAAATTTTTATCTTAATGGTCCAGAAAAAACTTGTCAAAGGAATTTTTTTAAGTTCTGCAATTGGTATTGATGCTAACAAAACAATGGATGAAATGATTAAAACCATAGAGATTATACGCAATAAATATTCTTTTAAAGGCTATGTTCACATTAAAATACTGCCTGGGGTAACATTCGCACATATTGAGAAAGCAATCCAACTTGCTGACAGAGTTTCTATAAATCTGGAAGCACCTAATCCTGCCCGCCTGAACAAAATTGCACAGGCAAAAAATTTTGATTCATTAATTCAAAGTATTCAATTTATAGATAGAATTATTTCACAATACAATCAAAGTCTACCTGCAGGACAATTTTATAAAAGAAAAACTCAAACAACACAGTTTGTTGTTGGTGCAGCAGATGAATCGGATAAAGAAATTTTGTTTACCGTTTCAGAACTTTACAAGAAATACAACCTGTGGCGTGCATATTTCTCTGCATTTCAACCAATTGAAGGGACACCGCTTGAAAATCATCCACCAGTGCCACTTATAAGAGAGCATCGTTTATATCAAGCAGACTTTCTTTTAAGAAAATACAATTTCAAGTTTGAAGAAATTTTGTTTGATAAAGATGGTAACCTTCCGTTTGATAAAGACCCGAAAACTGTTTGGGCACTTAACCATCTTGAAATGTTCCCTCTGGAGATAAATAAAGCAGATTTTTCTCAATTGATAAAAGTGCCCGGAATAGGACCTGTTTCAGCAAAAAGAATAATATCTCTTAGAAGAAAAAATAAATTTCGTAGTTTAGAAGAACTGAAACAAACAGGCGCTGTGATTGAACGAGCAAGAGATTTTTTGTTATTTGATGGAAGATTTTTCAAAAAACCAAAACAGTTTGAATTAGACCTTCCAAAATAAATTGATAAGAATCGAAAAAACATTTTTTTAGTAACCTCTTGACTTTTTTTTTCAAAAGTGCTACAATTTTTAAAAAAGTAACACGAAAAAAAGGAGGGGGGTAAAATGAAAAAGTTTTTTAGATATTTTGTTTCTTGTT
>CALJEJ010000019.1 GCA_938074745.1 uncultured Endomicrobiia bacterium
AAGAGATTCCATGATAAGTTCGTTCAGCAGTAGCATTACCTTTATTTTGAAATGAATCCGTCAATGAATATACAGGTTTTGTATCAAAAAATTCAGATAGAACTTGAACGCCAATCCCACAAGCAATAACTCCAATAGACTCAATTTCTGAAATATCAATTTGTTTTAATTTTTTTTCATTGATTGCAAGATTACATAAGAAATCTAATTCTTTGTTCCCCAAGATTTTCATATTTTCTTTATCCAGAATTATTTTTAATTTCTCAAATTCACTATCGTCTATAGTATTGAATTCTTTAAAACATTTTTTACAGCTGAAAATAAAAATTTTATTATTTAAAATTGACAAAATTTCTTTTTCCGGTTTGAGTTTAAATTTTGTGTAATCTAATAGATTATTCATAATTTCTTCTAATAGATTTTTTAAAAGTTATTAAAATTGTTTTTATCATGTTATCGCTAACGCGGTAGAAAATTTTCATTCTATTGGAATGTTTATTTCTTCTAAAATACTTTTTAGATATTGTTGTTCCTTAGCAATAATTTCTTTGGAATTTAACAATTCATCAATTTCTCGAACTGCAGTTTCTATTACAACAATTTTAACATTTTTTTTCGCCATAAGAGACAATAACTGTTTTAAATTTTCACGTTTTAATAGACCTTTCTCATAATATAATGGAGGATGAAATTTTTTCACTATTGGGATATAATCATTCAAATGCATTTCGTATACATATTTTTCAGGGATTGTTTCAAAAACTTTTTCTGGTTGCTCAGGAATTGGTTTTCCTACATCTGCACGAGTAAACCAATGACCTATGTCAAAACAATATTTTATAATTTTCCCTTGCGGGTCTATTCTTTCTAATAATTCTATACCTTCTTCTATTTCTGTTAACACAAAATCAAACGCTGTATTGTTTTCTAAATGTAACAATATACCTAAGTTATATGAATATTCTGCAAGTTCGCAATATGATTTATAGAGACTTTCTTTTACAAGGTTCAAATATTCTCCAGTGGCTTGGTAAAACGGTACACTGCCAGGATGTAAAATACAACTTATACAACCTAACTTTTTTGCTTGTAGGATATATTTTTTCAACAACTCTACTGCTGATTGTCTATCTTCTTCTTGGAATGATGCAATTGAGTTAGATACGAAAGTATATGGTAAATGGAACGATAACGAAATATTATATATTTTTGCAGTTTCTTTTATTGCAAATAGGTTCGCATCATCCATTGCTAAATACGGATTTGGCACACCACCATCAAGTTCAATATGTCTAATTCCAAGTTCATTTGCAATTTTTATCTGACTGACAACATCTGATTTGACTTTTATTTGCACTTTTGCGTCCATATCTGCAACTTGTAAGATATTATTTCTTAACTGTTCTCGTTCTTCATTAGTTAAGAATATCGGGTTTAACAGGTTAGTAAAATCTCTACCTATTTTCATCATATTCTCCTTATTTTTTAGTAAATTTTTGGCATAATTATTCTAACCCACAATTTTCTTCAATACCGAACATTAGGTTCATGTTTTGTACTGCTTGCCCCACAGCACCTTTTATTAAATTGTCTATTGCTACAAAAATTTTTATCCAGTAAGGGGAATTTTGTTCTTTAGCGAAACCTATTTCACAATAATTTGTATTTATAACATTTTTTGTTTGAGGTAATGTGTTTATAGGTAGTATTCTAATAAACAGTTCAGTTTTGTAAAAATCAGTATAAATATCAATAAGTTCTTCACAAGAAAGAACTGAATTTGTATTAAGATAAATTGTAGTATACATACCTGAATATTGTGGCACAACATATGGAGTAAATATTATTTTAATTTCTTTTAAAGTTTTTTTATTTTTAGAATACAAAAAATTTAGTTGTTCTTCAATTTCAGGTATATGCCTATGTGTACCAAATGCATTATATGCATAAGTATTATTTCCGCCATATCCTTCATATTCCATGACAAGTTTTTTTCCGCCACCAGAATAACCAGATTTTGAGTCTATAATAATTTCATTAATTTCTATTTGTTGTTTCATAATCAACGGTGCTAATCCTAGAATAACAGTTGTTGGGAAACAGCCCGGATTAGCAATAAATTGAGATTGTATAATTTGTGGTTTATATATTTCAGTTAACCCATACACAAATTTAGTAATAAGTTCAGGACAAGAATGTTTTATAGTATAAAATTTTTCGTATAAACTAACATTTTTTATTCTGAAATCTCCACTTAGATCAATAATTTTAGGTATTTGTTTCCCATTAGAAAAATTATAAATTTCGTTTACAAATTTCATTGATACAGTATGAGGTAAACACAAAAAAATTATGTCTACGTCATTACAACATATTTCATAAGTAGTTTTATCAAACACGGGCAATATTTTGTTATTAGTAAATTTTCCTTTAGAATAAAAAAATTTACCTTGTTCAGTTTCGCTGAACAGATATCCGTCGGAAATTTTAGGATGGCGGAATAAAAAATTATAAAGTTTATTTCCCGTGATACCTGTGATACCAACTATTCCAACTTTGTATGTATTATTTTTCATTTTTTTATTTCGGCACGTACAGCATTACTACAAGTTCACCTTTTATGTCACTGTTTTCAATTTGGTTAATAACTTCACTAATTGTCCCACGCAAATACCGTTCAAAAATTTTCGTCAATTCAAAAGATATTGCACATTGTGTGTTTTGTGGTAATAATGATGACAGAAGGTTCAATGTAGCAAGCAACCGTTTTGGCGATTCGTAAAAAACAATAGTAGTTTTTTCTATATTAATTTCCGAGAACAACTTTTTTATTTTTTCCTTTTTTTTAGGTATAAATCCTAAGAACAAAATTTTTGTCATTGGTAGACCTGAACCACTTAACGCTGTAACAAACGCTGTTGGTCCGGGTAGTGGGACTATTTTTACACCATGGTTAATACATTCTCGTACAATTATGAACCCTGGGTCAGAAATACCCGGTGTTCCACTGTTAGTTACTAAGGCCACGTTGTGTCCTTTAAGTATATACGGTAAAATTTTTTTTGTTTGAACCAATTCATTATATAAATGATAACTTTTTAATGGAGTATGAATATTATATCTGTTGCACAAAATTTTTGTCTTTCTTGTATCTTCACACAAAATAAGGTCTACTGTGGATAAGATTTTTATTGCACGATAGGTAATATCTTCAAGATTACCAATTGGTGAAGGAACGATATATAAAGTTCCGGGTTGGGTATTAGTCATAATATGTTTTGACAACTATCCAACGATTTCTAACGAAAAATCTATATCTTTAGCAGAATGTGTAATTGTTCCAACGGATACATAGTCAATATCTAAGTTTACCAATTTTTTAATTTTTTTCAAATCAATTTTTCCAGAAACTTCTATTTTACATTTAGGCAATGTCTTGCGGATAATTTTTACTGCAGTTTTAAGTTGGTCGTAATCCATATTATCTAACATAATAATATCAGGTTTTATTTTTAACGCAAGTCGTAATTCTCGTAGATTTTTACATTCCATTTCTATATCTGTAGTATAATCAAGACGGTTTTTCATTTGTAGCAAGATTTCTTCCACAGGTAGGTTTTTATATTTACACACAAGTAAATGATTGTCTTTTATTAACACCATATCATCAAGTTGAAATCTATGATTTCTACCACCACCACATATAACTGCATACCGTTCAAGAATTCTTAACCCAGGATGTGTTTTGCGAGTATCGTAAATTTCAAATTTACCTTCTGTTGCATCAACAAATTGTCTTGTTAGAGTAGCAATACCACTTAAATGTTGTAAAAAATTCAGTGCAACACGTTCTCCAGCAAGTATTGCTCTTGCAGAACCATAAATTTTTGCTACTACAGTTGAAGGTTTAATTTTATCTCCATCTGAAACTTTTGCTCTCCAGACACAACGTTTGTCTAACTGTTTGAATACTTCTTTAGCTACGGGTAAGCCACAAACAATCCCGTGTTGTCTTGCAATAATTTTTGCATTTACTTTTATTGTAGGTGGGATAATATTTTCTGTAGTTATATCACTTTCACCGATATCTTCTTCTAATGCATTTTTAATTATTGGAAGAATTTTTTTATATTCCAACTTCTGTTTCACTTAAAATTTACTCCGGCTGGCATGTTTGTCTTTTGTGCTTTCATTTCTTTTAACAATTTCAGTTTGTCTCTATACATAATTGCAGTTTCAAAATCAAGTAGTTCAGCAGATTTTTTCATTTCTTGTTCTAACATTTGGATAATTTTATCTATATTGTCTTTCGTAACATATTCTAAAGAAAACTCTTTTATTTCAGAAATATGCTTTTGTTTTGCAGAATATTGAAACTCTTCTAGTTCGCGAACAGCTTTCACGATACTTCGAGGTTTGATTTTATGTTTTTTGTTATATTCTATTTGAATTTTTCTTCTTCGTTCCATTTCTTTTACTGCGTTTTTAATTGATTTTGTGATTTTGTCTGCATATAATATTATTTTACCATTTATATTTCTAGCAGCACGACCTGCAAGTTGAATTAATGTAGTTTCATTTCGTAAGAAACCTTCTTTATCTGCATCAAGGATTGCAACAAGTGTTACTTCAGGTAAATCTAACCCTTCACGTAACAGATTTACTCCGACTAGACATTCAAACTCTCCTTTACGCAGATCTTTAATAATATTTATCCTTGTGAGTGCATCAAGGTCAGAATGAATATATTTTACTGTTAACTTTTGTTTTTGTTCCAAAGCTACATTTTGTAAATATTCAGCGAGGTCTTCGGCAGTACGTTTCGTTAAAGTATTAACTAAAACTCTACCACCTTGTTTTACTGCTTGAACTATTTCTTTAACTACATCTTGAACTTGTCCTTTTGCAGGTCGGATTATTACTTCAGGGTCTACTAACCCTGTCGGACGAATTATTTGTTCTATTACACGATTTTTTGAAATGTTGATTTCCCATTTACCTGGTGTTGCTGAAACATAAATTGTGTTGTTCAACAAACTTAAGAATTCCTCAAATTTTAATGGTCGGTTATCCAATGCTGAAGGTAACCTAAACCCATAATCTACTAAAGTTTGTTTTCTTGATCTATCTCCTTCATACATACCATATAATTGAGGTATTGTTACATGAGATTCATCAATTACACATAGGAAATCTTTTGGGAAATAATCTATTAAACATCCGGGCCGTTCACCTTCTTTTCTCCCAGATAAATGACGGGAATAATTTTCAATCCCGTGACAAAATCCTGTCTGAGCAAGCAATTCTAAATCGTTCATTGTCCGTTGATAAATTCTTTGTGCTTCTAAAAGTTTACCTTGTGACTCAAAATATTTCACTCGTTCATCAAGCTCTTTTTTTATATTTTTTAGTGCTTCTTCAAATTTTACTGATGGAGAGACAAAATGGCTTGCTGGGTAAATATAAAATTTCTTATGTTCTTTAACTAACTCTAAATTCAAAGGCTTGTATTCTTTGATAGATTCTATAGTATCATTTTCTATTTTTACCCGTATGAAATTTTCTAAATAAGAAGGGAATATGTCAATAATATTTCCATGATAACGAAATTTATTTCGGGTAAAATTTATTTCGTTTCTTTCATATCCTATTCTGACAAGTTCTTTTGTTAATTGCTGGATATATATAGTCTTACCTATCTCTAGATATATACACATTCTTTTAAAATCTTCAGGAGAACCAATATTGTAAATACATGATACTGATGCTACCACTATAACATCTTCCCGTGTAAGTAAACTTGTTGTTGCTTTTAATCTTAATCTGTCTATATGTTCGTTTATAGAAGCATCTTTTTCTATATATGTATCTGTAGATGGTATATATGCTTCAGGTTGGTAGTAGTCGTAATACGAGATAAAATATTCTACAGCATTATATGGGAAAAATTCTTTAAATTCCGAATATAATTGTGCAGCGAGAGTTTTGTTATGCGAGATTACCAAAGTAGGTTTTTGTATTTTTTCTATTACATTAGCAATTGTAAAAGTTTTTCCTGAACCTGTCACACCAAGTAATACTTGATGTTTATGGTTCTGTAATATTCCTTCTACGAGTTGTTTGATAGCCTTTTTTTGATCTCCTGAAGGAGAAAAAGGACTTACTAATTTAAATTTTGGCATGTTTTAAAATTTGTTTATAAGATTTTGGTGATTTATAAAAAATACAAAAATTTTTCTTAATGTTCAATATTTTTTATTCAATATACAAGAAAGACACAAGTGAAATTAAGGAATTTTTCTTACCTGTTGAATATATTTATATTAAAATTGTATAAACTTTAAATTTAATAAAAGGAGAGAAAGTTATGGCTGGGTTAATAAAAAAGATTAAACAACTCTTTCAAAAGAAAAAACAAGGTCAAGAGAATTTTGTAGAACGTAGAAGATATGAACGTAGGAAATCTGACCGTAGATGGATGAACAAAATTTCGTGGAGTGATACTCCAGAAGGACTTTTAAAAGACCGTCGGTCAGGTGAACGTCGGCTTGGAGATAGACGCAAAAAATAACCACTTTGCTCCCGTGGTGGAATTGGCAGACACACACGGCTTAGGACCGTGTCCTGGTATAACAGGGTGGAGGTTCGACTCCTCTCGGGAGCAGTGTTGTTTTTATACAAACACAACAACACGGTTGTTACAGTGGGGAAATTATAGGTGATAAATAATAGCAGGTAGGTGGTGTGTAAAAAAAGTGAAAGAGATATATTTTACAAAACATTCAATGGATAAAATTTTAATCCTCAAAGAACAAGGATTTGTGCTTACCAAAGAATATATCACTTCAGCAATTAAGAATCCTGATAAAGTTTTTTCACTCGGTATTCAAAAATTTTTTTGAAAATATTTTAAAAATTGTCTATGAAGAAATGGAGGATAAGATAAAGGTAAAGGTAATAACATTATTTCCTGTTAGAAGGAGGCGGTATGGTATATAATATTTCTTATGAACCAGAGGCGGATGTGATTACTATATGGGTATCAAAAGAAAGTAAAATTGACGATGCAGAACTTATTGGCGATGTTGTTGTCCACTGGGATAAAAATGGTTCTCCTGTGATGATAGAATTTCTCAATGCTACTAAAATTGTTCCTAAAATGGTAGAAGCACTTGCTAAACGAGAACTACAAGTGTCTATTTAGAAACGTAGTAAGTAGATAGTGGGGAAGTGTTGAGTTGATAGTCAATAGTCCATAGTCCACAGTCCATAGTTCACAGAGAAGAAGTGAAAAAGTGAGAGAGTGAAAAAGGAAATGTAGCATCAAAGCGATAGCTTTGCTCTGTAGTGCTATAATCACTAACCACGAACCACTAATCACTGGTGTAACAACAAAAATGTCAGGTGATAGCTGGTAGCAGGTAGGTGAAATTTTATATACTAATTACTGATTACCGATTACTGGTTACAAAATTTTATAAATGTATCGGCAAAGCGTTAGCTTTGCCTTCTCTTTTACTTCAAAAATTGTCACAGTAAGGGAAATTGTGACAGTTTTTCTCTTAAGAAAGAAATGTTAATTTCTGTAATTATTCCAACCTATAATAGACCCGATGTCTTAATAAAAACTATAGATAGTTACATCTTATCTCTTAAACATTTCAATTCAGAAATAGTTATAGTAGACGATGGAAGTAATTTAAGCTACATCCCTGTTATAAAGAAGTTAAAAGATTTAAATATAAATTTCAAGTATATAAAGAATAAGAAAAGGTTAGGCCTTCCTTTAGCAAGAAACATAGGTCTAAATAAAATAACTCCTTTGACTAAATATGTTTTTTTCGGCGAAGATGATGTTTTTATAATAGATGATACTATTAAAATAATGATAGAAGTGATTGAAAATTATCAATTAGATATAGTTGGTTGTAACGTAAAATATTTGGAAGATTATGATTATCAAAGATATTTAGATAGAGAATTGAAATTACTTTTTCCTCAGAAATACAAAGATATTTTTAAACTAAAATCTATAAATATTGCCAAAAGTGAAATTTATAAAAAGTTAAGGTTTGATGTAATATATATTATAAATTCCTATCGTGAAGAAACTGATTTTTTCATTTCTGCTTTTAAAAATGGATATAAAATAGGGTTTATCACAAACTATCTTGCATTTAATCTTCCGAGGAAAGATTGTAATTATGGAGGAGAATGGAGTATTCATCCTTTAGTTTATGAGTGTGCAAGTATATATAATAACATAGTTTTTCATTTAAAACATTTTAAGTTTTTAATAAAACAAACTTCAGTTTTAGAGATTATAAAAGAAGTATTAAAATTTTCTTACTATAGAGTAAGAATAATGATTTTAAAATTAGTAAAAAGGAGATAAATTTGTGAACATAGTTTTTTTATGTAGAGAATATGACAGAAGTGTTGGTTATGGAGGTATAGGCACATATGTGCATAATATATCTAAATACCTTGCTGAAGAAGGACATAAAGTTTTTGTAATCTCTTCCTTACCACGAGAAAAAGAAACTATTATAAAAGAAGGGAATCTTGTAGTCTATTATGCTAAACAAAAACAAATTCCAGGAATGGCAAGATTGTTTTCTTTAATTGGTATAAAGAGAGTTTATCAAAGGCTAATGTGTGCACTGACAAATTATTTCGCAGTAAAGAGATTACTTAAAAATTATCATATTGATATAATTGAAACACCTGAATGGTTTAATGAAGGGTTATTTTGTGAATTATTTTTAGATATTCCTGTGGTGTGTTACAGTCTTGGCTGTGTTTATTTCATAAGTAAATATTGGAAAAAAACTTCTTTTATTTCAAGGATTTTATATTTTTTAGAAATTTCTCTTGAGATTTTAACTATGAAATTTAGTGATGGAGTAACAGCGTTGGCTGAAGTTTATAAGAAAGAACTTGAAGATATTAAAATTAAAGTGGATGAAACTATACCGCTTGGTTATAGTGATCTAAAAATAAAAAATGAATCTACTCTAGAAAAAAAAGAATTTAAAGTTCTTTTTATAGGTAGGATTGAAAATCGGAAAAATCCTATAACCATAATAAAAGCAATTCCTACTGTAGTAGAAAAAATCCATAATGTAAAATTTATTTTTGTCGGGAAAAAAGATATTGGATATTATCAGTTTTTAGAAAATGAGATAAATAGATTAAATATTAACCAATATGTTGAGTTTTTAGGTCAAATAGAACAAGAACATTTTAACAAAATATTAAAAAACGCTGATATAATAGTTTTTCCATCTTTATGGGAATCGTTTGGGATAGTACTATTAGAGGCAATTTTTGCAGATAAAGTGGTTCTATGTTCTGATATTCCAGTGTTTAAAGAGATAATGGGTGAAGATTATCAGTTTCTTATCCCAGTAAATGATCATAAAAAATGGGCTGAGAGTATAATTGAAGTGTTGTCAAAAAAAGAAGTCCAAAGAAAAATATTAGAAGGATATTCTATTATAAAAAGTAAATTCTCCATACAAACTGTTGCGAATAAAAAAGTGGAGTATTATAAAAAAGTTATTTCTTCCTATGAACTTAAAAAATTTGGTTATTTTAAAGATGTATTGCCAAACAAAGTTTGTGGAAATTTAATACCATTAAAATGGAGAAAGTATGTTGTTAAAAATTTGATAAAAGACCCTGCACTATATCACTTTTATTTATCGGAAGCTAAACATATTTTGGAAGCGATAGCAGAAAATATAAAAGGGAAAAAAATTTTTGATTTTGGTGCAACACCAATACTTTCTTGTCTTTTTGCTTTATGTGGTGCAGAGGTTACCTTGATAGATATTGATGATAAAGAGATAAAAAAGGCAAATTATCTTGCTGAAACTTTTGGAATAAAAGATAGATTGAAAATTATAAAAGGAGATTTTTTTACTACACAAATTGAAGGGAAGTATGATATTGTTTACAATTGTGGCGTAATTGAACACTTTTCTAATTCTATTGAGTTAATAAAAAAGATGAAATATTATACGGTTAAAAATGGTATGGTGATATGTCTTGTCCCTTATTGGTTAAGTTTACATTCTCTGTTTATAAGAAATTATATAAGAAAAAAATATGGTTATTACTGGGATTCTATAGGAGATATACCTGAAAGGTCGTATACTAAAAAAAGACTAAAAATAGAATTTTTAAAAGCAGGTTTAAAAGTGAAATACATAAAGGTTGGAGATATAGTTAGAAATATTTGTGACGACCATATTATAAGTTTTTTTCGTCACAGGATAGGTGAATGGTTTGTAAGAAGAATTTTTATCAGGTTATTTAAAATTATTGATATCTTTGAAAAACATATACCTTTTTTAAGAAATTTTGGTTTTTTTGTTGTATGTTGTGGAGTAAATAAGGATGAAAATAATTAAAGATATAAGTTATAGTTCAGTTCAAAATTTTACAAGTTTTATTTATGGTTTTATTATACATATTTTTTTAGCGAGATTTCTTGGAACTGAAGAGTTTGGCAAATATTCTTTTGTAATATGGATGGTTGGGTTTTTAACAACTTTTGTTATGTTAGGTTTGCCTACAACTATGACAAAATATGTATCACAGTTATACCCTAATGAAACATATAAACTACGAAGTTTTATCAGACATTATTTTCCACAAGGGGTTGGATTATTTATCCTTGCTTCTTTTTTATTTTATATCATTTATAAAGGTAAGATGTTTATAAACTATTTTGTTGTTCTTGCGATAACATTGGTATGTATTCTTAATGGTCTTATTATAAGTATAATTTCTGGGTTAAGAAATTTTAAAGTTTTAATGTACTCGTCGTTAATCTCACAATCAGTTTTTCTTTTTTTAATTTTAACTGTGGTAAAGAAAATAGGTAATATCTATACTGCAGTAATAACTTATACTGTATATGTACTTGTTGGATTTTTAATTAATTTTTTTTCTGAAAAAAGACTGTTCAAGATTTTTAAAGAAAAAATTTTGGCACAAAAAATTGACGATATTGTGAAGTATTATGTCTATGTGTCGTTTGCTATAATTCTTGACTATATTGTATGGCAGAACTCGGAAATATTTTTTTTAAAGCTATACTCGCCAATAAATGAAGTTTCTTTTTATACTGTAGCTTTTTCGGTTGCATATCTTCCACAAAGATTATTAGTTTCATCAGTTTCAAAAGTTATACTTCCTTTTATGTCTAATATATACGGGAAAAACGAGTTAGATAATTTGAATAAAAGTTATTATGTTTTTACAAAATATATTTCTATGGTTTTAATACCAATTTATTTGATTTTATTTTTTATTGCTGATAGAGTGATACAATTATTATATGGCACTCCGTACCTTTCTTCAGTATATCCTATGAAAATAATATTATTTTCTGCATTAATCGGTGGAATAGCAAGTGTTGCTTCAAATTATGTCCATGCGGTAGAAAAAGTAGATATCATAGTAAAGATAGGATTTTTTGTAGCGTTATTAAATCTTGGACTTAATATTGTTTTTATACCTAAATATCATAGTATAGGTGCGGCAATAGGAAATTCTTCTGCACAAATAATTGGTTGTTTGTTAGGTA
>CALJEJ010000020.1 GCA_938074745.1 uncultured Endomicrobiia bacterium
TTGTGGTAAACCCATGGAACTTCAACAAGAAAATACTGTAGATGCCTCAAAAGAAAAACATGTACCTGTGATAGAAAAAACTTCCGATGGTATATTAGTAAAAGTAGGTTCTGTTGAACATCCAATGGAAGAAAAACATTACATAATGTGGATAGAACTAAATGTAGATGGTAAAGTTTACAAACAATTTTTAAAACCCGCTGATAAACCACAAGCATTGTTTAAAGTTGAAGGACAAGTTCTTTATGCAAGAGAATATTGTAATCTCCACGGTTTGTGGAAATCTTAGGAATATTCACGGGAGGTAAAAATGTCAGTATTTTTTAAAGCAAGTGAATTAGTAGAGTTTGCAATCCAGATTGAAAAAAATGGTGAAGCATTTTATCTTGCAGTGTCAAAAAAAACAGAATCTCAAGAAATTAAAGAAACATTCATTTATCTTGCACAGGAAGAAGTAATGCACAGAAAAACATATGAAGAACTCCTTAAAACAGTTGAAAATTATCAACCAAAAGAAATATATCCAGAAGAGTATTTTCTGTATTTAAAAGCGTATGCTGACCAACATATATTTGTTAAAAACAATGAAATTGAAGAAAAGGCGTCAAAAGTAAAATCTAATGTTGAGGCAATAGATATTGCTTTAGGTTTTGAGAAGGACTCAATATTGTTTTATCTTGAGATGAGAAATTTTGTTTCCGACAGTGAAAAACCAATTATAGATAAAATAATTGAAGAGGAACGCAAACATTATGTAAAACTTACTGAAGTGAAGAAAGTTATCAGTGAAAATTAAAAAATTTAGTTGTCAGGTTCACTATCAAATTAACTGTGGGCAATTCGCGCTTAGCTAAATCAAAAAATAACTGAAAAGGAATAAAAAGATAAATTAAGGCGGTCAAATTTTCTGTAGATAAATTAGTTTTGTGATAGACTATAGATGGTTAGTTAAAGGAGGTAAGTATATATGGAACTCTTCAAATTTGTTAAACCGTTTGGTATTATAACTTATATTTTACTTCTATTGACTTTAATAAGTGGGCTATTCAGGTGGAAACTGAAATATCACAAAGCATTAGCTATTTCTGCTCTTGTTTTAGCAACTATACATGCTTTAATTGTAATTTTTCATTAGAAGATGAACACATTAAAAATAATTTTTATAGTAGTCTTTTTTGGATTATTTATTTCTAGTTGTGGTAAGAAAGAAGAAATAAAAGAACAGGAAATTATACAGCATGAAAAAATGGAATACCATGCAGGAATGGAAGAAATTAAAAAAAGTGTAGAGCAACAAGGCGAGCTAGTAATCAGAAAAGCACATAAAGATGAAATAGGGAAAGTAGTTACCTGTCCAGTAATGGGAATTAAATTCAAAGTGAAGTCAGAAACTTCAGTTGCTGATTATAACGGTAAAAGTTATTACTTATGTTGTCAAGCATGTATAGATGCGATTAAAAAAAATCCTCAGAAATATATAAAATAAGAAAACAAGTCAAAATTATACAGGGGGCAAAAATGAGAAAAGAAGAAAAATTGAAAGAACTCAAAGCAAAATTAAAAGACTTGAAAAGCCAAGATCCTTCACACTGTAGTGGGACAAATAGTTTTACAGACCACAGCATATCGCCAGAACTTTTTCAAGAAATAGAAAATCTAGAAGGAGAGATTAAAAAACTTGAAGAACAGGATAAATAAAAATGCCAAAGGATCCAATATGCGGAATGGATGTTGACGAATCAACAAATCTGAAACTTACTTTAGATTCAGAAACTTATTATTTTTGTAGCCAACACTGTCTAACAAAATTTGTTAAAGAAAAAGGGATAAATGAAAAACAAATAGAGGTTTGCACTACCTGTGAAATATCTGAAACTAAATGGTATAAGAATAAAATTGTAATTGTAACATCTATCCTGCTTATTCTTTCAGGATTGTCATATTTTGTTACTTTTCTTGAAGCATTCAGAAAATCTTTATGGATGTATTTCAGAACTATCTGGTGGGCGATACTACTTGGACTATTTATTGGAGGTATAATTGACCACTTTGTTCCACGAAAATATATCTCAAAAATACTTTCAGGGTCCCCAAAAAGAACAATTTTTTATTCGGCAATATTAGGGTTTTTTATGAGTGTATGTTCTCACGGTATACTGGCTTTATAAATAGAACTTTATAGAAAAGGTGCATCAATCCCTGCTGTTGTAAGTTTTTTGCTTGCGAGCCCCTGGGCAAATTTATCACTCACATTTCTGTTATTAGGTTTGTTTGTACTTAAAGCATTTTACATTATAATATCTGCGATAATTATTGCTATTATTACAGGATTGATATTCCAGTTTCTTGAAAGAAGAAATTTAATTGAAAAGAACAAAAATATCGTTACTGTTGATGAAAGTTTTTCAATAATGGAAGATATAAAAAAGAGAATATAAAAAAGAGAATAAAAGAATACAATCTAAGTGTGAAACAAGTCAAATCTGACCTCAAAGGAATCATTTTGGGGTCTGTATCGTTAGGTAATATGGTTCTGTGGTGGATTTTAATTGGTATGGGTCTGGCAAGTTTAACCGGTGCGTATGTTCCACAGAATATATTCCGTCAATATATGGGACCATCTTTGCTTGGACTTTTTGTAACTTTAATTATAGCCACAATATTAGAGGTATGTTCGGAAGGAACAGCACCTCTTGCTTTTGAAATTTTCAGGCAGACAGGTGCTCTCGGGAACAGTTTTGTTTTCCTAATGGCAGGTGTTGTTACCGACTATACTGAGATAGGACTTCTCTGGACAAATATAGGTAAAAAAACAGCAATATGGTTACCTGTTGTTGCAGTCCCTCAGGTAATTCTTTTAGGTATTTTGGCAAATATTATTTTTTAAAAAAATCAAAAATTGGAGAATAAAATGAAAGATAAAATGACAATAATATTGTTTTCTGGAGAACTTGATAAAGCAATAGC
>CALJEJ010000021.1 GCA_938074745.1 uncultured Endomicrobiia bacterium
TGGTATTAACCCGTTTGAAGTATATAAAAATATTTATAGCAACCGCAGTAAAAATAGTATCCAATTACTTGGGAAAGTATTGTCTACTATAAAAGTTTTAGAAATTAATAACTATAAAATTGCATATATTATTGCAAACCACAAAATGTTTGTTGACACACATACAACTGTTAATGATACAGAAGAATTTATAACTTTCCCAGGAATGATAAAAAATGTAGATATATCAATTTTTTTCCGCGAAGAAAAAAAAGATGTAGTAAAAATAAGTTTTAGATCCCATAAAATAAACGTAGAAAAAATTGCACAGAACTGGTGTGGTGGTGGACATATTTACGCTAGCGGTGCTACGATAAAAAATAAACTTAGAATAGTAGTAAAAGAAGTATTGGATTATTTAAAACAAGTGTTAAAATAACAATTTTATGGTTAGAGAGTTTGTCGCTACAATAGGTTTTTTTGATGGAGTTCATATTGGCCATCAAAGATTGATACAATATGTGACTACATATTCATTGTTGAATTCAATAGATAGTTTAGCAGTTACTTTTGATACCACTGCAAAAATAAAAAAAAATCTTATTTATCCGTTAGAAACTAAAATTGAAACAATAAAGTCTTTAGGAATAAAAAATGTCAAAATTTTAAAATTTCTACAAATACAACGTTTATCACCGAAACAATTTTTTGAAAATATCATTGTAGCATTAAATATCAAAACAATCTTTGTAGGAGAAGATTTTAAATTTGGTTACTGTGCAAAAGGAGATGTGAACACTTTAAAAAAATTGTGTAAGAAATATAATATAAAGTTATTGGTAATAAAAAATGTTTGTGTTAAAATAAATAACAATGATTGTAAAGTTTCTTCTTCATTAATTCGAAAATTGATTTCAAATTCAGAATTTGATAAAGTAGAATTACTACTTGGTAGAGAATACTTTGTTACAGGCGAAATATTTCATGGTAAAGGTATGGGGAAATTGTTAGGTTTTCCTACGGTAAATTTTTATCCACAAGAGGATATTCTGCTACCCAATGGAATAATAGCAGGCGAGAGTTTGATATATACTAGCGAAGGTAAAAAGTTTAAAAAAAAATCTGTGGCAAATTTTGGTTACAACCCTACAATAGATTCGTACAATAAAATCGTTTGTGAAGTGCATGTTATAGATGAGGTGATAGATTATAAAATAGACAAAATATTTTTCCGTCCGTTAAAAAAATTGCGTGATGAAAAAAAGTTTGAGAGTGTAAAACTTATGCTAAAAAATATAAACAAAGATGTCATTTCAGCCAAAAAATTTTTTTCAACGAGAAGTTAAAAAAATGAGATTGGAGGATTTGTTATGCAACCAAAAAGCAGCAATGATATAATAAATGTAGCAATAGTAGGTTCAAGTGCCACAGGAAAAACATCTCTTGTTGAAAGTATTGCATATACTGCTGGAATAATAACAAGATTGGGCAGTGTCACTGAAGGTAATACAATCTCTGATTATTACCCTGATGAAATAGAACGACAAATGTCTATCAATTCTGCAGTAATAAGTTTTATGTATAAAGATAAGAAAATTAATTTAATAGATGTTCCGGGGTATCCAGACTTTATAGGAGAACTTCTCTGTGCACTGTCAGCTGTAGAAAACTGTATTTTAACAATTTCGGGTGATAGCGGTATAGATGCACAAACTATAAATATTATTGAATATATTAATCAAAGGAATCTTCCATGTATGGTTTTTATAAATAAATTAGACAAAGAAAATATTGATTTAGAAAAAATGTTAAAAGAAATAGAAACTAAACTGGAATTAAAACTTACACCTATAGTTGTTCCTGTAACCACCGGAAATCAAATTAAAGAAGTAATAAACTTTCTTTCTTTAACTGATGAGTCACAAAAGATGTCTGCGTTATATGAAAAATATTTAGAAGATGTGGTTAGTAATGACGAAACATTAATGGAAAAATATCTTGGTAATGAAAAAATTGAACCACAAATGTTAAGTAAAGTAATAAAACAATCGTATTCTGCACGTCAATTAATACCAACTTTTTGTGGTTCTGCAATAAAAGTTGTTTCAATAAAAGAGTTGTTAGATTTTATTTACACCAACGCTGTTACTGCAGGTGACTCAAAAGAATGTTTTGGTATTGACCAGCAGGTTAGCGCATTGGTTTTTAAAACAACTAGTGAACCCGGGATGGGCCAAATGAATTATGTTAAAGTTTTCAGTGGGAAGATTGTTTCTGGAATGGATATATTCAACAATGATAAAAGTACTACGGAACGAATAGGACAAATTGTTGCCCTTCAAGGGAAAAAAAGAATAGAAATATCTGAACTTATAGCAGGAGATATTGGTGCTTTAATAAAGCTTAAAGAAACAAGAACAAACGATGTTTTAGGTGATAAAACTTTAGCACAAAAAATAAAAAAGATAGAATTCCCTGAGACATATACTGAAATGGCAGTTGTGCCTAAAACTAAAGGAGAAGAAGAAAAAATTGGAAATGCGTTTAACAGTATCAGTTTAGAAGATCCAACTATAAAATTTAGGTATAACCCTGAAACACGACAGATGGTTGTTTGTGGTGTAGGTACATTGCAATTAGATATTATTGTAAAAAGGATAAAATCAAGATATAACTTAGATATAGAACTAACAAAACCCAAAATTCCTTATAAAGAAACTATAAAGAAAACTTCTCAAGCAGAAGGAAAATATAAAAGACAATCAGGAGGTAGAGGACAATATGGCCATTGTTTTCTTAAACTTGAACCGTTAGAACGTGGAAAAGGGTTTGAGTTTGTGGATAAAATATTTGGTGGAGTGATACCTAAAAATTATATCCCTTCCGTAGAAAAAGGTGTAATAGAAAAAATGAACGAGGGAGTAATTGCTGGTTATCCTGTAGTAGATATCAGAGTAACATTATATGACGGTTCATATCATGAAGTAGATTCTTCAGATATGGCATTTAAAATTGCAGCAAGAATGGCATTGCAAAAAGGTGTTTTAGAAGCGTCACCTTGTATATTAGAACCAATAATGAATTTAGAAATCCTTGTGCCTGAAGAATACCTTGGTAGTGTGATGGGTGATATAAATGGTCGTCGTGGTAGAATAATTTCACTTGAAAAAGTTGGTAAATATCATAAAATACACTCACATGTGCCATTAAGTGAATTACATGCGTATGCAATGGATTTAAGAAGTCTTACAAAAGGAGCTGGGAAGTTTACAATGAAATTAGACCATTATGAAGAATTACCTTCACATCTAGCTCAACCATTAATTGAAGAATATCAAAAAAGTAAACAAGCAGAAGAAGAATAATATATTTGAAAGGGGTGGATGGTTATGGCATTGGATAAACAAAAAATTAAAGAAATTGTTTTAAAATATGGCAAAAATGAAAAAGATACAGGAACTCCTGAAGTACAAATTGCATTACTTACTGAAAGAATAAAAATTCTTACAAAACATTTTGAAAGACATAAAAAAGATGTGTTGACAAGAAGAAATTTTTTAAAACTTATCAACAGAAGAAGAAAATTATTGAGATATTTAAAGTCAGAATCAATTGAAAGATATAATAAAATAGTTAAAGAGCTTGGGTTATAATAAACTAACGGAGATTTTAAAATGAATGTTTTAAAAAAAATAGTAAATTATGAAACAAAAACTTTTTCAATTCAAGAAAATAAAATTATATCTGAAAAAAATGTTACCAAAAGTATAGAATTTGAAATTGGTCTTCTTGCAAAACAGGCTGATGCTGCAGTAAAAGTAACTTCTGGTGGGACAAGCGTGTTATGTTGTGTTGTTGCAGAAAAAAACGAAACTTCAGATATATTTACAGAAGATTTCGTACCGTTAACCGTAGACTATAGAGAAAGAACTTATGCTGCAGGTAAAATACCAGGCGGTTTTTTTAAACGTGAAGGCAAACCAAGAGAACATGAAATTCATGTCTCTCGTCTTATTGACAGAACTCTAAGACCATTGTTTGATAAAGAAGTTGATTTTCCAGTACAAATAAATGTGTTAGTATTATCATTTGACCCTGAAAATGATCCTGCAATACTTTCTGTATTAGGTTGTTCTTGTGCAGCAATGTTAAGTGGGATACCGTTTAACGGACCATCTAGCTGTCTTAGATTATGTAAGATTAACAATGAATATGTGATTAACCCATCATTCCAGGAACGAGAAATTGCAGAGTTTGAGTTGGTAGCAAGTTTTGTAGAAACAGAAAACCAAAATAAAGTTTTAATGATAGAATTTGAAGGAAAAGAAATCCAAGAACAAGAAATTGTTACTGCATTACAAGAGTTAGAAAAATATGTACCATTATTCCAAAATGTTCAAAAAGAAATAGTTAAAGAGTTCCCTAAAAAAAATTTTTATTTGCATAAGAAAAAATATGACATAGACAAACTTGTAAAAAACAATTTTGTTGCTTTAGCAGACAAAATTTCTGAAGTGTTAAAAATTGAACTTAAACAAGAACGAGAAGAAAAATATAAAATTCTTGCTGAAACAGTAGAACTTTCTAACGAGTTTGTAGATGAAGAAATTCTAAAAGATGAAGAAAAAACTAAAAAAATAAAACAAAAAGTTTTTTTCAGAATATTAAGGGAGGTTGTAAGAAAACAGATTTTGGATACCAAAATACGACCCGATGGAAGAAAATTTGACCAATTAAGAGAAATTTATTGTGATGTTGGAATTTTACCAAGGACACACGGTTCTGCTTTATTTCAGCGAGGACAAACTCAAGCATTAGTAGCGATAACTTTGGGAACATCTTCAGATATGCAGATAATGGACGAACTTGTGGGAGAATATAAAGAACGATTTATGTTTCACTATAACTTTCCTGGATTTGCTACTGGAGAAGTAAAATTAGAACGTGGTGTATCACGACGTGAGTTAGGTCATGGTTTCCTTGCCAAAAAAGCATTACGGCCCGTATTACCAACAGAAGAAGAGTTCCCTTATACAATAAGAGTTGTGTCAGATATATTAGAATCAAACGGGTCGTCGTCAATGGCATCAGTTTGTGGCGGGTCGTTAGCAATGTTTGACGCCGGAATAAAATTAAAATCTGCAGTTGCAGGAGTTGCTTTAGGTTTAATATATGAAAATGAAAATCAGTATGTTATTTTAACAGATATTGCAGGAATAGAAGACCATGCAGGAGATATGGATTTTAAAATAGCAGGAACTAAAAAAGGTATTACAGCAATACAATTAGATTTGAAAATTAGAGGGATATCTTTGAATATCATAACAGAAACACTAAATTTAGCCAAAACTGCAAGAATGCAAATTCTGGATGTTATGAATTCTAAAATAAGTGCTCCTAAAAAAGAGTTATCACAGTTTGCACCTAAGATAAAAATGGTACAGATACCAGTAGAAAAAATTGGAGATTTAATAGGACCTAGAGGGAAAAATATTAAACAAATTATTGAAGAAACTCAGGTAAAAATAGAAATTGACGATTCTTCTGGTAAAGTGTTCATTTCTGCAGATACAGAAGAAGCACTTAATTCCGCTGCTGAAATAATTGAGTGTTTATCAAAAGATGTAGAAGTAGGTAAAGTTTATAAAGGTAATATTTTAAAAGTAGTAGATTATGGCGCATTTATTGAAATTTTCCCAGGCAAAGTAGGATTGTTACATATTTCACAAATAGCAGATAGACGTATTAGAAACATAAATTCTGTATTAAAAGAAGGTGAAAAAATTTATGTAAAAGTCATTGGTGTAGATTCTGAAGGACGACCTATACTCTCACGAAAAGAAGCAGTAAAACTAGGATATGAATAGTATGAAAAATAATAAATTGGTCAACAATGTAAATCCTGTTATTCATCAGTTAAAAGAAATTTATTCTGTGATGGTAGAATCCGGCATTTCTGAAATAGAACTGAATACCAACATTGGTAAAGTTAAAATAAAACGATATATAAAAAAAGAAGAAAAAGTTGAACCTACTTTTAAAAATTTATCTGAAACAATACAAGTTAAACAAAGTTCTTTAGACAATTCTCAGGAAATTTCTGGTGAAACAGTTGATTCACCAATAAATGGTGTGTTCTACAGATCACCATCGCCAAATTCGCCACCGTTTGTTAATGAAGGAGATATAGTACCTGCTGGTTCTACTTTATGTATTATAGAAGCAATGAAAATTATGAACGAAATTAAAGCAGATAAAAAATGTAAGATAATAAAAATTCTTTGTGAAAATGGAAGTAGTGTTACTGTTGGAACAAAATTGTTTGTAATACAACCGCTATAAATTTTTTAGATTATGAAAGACAAAATAGAAGAAATTGGTTGGACAGCCGGAGAAATATGGAAATATCTCAGTAAAAAAAATGATTATGCTGATGTATTAGAACTAAAATTTAACCTAAACTTATCAAATACAAACTTATACCTTGCCCTCGGATGGTTAGCGAGAGAAAATAAAATTGTTTTTTTGATAGAAGATAACAAAATTAAAGTTAAATTAAAATGAAAACTATTCGCAAGAGTTCCTATTCTTTATATTCTAGACAACCAGAAAAAAATAATACTAAAAAAAAGTTCTGGACAATTTTTGTCCTTACAACAGTCGCTTTATTTTTTGTTTATTGTTTTTTAAGACCTTCAGATACTGGTGTACTGGGTACGTTTCTTAATAATATTTTTACAAAGTTTTGTGGACTAACAAGATTTTTTATTCCCCTGATAATGTTTTATTGGGTATGGTATAGTTTGAAATCTAAAAAACAAAATTTAACAACAGATATTGTTTTGTCTATAATTTTGTTTATTCTTGTTTCTGGTATAGTGAGAGTTTTTGTTGAAATATTACATTTTTCTTCTGAAGAAATTACGAAATATGCTGGTTGGCTTGGTAATAATGTAATGGAAGTTTTTCACAGAATTTTTGGTAAAATTTTTGGTAGTATTGTAGTAATTATGTTAACTTTGTATGTTTTAACAGTTATGTTTGAAATATCTCTGGTAGATTTAATTGATTCAGCATACGTAACAATAATAGAAGATGTTCGCAGATGGTATAATGAAATAAAAATTAAAAAACCACAAAAGGTTGTCCAATCACGGTATGAAAAAATGAACAGAGTTGTTCAACCTGCTCAAAATATAAAAGAAACATTAACTATACCAAAAGAAAAATTAGTTCAATCAATCCAACCTAAAGATAAAGAACCTGAAATAGATACAAAAGAGATTAAATCTAAAATAAAACAGAAACTTTCAGTTGAACCAGAAGAAAAAATAAAACCAGAAGAACAAAAAGAAATAATACAAAAAGTTGAGTATAAACTTCCACCAGTTAGTTTGTTAACATTAGAAACTCAACAAACTGCTACACAAATAAATTTAGAATCACAGGCAAAACAGTTAGAAAATGTTTTAAAAGAATTTGATATAGAAGCAAAAGTAGTCAACATTTCTTCAGGACCTACTGTTACAATGTATGAGTTAGAATTATCTGCAGGTATAAGAGTACAATCTGTTGTTGCTTTAAAAGATAACATAGCATTGAGAATGAAAGCAGAGAGTATTCGTATAGTAGCACCTCTGCCAGGTAGAGGAACAATCGGAGTTGAAATATCAAATCCAAAAACAAAAATTGTAAAAATCCGAGAATTGTTAGAATCCGAAGAATATATGAATTTAAGCAAAGAGATGCAGTTACCCATAGCAATAGGGAAAACTGTAGACGGAAAACCTTATATTGCAGATATTACACCTATGCCACACCTTTTAATTGCAGGTGCAACAGGTTCCGGCAAAAGTGTTTGTGTTCATGCAATAATTATTTCGTTGCTTTACAAATGTTCTTTTGATGAATTGAAGTTAGTATTAATTGACCCAAAACGGCTTGAACTAATTGCATATAATGGAATACCACATCTTTACGATCCTACAAAAGAACCTCAAAATGTTAAAGTCATAACTTCACCTAAAGAAGCAGCAAAAGTGTTGACTGCATTAGTAAAAGTTATGGAACAACGTTACGAAAAATTTGCACATTACGGTGTACGTAATATTGAAGGATATAACGAACTTGTTTTGTCAGAAAATTGTCCTAAAGAAATATATAAGAAAAAAGAATATTATATTGTAGTAATAATTGACGAATTTGCAGATCTTATACTTACTGTACCTAAAGAAGTAGAAGATGCTATACAACGTTTAGCACAGATGGCACGTGCAGTAGGAATACATCTTATTCTTGCTACACAACGTCCTTCAGTAGATGTTATTACAGGTGTTATAAAAGCAAACTTTTCTTCTCGTATAGCATTTCAAGTGTTGTCTAAAGTAGATTCTCGTGTGATTCTTGACACTATTGGTGCTGAAGAACTGCTTGGTCGAGGAGATATGTTGTTTCTACCTACTGGAGCTGCAAAACCTATACGGTTACAAGGAGCTTATGTTTCACAAAAAGAGATTGAAAATGTAGTAGAGTTTATTAAACAACAAAAAATACAACCCGATTATATACCCGTAGTTAAAGTTTTGTCACAACAGTTACCTAAAGAAAGAGAATTAGAACAAAGACAAAGTTTGTACGAAGCATTAAAACTTATCAATGAAAGAAAACGTGTCTCACAAGATTTACTAAAAGCATATTTTAGATCTTCAGCAAAAGCTACCGATATATTGAGTTTGTTAGAAATTAAAGGGTTCATTTATAAACCTGAAGGAACAAACAGATGGAGTATAAATTTTGACAAAGTTAACGAAGAACTTGCTATTTTTGAATCTGAAAAAGGAAAACAAGAAGTATCATGAAGATCATAAATTTGATTATCTTGTTACAGATATTTTTATATCATACTTTCGTAGCTTCAATATATCCCTTAGATTTTGACAAAATTGTTTTAGAATTAGAAAATAAGGATAAATCTATAACACAACTAAAAGCAGACTACACACAAACAATAAATTTTATAGACCTTCGTGAAATAGTAGAACTTGAAGCGACATTTATTTATCTTCGTCCTGATAAACTTAAAATAGAAATTAAAAAACCTTTTAATCAAACAATCATTGTTAAAAACAAAGATATCTGGATAAAAGTACATCAAACAAATGTTGTTTATCATACAAACTTACAAAAATATAAAAATCAAAACTATTTCCCTTTGATTTTTTCCAAAGATAAAAATTATAACATATCTATGTTAATTAAAAAAATTGGGTTTAAATTTATCAGTGAAACACCACAATATTATGTTTTGTCTACAAAGAAACAAAGCAAGAAAAAAAGTACATCTTCACCTAAAGAAACAAGATTTATAATGTGGATAAACAAAGAAACACTTTTCCCTGAAAAAGTTAGTATGTATTCTGAAAAATATCTTGTAGAAACAGAATTTAAAAATTATACTACTGAATTTGCTGTTGATGAGCAAGAATTTGAACTTGAAAAAAACGCAGAAACAAAAGTTATTGAATTGAATATTGAATAATTTTTTATATGAATATTGCTTTAAAATTAACTTTTTTAAGAATAATTTTTGTCCCTTTATTTCTTATTTTTATCCTTATTAATAGTTGGATAACCCGACTCATAGCTTTGTTTATTTTTATTCTTGGTGGTATAACAGATACTGCTGACGGAATTATTGCAAGAAGAAAAAATATTGTTACTAAAATAGGAATAAGTTTTGACCCTTTAGCTGATAAATTGTTAATAACCACAGCGTTAATAAGTTTGTTAGGATTTAAAGAACTAAATATTCCATCTTGGACAGTTACAGTTATAGTGATTCG
Source organism: uncultured Endomicrobiia bacterium (assembly GCA_938074745.1). Taxonomy (GTDB): domain Bacteria; phylum Elusimicrobiota; class Endomicrobiia; order DTEH01; family DTEH01; genus CALJEJ01. Next base: position 9,822 of record CALJEJ010000021.1, read on the forward strand.
TGATTATATTATTTCATGGGTAAGAAGTTTAAATTACGACCAACCAATCCCTGCTGATAAAACAGCAAAAATTAAAACTATATTACAAAATGTCGTAATAATCTGCATTATTCTAATATTAACTTTTGAAAATCAAATAAGAAGTTTTGGAATAGACAAATATGTAATAAAAATTTTCCCTTGTTGGTCAATGATAGTTACTGCAGTATTTACATTAATTTCAGGAATAGTGTATATAGTAAAATACAGAACATTCATTTACGGACAGTTTAAATAAAATTGAAGTTTATCATAGAATTATTTTCCAGCTTTTTTTATGTAGGTTACCTTCCTATTAGAGGAACATTAGCAACGATAGTCGCATTGCCACTTGTTGAATACTTATCTACAAAAAATATGTTGTTCAATTTGGTATTTATAACAATGTTAATAATTTGTTCTACAATAATTTCTTCATTGGCTGAAGAAATGTTTAACAAAAAAGATGATGAAAGGATAGTAATCGACGAAATCTGTGGTTTTATTGTTGCTATGTTAGGTATTAAGATTACTAATTTTGTTATAATATTTATTGGTTTTATACTTTTCAGACTCTTTGATACATCCAAGGTTGGGTTTAAAAAAATACAAAATTTACCTTCTGGGATAGGTATTATGTTTGATGACATAATTTCAGGTATAGTTACAAATTTTATCTTGAGAATGATAATACTGCCCTACATAACAAAACTGTTATGATTGTATACAACATTGTTATAACATTTTTATTAATAGTATTGTTTCCATTACTACATCGGGAATATTATGCAAGAGTAGCTATACTTAATAAAATAACTAAACGCTATAAAATTTGGGTCCATTGTGCTTCTGTCGGTGAAACTAAGATAGCGTTAAAATTTATTTCTCAATTTTGTTCTATGACAAAGATTTCTTTGGATGATATACTATTAACTGTTGTAACACCATCAGCACTAAAAATTGCTAAAAAGTTACATAAAGAAACATATTTGTTTCCTTTAGATTATTTTTTTATAACACGAGTTCTTGTAAAAAAAATTTCCCCTAAAGCATTAATTATATTTGAGACAGAACTATGGCCTAATTATATATATTTTGTAAAAAAATTTAATGGTAAAATTTTTTTGTTAAATGGAAGAATTTCAAACAAAACTTTTATCATTTTAACTATTTTTAAACCATTGCTTTCGTTTGGTTACAAAAATATAGATTACTTTTTGTTAAGAGAAAAAATAGATTTTTTACGTTTTAAAAAAGTTGGTGTTGATATTACTAAAATGTTTATTAGCGGAAATATGAAGTACGATGAGGAGGAAGATGTAAATGCGAATTTTAATAAGACTACAATTGGTTTTAACAAAAATGATAGAATAATAACTTTTGGTAGTATTCGTGAAAAGGAAGAAAAAATTGTTATAGAAGTTGTAAATAAACTTAAAACAGTTGAAAATTTAAAATTTATTCTTGCACCAAGACATTTATCTTTAGTAGCGGCTATTTTAACACAGTTGGATAAATATGGTATCTGTTATGTTAAAAGAACCGAAATGAACAAAAAATTTTTATTAGATTCTGTTAAATGTATCGTAGTGGATACTTTAGGAGAGTTAAAGAAATTTTATTCCATTTGTGATATTGCATTTGTTTGTGGTAGTATTCTTCCCTATGGAGGACAAAATATTATAGAACCTGCAAGTATGGGTAAGGTGGTTATGTTTGGGCCTTATATTTCAAATTTTTTAGAACCTGCAATGTTGTTGCTTAAAAATAATGCCGGAATAATGGTTAAAGATATGAACACTTTGCATCAACAAATTTTAGATTTATTATCTAATGAAAATAAATTAAAAACTATAGCTGAAAATGCAAAAAATTTAATATCTCAACTTAAAGGTGTTACTCAAAAAAATGTTGAATTTGTAATTTCTAAATTAAATTTGGTATGAAAAATAAAATATTGATTATAAAACCTTCTGGGATTGGCGATATCGTACATTCCTTGCCTGTAGCAATAATGTTAAAAAAACTTGTTTTTAATTGTGAACTTCACTGGTTAGTATTTAGTAAATTTGCAAAAATTTTAGAAGGAATTAATTATGTAGATAAACTAATTTTGTGGGACAGAAATGGTGGAATAAAAGAATATTTAAGAATTATAAAATTAATTCGTAATGAATCATACGATTTAGTAATAGATTTGCAAGGGTTGGTTAGAACTGCAATAATAAATTTTTTTTCTAAAGGTAAACAACGTGTTATGACAAGTTTTGTTCGTGAATGTTCAAACATTTTTATTCGTCCAATAGGACAGTTCAACCCAGAATTACATGCTGTGGAAAGAAATTATGAAGTAATAAAATATTTATTTCCTAAAAATTCCGTTGCTGAACCTAAAAATTTCCTTCCTTGGATAACGCTTAAAGAAGATGTTCTTAAATGGTCTAAGACAGTATTATCTGATAATAAAAATTTTGTTTTATTTAGTGTAGGTAGCCGAGGAAAACATAAAATTTGGCCTCAGGAAAATTTTGCAGAACTTATAAATATGTTGTACGCAGAATTTAATATAACAGCAGTTTTTGTAGGAAGTGAACAAGAAAAAGAACTTGTAGAAAATATTATAAAAAAAATATCTTGTGAATATAAAAATTTTGTTGGAGAAACAGATTTAATTCAAACCTGCGGAATAATAAGCAGATGTAACTTGGTTATAAGTAATGATAACGGTATTGCACATATTGCAGCTGCTATGGATAAACCCACTATAATAATTTTTGGTCCTACGAATCCAAAATGGTTTTATCCGTATAATGATAAATCAGGTTACATATTCAAAAATTATAGTTGTTCACCCTGCGGAATAAAAACAAGCTGTAAAGACAATAAATGTATGAAAGATGTAACACCACAGGAAGTGTTTGAATATATAAAAACTAATTTTTATACCTATATTTCCATTTAGTAAAATTGAAAGTTTTAATTTTTTTACCCAACTATATTGGCGATATTTTGATGACCACACCTGCAATACGTCTGTTGAAACAGTCTGTTTTAGAAAGCAAAATTATTGCTGTAGTAAATAAAGAAAATAAATGTTTGATTGAAAAAAATTCTAACATATACTATATAATTGTCAAGACTTCACGCTGGCAAACTATAAAAGAAATAAGAAAAATCTCGCCCGAGATTGTTATTTTATTCAGAACAACTTTTTTTAATTCATTTGCAACTTTTCTTTCTAAACCAAAATATTCTATAGGGTTAGATGAAGAATTCTCAAAATTGTTCTTAAAAAAAGTTTTACCGAAGGATATTTCCAGACCATACCGCGCAGAGTGCGTGCTGTTAGTAGAAGATGTAGTAGAACATTTTTTAGGTAAAAAATGTGTTCCTTACGATTTAAAAACACTTGATTTTTTTTACAAGATGGACACTGAAACAACTAATTATGTTATTAAAAAATTAGAAACTATGGGATTGTACGGAGAAAAAAAGTATATTGTAATATCTCCTGTTGCCTCAAGAAAAACTAAAATGTTGTCTTTACAACAATACCTAAGATTGATAGATTTGTTATTACAAACTTTTCCTTCTAAATATTTTATAATTCTTGTTGGTAGTAAAAATGACAAACCTTTTGTTGAACAATTGTTAAATCAAACCAAACAAGAAATAAAAGAACCAACTAGAGTAATTTCTTTATGTGGCGAATTTAGTCTAAACCAATTGGCATATTTGTTGACACTTGCTGAAATATTTATTTCTCCAGATACAGGTCCTGCATTTATTGCTCAGGCAGTTATGAGTAAACACCAAAAAATAGTGATTTATTTTACTTCTACTTTACCAGAAAAATATGGCCCTTACCCTGAAAATGTAAAAGTTGTATACAAACCTATTTTTTGTTCTCCATGTTATAAAAATAACTGTTACAACAATTCTTATAAATGTATCTCTCAAGTAACAGCACAAGATATAGTTGCTCAACTTGGTAATTGATAGAGCTTGATTTTTTAGTTATATTTTGCTAAAATTCAATTTTAATTAATGAGTTAATATTTTTGTAACTAAAGGGGGTAAGATATGGTTATAAAAGATTTACTGACAAAAGCAGAAGAATTAATGAAAAAAACAGTTGATAAATTCAAATCAGAGTTAGTAACAATAAGAACAGGTCGTGCAAGTGTTAGTTTGGTAGAAAATATAGAGGTAGAATGTTATAATAGTAAAATGAAACTCAATCAAGTGGCAAGTTTTAATATAATAGACGGTAGAATCATAGAAATTCGTCCTTGGGATAATTCTATCTTAGTTAATATTGAGAAAGCAATCCAAAATTCTTCTTTAGGCCTTACACCTATAAATGATGGTCGTGTAGTGAAACTTACAGTTCCGTCACTTACTGATGAGCGTAGACAAGAACTCATCCGTCAAGTAAGCAAGTTAGCAGAAACATATCGTGTATCAGTTCGCAATGAACGACGTAGTGTTATGGAAACTCTTCGTGAATTAAAAAAGGATAAAAAAGTTTCAGAAGATGATGAACGACACGCTGAAACACAACTACAGAAACTTACAGATACATATATAAAAAAGATAGACGAATTGTTAGAATTAAAGATAAAAGAAATTTCAGAAAGTTAAAATATTATACAAAAAATGACAAAACTACATAAATTACCTCAACATGTAGCAATAATTATGGATGGTAATGGTCGTTGGGCAAAACAGAGACATCTACCAAGAATTTTTGGTCACAAAGAGGGAATAAAGTCAGTTAAAGAAGTTGTAGAAACAGCGGTTCAACTCGGAATAAAATATTTATCACTTTACGTATTTTCTACAGAAAACTGGTCACGGCCTAAAAACGAAATTAAAGGATTGTTTTCATTATTAAAACGGTATGTAAAATTGGAACGAGAAAATATTATTAAAAACAACATTAAAGTTGTGATAAGTGGAGATCTAACAAAATTACCTTTAGAAATTATTAAATTGTTAAACGATATTGTAAAAGAAACAGAAAATAATAACGCTATGATATTAAATTTATGTATCAACTATGGAGGTAGACAAGAAATAATTCGTGCAATAAATTCTATACTAAATTCTCAGAAAAAAGAGATTACTTTAGAAGAGTTTAACAAATATTTGTATACTAATAATTTACCTGATCCAGATTTACTTATTCGTACTTCTGGTGAACAGCGAATATCAAATTTTATGTTATGGCAGATAGCATATACAGAGTTGTATTTTACTAAAACTTTATGGCCTGATTTTAGAAAAAAAGATTTTATTAAAGCATTGAAATCTTATCAAAAAAGAGAACGGCGGTTTGGAGGAGTGTAAATTTTTTATGATTTTACCACGAATCATCACTGCAATAATAGGTATACCGATTATACTTTTATGTATAAATGTTGGTGGGACATTGTTTATAGTTTTGTTGAGCGTAATTCTTATATATATGCTTAAAGAATATATTTATTTAGTAAACTCTGCTGGTTATGAAATCTCACATTTTAGTTCATTTATCACAGGAATAGCAATTTTTTATTCTATAATTTTTGAAAGGTTAGATTTTAGTAAAACAGCAAATTATCTAACTTCAATAGTAATTGTCACGACTATATTTTTAACATTCTTTATAGAAATTCTGAAACAAAAACCGGTAGGTAGTGTTGGTAGGATAAGTGTTGGATTTGTTGTTCCGATGTTGTTATCTTGGAGTTTAGCACATTTGTATTTAATTCGTGAATTTCAACCACATGGTAAAGAATATGTGCTTATGTTGTTTTTTACTATTTGGATTTGTGACACAGCAAGTTATGTATTTGGAAGTTTGTTTAAAGGTAAAAAACTGGCTTCCGAGATAAGTCCAAAGAAAACAATTTCAGGTTTGGTTTCTGGGATAATATTTGGTGTGAGTACAATAATTGTATTAAAACGATTATTTAGAATAACAGAACTCAATATTAAACAGATAACAATTTTAGGTATTGTAATATGTACAACAGCGATAATTTCTGATCTTGCAGAGTCACTTATAAAACGGGATTGTGGGTTCAAAGATTCGGATAATTTATTGCCTGGTCACGGCGGTATGTTGGACAGATTTGACAGTTTCATTTTTTCCTCACCGGTATATTTTTATTTATTAACTTATTTGTTAAAAAAATGAATAACACAACAAAAAAAGTTCTGTTATTAGGTTCTACAGGTTCAATTGGCGAAAATGTTCTTAAAATTATTTCTTTACATAAAGATAAATTTCGTGTAGTAGGATTAAGTACAAAATCTAATATAAATCTGTTATCTCGGCAGATAAAGAATTTTTCACCAGAGTATGTTTGTATTGTAGATGAAAAATATAAGAGCATATCACAGGAACAAAAAATATCACAAATAAATAAAAGTACAAAAGTGTTATATGGTGAGAAAGGACTAATAGAAATAATAAATTTAACCAAACCGGATATTTTAGTAAACGCGGTTGTAGGTATTGTTGGGTTAAAACCTTTGTTATATGCGATAGAAAATAATATAGAAAAAGTGGCTGTTGCAAATAAAGAGTCAATTGTTGTAGGTGGCGAAATTGTATTTAAAAAAATTAAAAACTCTAAAACAAAAATTATTCCTGTAGATAGTGAACATTCCTCTATATTTCAATGTTTGAAAAATGAACAGGACAAAGCAATATCTCGGGTAATATTAACTGCTTCAGGAGGACCATTGTTTAAACAGTATAATATACCTAAAAATGTAGAAAGAATTATCAAACATCCAGTATGGAAAATGGGGAAAAAAATTTCAGTAGATTCCGCTACAATGGTAAACAAAGGGTTTGAATATATAGAAGCACATTATTTGTTTAATCTACCATATGAAAAAATAGAAATTGTGATTCATCCAGAATCTTTGTTTCATTCGTTTGTAGAATTTGTTGACGGTGCAATTTTGGCATTGATTGCAATACCGGATATGCGTGTACCAATTTCTTATGCATTAGGATTTCCACAACGGTTGTATACAAATGTAAAAAGAGTTGATATTCTTCAATTAAATAAAATTAATTTTTTCCCTCCTGATTATAAAAAATTTCCGTTACTAAAACTGTTAATGGACTGTGCAAAAACTGCTGTAAGTTATATTGTAGCATTTAATTCTGCTAACGAAATTGTAGTCCAAAAATTTATTGAAAAAAAGATTAAGTTTGAAGATATTGCAAGAATTATTAAAAAAGTTATAGACTCACATAAACCAGTAAAAATTAGTTCAATAGACGATATTTTAGAACTTGATAAAAAAACACGTAATATCACAGAAAAATTTTTAAGTTAATATGAAAGGGGAAAACAATGGATAATTTTATATTACCTTTAGCAATAATATTTGGTTTTGGGATAATAATTTTTGTTCACGAATTTGGCCATTTTATTGTCGCCAAGATTTTAAAAATAAAAGTTATACAATTTTCGTTTGGTTTAGGTCCAGAAGTTATTGGTAGAACTATTAACGATACAAGATATTCTATATGTCTATTTCCTTTAGGTGGAGCAGTGAAACTTAAAGGTGAAAATATTGAAGAAGAGATTAAAGAAGAGGATAGTTTCTATGGCAAAAAATGGTTTGAAAGAATTGCAGTAGTGATAATGGGTCCTATAATGAACTATATTTTAGCAATGGTAGTATTCAGTTTTTTAGCATACATTTTTGGTGTCGGAATAATTTCTAACGAACCTATTATTGGAAATGTTATAGAAAATAAACCTGCGTATAAAATTGGTTTGAAACAAAATGATAAAATAATTAAAATCAATAATATAGAAATTAAAACTTGGAGTCAAATGGCTGAAATTATACATAATTCACCACAAGAAAAATTAGTTTTAGAAGTATTAAGAAATGATAAAATATTAAAGTTTGAAGTAGTACCAGAAAAAGATCCTGTGACAAAATATGGTATGATAGGTATTACACCAGGATATAAAGTAGAAAAATTAAGTTTTATTAAATCTATTAAAGTTGGGGTATCACAACCTGTGTTATTGAGTATTTTTTCTATAAAATATTTATATGAAAAAATTGCGAAAATGGAAAGTCCAGAACTTGCAGGACCGTTGGGTATTGTCCAAGTGTTATCTAAAGCAGCAAGGTCTGGTATAGAACAGTTTCTTAATTTAATAGCTACAATTTCTACAATGCTTGGGTTGTTTAACCTTTTGCCTATACCTATACTTGATGGTGGTCATGTTTTGTTTGCTTTGATTGAAGGTGTAACAAAAAAACTTCCTACAAAAAAAATGTTTGAAATAGCAAATTTTATTGGATTAAGTTTACTTGTGGTTTTGTTTTTATATGCTACGTATAGTGACATTGTACGTTTAATGTTTTATAGATAAACTAGTTATGAAAACAATAGCAGTAATACCTGCACGATACGGTTCTACTCGGTTACCTGCTAAACCGTTATTGTTGATTAATAACAAACCAATGATCCAGTGGGTTTATGAAAATGTGAAAAGTTGTCCTTTGATAGAAAAGATAATCGTTGCCACGGATGATGAACGAATTTTCCATGCAGTAAAAAATTTTGGTGGTGAAGTAGTCTTAACTTCAAAAAAACATCGTAGCGGTTCTGACCGTGTTGCTGAAGTAGTAAAAAATTTATCATGTGATTTTGTATTAAATGTTCAAGGTGATGAACCTATGGTCTCAAGGAAAATTTTGACAAAAGTTATTTTAGAATTTTGTAAAAACAAAAATTTAGACGTAGTAACGCCAGTTTGCAGAATTTACGATTTTAAAGATCTTGTCTCACCTAATTTTGCTAAAGTTGTATTTACTAAAGATAGATTTGCGTTGTATTTTACAAGGTCTGTAGTACCGTTTGTAAGAGATAAATTTAGCATTGAAAAAAATTATCTTAAAATTTCTAATGGTGAACAAATAGTTAAAAAATATAAGTTTTACCGTCATATAGGTGTCTACGGGTTTAGAAAAGATTTTTTGTTAAAGTATATAAAATTACCTAAAAGTAAATTAGAAAATTTGGAAAAACTTGAACAATTAAGAATTTTGGAACACGGGTATAAAATTAAAGTTGTAGTAGTACAGGAATCACCAATTTCTGTAGATACTTATGAAGATTTGCAGATGGTTAGAAAAATATTAAAGGAGAAACAGAAATGAAAATAGTTAAAGTTGGAGATATAGAAATAGGCCAAGGTAAATCTTTAGTTTTAATTGCAGGTCCTTGCGTGATTGAATCGGAATTATTAACTATCACTACAGCAGAGAGAATTAAAAAAATTACAGATAAACTTAAAATACCTTTTATATTTAAATCTTCGTATGACAAAAGTAATAGAACATCAGTTGAACATTATCGTGGTCCTGGGTTGGAAAAAGGACTTAAAATTCTTAACAGAATAAAACAAGAACTTAAAATTCCTGTACTCTCAGATATACATTGTAGAAACGAAATTCTTCCTGCAGCAGAAGTTTTAGATGTTATACAAATTCCGGCATATCTGTGTCAACAGACAGATTTAGTGGTGTTTTCTGCAAAAACTGGTAAACCAATAAATATAAAAAAAGGGCAGTTTCTTGCTCCATGGGATATGAAAAAAATTGTAATGAAAGCAACTTCTACAGGAAACGAAAATATTCTTCTTACAGAACGAGGGACAGTGTTTGGGTATAACAATCTTGTATTTGATGTTAGGTCGATACCAATAATGCAACAAATTGGCTATCCTGTAATAGTAGATGTTACTCATATTACTCGTATTCCAGGACCTTCCTCTAAAGATCCTTCAGGAGGGCAACCAGAATATATTCCGTTATACTCTAAATCAGCAGTTGCTGCAGGTTGTGATGGATTGTTTTTAGAAGTACATCCGAACCCGCCTGAAGCGTTATGTGATGCAGCAAGTATGTTAAAACTTGATTATTTAGAAGAGATTTTGTCTACAGTTTTAGAAATTGCAAAAATTGTAAGGAAGGTTTGAGTATTTTAGTGTAGATAATATACCTTAATTGATACAAGTAAAATTTATAGTTGTGTTAGGGATAGTTTAAGTGATAGCGGTGGAGGGACTTGAACCCCCGACACGCGGATTATGATTCCGCTGCTCTGACCAACTGAGCTACACCGCCACTAAAGTTATTTACTAAAAAGTTGGTCAAACTCTTCTACTTCAACTGCTGGTAAAGAAGTAAATCCAATACCTGTAAGTTTTGTAATTTCTACTGAAGTTTTTATTACTTGTTCAATATCAGGAAATTCAACTATAAATGCTAAATCGTAAGGACCTAATAAAGCATACATTGCATCAACTTTACCATTGTTTGCCTTTATAAGGTTGACAACTTTTTTTGTTCTTTCTTTTGTAATTCCTTTTACTGCTTCTGTAGTATATTTACCAAGTAACAAAAATTTTTTCATTTTTTTATCGCCTCCTTTTTTGTTATGTTTGTAACATTTATACTAAATTTTAGTATAAAAAATAAACAGTTGGAAGAAAAATTTTTGTTTTGAACTTAGATAGAATTTAGATATTTCATAATTAACTTCATATCTTGCCAAACATCAGGTTTTAATTTTGGGTTGCGGAGTAATGCCGATGGATGATATGTGGGGACAATTAATATATTTTCGTTTTTGTAATATTTGAACACTTTACCTCGTAATAAAGAAATAGGTTGGTCTGTTTTTGTTAATGCTTTAGTTGCTATAGCACCTAAACAACAAATAATCTTTGGCTGAATAATTTCTATCTGTTGTTGTAAATATGGTAAACATTGGTTAATTTCTTCTTCAGACGGAGGTCTATCATTATTTCTTAAATTTGGGTCAGGAATTTTTACTGGATGACATTTAACAACGTTAGAAATATAGACTTCTTGACGAGATAATTTCATTGCCATAATAATTTTTGTTAACAACTCGCCTGCTTTACCTACAAAAGGTTTACCTTGTCTATCTTCTTCGTATCCCGGAGCTTCACCTATAAACATCAGTTTAGCGTCAGGGTTGCCTTCGCCAAAAACAGGTTTAATCCGTGTGGTATAAAGGGGACAATTTTTACATTGATGTACTTGCAGGTTTAAATTTTTTAACAACCAAACTTTATCTTTAACTGAAGAAGTAAAGTTATAAGTTTGAATTTCTTTTCCTACTTTAAGTTCTTTCTTCAAAGGGAAAATACCATAATAACCATCAATCCCAAAAACAGTTTTTTGTTGTTGTACAAATTTTTTTAATATACTAATAATTTCATTATCCATGGGAAATCAAATTTAATATTACTTTAGCAAATTTAGATTTTGTCATCTTAGGAAATTTTTTTATTTCTTTAGTTTTTGAAATTATTGTTGGTTTTATATATTCACTGCCAAAAGTTTTCGGGTCGTTTAATACAATATAATCTACATTTTTCTCTTTGAGTTTCTTAAAAGCATTTTTAATTTTGTTGTGTGTTTCCAAGGCGAAACCAATAATTAACTGATTTCGCTTTTTATGTTCTCCACAATATTTTAATATATCTACAGTAGGCACAAGTATAAGTTTTAACTTACCCTTTTTTTTAATTTTATGTTTATAAATTTTTTCTGGTTTAAAATCTGTTACTGCAGCAGAAGAAATAAATAGGTCAACTTGGGGAAAATAATGTTTCACTATACGGAACATTTCTTTAGAAGTTTCTACAGAATAAAATTTTACATTTTTTGGTGGGACAAGAAATGTTTTCCCTGAAACAAGAATGGTTTTGTACCCATTGCGAGAAAAAATTTTAGCTAGTTCAAATCCAATTTTACCTGAAGCGGGGTTGGAAATAAATCTCAGCGGGTCTAAATATTCTCTTGTTGCTCCTGCTGTAATAAGGACTTTTTTATTATTCATCAATTTTTAACTTACGGAATTTTTTAATAGTCTCTATAGTTAACTCAAATAGGTTGTTTTAAAAAAATTAATATAAAAAAATTTTTTTATAATAAATACTTGGAAAAAATTATGTTCATCTATTGAATTTATATTTTCAAAATTTGTAAAATTTAATCCCTTCTAAAAATGAAACAGGATATTAAAAAACTTGTAACTTCACTACCTAAAATAGACCTGCACCGACATTTAGATGGTTCTGTAAGGATAGAAACTATTCGTGATGCTGCAATATCTCACGGGTTTCCACTACCAACAAAAAATCTAAAGAAATTAAAAAAATATACTTGTGTTTCACGAAAATGCCGTTCTTTAAGTATGTTTTTAGAAGTGTTCAACTTTTTTTACGAGTTTTTAAAATTTCCCGATGTTGTAGAACGTATTGCTTACGAAAATTGTGAAGATGCAAAAAAAGAAAATTTAAAATATGTAGAATTACGTTTTGCTCCACCATTGCAAGCAACGAAAAATTTCCCTATTAGTGATGTAGTTAAATGTGTTCTTCGTGGTGTAAAACAAGGTAGTAAAGATTTTGGGATAAAAGTTGGCGTTATATTTTGTATCTACAGATCTGTAAGTGAAGAGGAAAATTGGGTTACTGTAAAACTTGCAGAGAAATATTTTGGTGACGGTGTAGTAGGAATAGACCTTGCTGGAGATGAATCTAAATATCCAACTTACAAATTTAAAAAATTTTTTGATTATGCACGAAGTGTAGGTATACCAATAACTTGTCATGCAGGTGAGGCAAGTGGTCCTGAAAGTATTGCTGATGCAATAAAGTTAGGTGCTAAAAGAATTGGTCACGGCACAATGTTATATAAAGATGAAGAGTTAATGAAAAAAGTTCGTGATAAAGAAATACCATTGGAAATTTGTTTAACTTCAAATTTACAAACTCGAGTTGTTGACAAAATTACCCTCCATCCAATAAAAAAATATTATGATTATGGAATAAAGATTACCATCAATACTGATGACCCTTTTGTGTCACAAATAAATATTAATTCCGAATATTTATTAGCACAAAAAACATTTAATTTTAGTTTAGAAGATATAAAACAGATAATCTTAAACAGTGTAGAGGCATCGTTTTTGCCGAAAAAGGAAAAACAAATATTGAAAAAAGAAATTGTTAAAGAATTTAAATTTTAAGGAGGAAAAATGACTTTTAAAGAAACTGAATATCCTGAAATATTAAAACAATTAAACAACTTCGCTAAAGAAAAGTTTCCTATAAATGAAATTGTAAAACAAACATACAGGTTATACCAAAAAGTTCCAATATATCCAGGTATTGTAAGCACATGTGTGGCAAATATTTTACAGAATGTAAAACCAGAATCATTAAAAGTAGGTGATGTAGTAATAATAGAAATGAACAAAAGTTTTTATGAAGGTCAAGTGAATAAAATAAAAAAATCTTATATAGAACTAAAAAATGTAAAAGTTCTACAATACAAAAAATCTGCAAGGTTGAGATTAAAAAATAACAAAATTAAAAAAGTTACCAAAGATACATTAGCAGCTTTATGGCCTTCACTCAATTTTGAAAAAGAGAAGTGATATGATAACTAAACAATTGTCTAATGGGGTATACATTGTTTCGGGACCTGTAAATTTTGTTTTGAATTCAGGTAAAATATCAAGTATAGGTAAACCACTTGCCATCAAAGAACATATTTTTATTCCGGAAGGTAAACGAATACCGTTAGAAGTTTTAGAAAATTCAATTATTGAATTAGACAAAGATATAGAATTAACTTACCTTACTTCAAGAACAATTCCAGAAGATTGGGACAAAGTTGTAAATTATGTTATAGAAAACAAGATTGATACATTATTAATTTTCGGCGAAGTGGATACAGGAAAAACATTTTTTTCAACTTATCTTACTAACAAATTCATTAACAACAAATTAAAAGTTTCGGTGTTAGATTGTGATACTGGACAATCAGATATAGGTCCGCCAGGTTGTTTAGGTTTAGCTGTGTTTGATAACTATGTTTTATTTATGACAGAAAAGCAGCCACAGAAACTATATTTTATAGGTTCACATTCGCCCTCGGAACATTTTTTACATTATCTTTGTGGTTTTGTAAAATTAGTAAATTTTGCTAAAACAAATTCTGATGTTTTAATAATAGACACGCCTGGTTGGGTTCAAGGTGATGGTGGAAGATTGTTAAGAAAAACAGAAATAGAACTTTTATCTTCTTTAGATAGAAACTTTTGCGTAATACTTTTACAACGTGGAGATGAACTTGAACATCTTGTAAAAGGTTTAAAAGAACAACAAATTATCCGTCTTACTGTATCAAAAAAAGCGTCTCCTACTTCTGTTGATGAACGGAAAAAGTTGCGCGAGTTCGTTTACAAAAAATATTTTTCTAATTCAAAAAGAATAGAACTTGAATTTGACAAAATTGTTACTGACAGAAGTTATTTTTTAACCGGTAAAAAAATTGATAAATATCCAACAACTGAGATTTTATGGGCTGAGAAACTTTCAGGTTGGGAAGGTGTGTATATAGTTTCGTCAAAAGTGTTGACTGAAACAGAAATAAATAGATTAAAAAAATTTTACAACACTACGAAAATAAGAAATGTTTCAGCAGAAGAATTTAAAAATGTCGTAGTAGCACTTTTAGATATAAACTTTGAAGTTTTAGGTTTAGGAATTATTGAAACAATAGATTTTGCAAACCAGAAAATTGTAGTTTCTACTCCAATAACGAATTCTTACAAAAAAATAAAAATTGTACAATTTGGATCTTTAAAAGTAAAACCTACTGCAGAAGAAAACGGGTTTGTAGAACCCGGGTTAATATAACTGTCGTTGGAGGTGAAAATTTTATGATAAAATTATTTAAAAGAGAAAAAGATTTTATGAAAATGTTGTTAGACCAAGCAGAAAAAGTTGCTGTTACAGTTCAAAAACTTGTAGAATTTATTCAAACTCCTACGGAAGAGTTAAGAAAACAAGTTGAAGAATGTGAAGAAGAAGCTGACGAATTAAGACGATTGTTAATTGAAGATTTAAACCGTGCTTTTGTTACACCAATTGACAGAGAAGATATTTTTGCTTTATCTCGTGCTATAGACGATATTGCAGATTATGCAAAAACTACCGTAGAAGAAATGGTGTTGTTCAATGTATCTGCAGATGAGTATATGAAAAAAATTGTAGATGCACTAAATAATGCTACAAAAGAAATTGTGTTAGCCTTAAAATGTTTACAAACACATCCTAATGTGTGCAGTGAACATATAGTAAGAGCAAAAAAAACAGAAAATTTTGTAGAACATAGATATCGTGAAGGATTAGTAGAATTGTTTAAATCAGATGATATAAAAAAAATAATCAAAACAAGAGAAGTGTATAGACATCTTTCCAACGCAGCAGACAGAATTGACGAAGCTGCCAACATTATCAGTGATATTTTAGTAAAAAATACTTAGTTAAAAAAGAACGGAGGATACAGTAGCATATGATTAAAGCAGTGATATTTGACCTTGACAATACTTTAATGGATTTTATGAAAATGAAACGTCAAGCAGTAGAAGCTGCTGCAGATGCTATGATAGATGCAGGACTTAAAATGAGTAAAGAAAAATTAATTGAAAAAATTTATAGTATTTACTGGAAAGAAGGTATTGAAGATCAACAAATTTTTGATAAAGTATTATTACAGGAATTTGGTTATGTGGATTATAAAATTCTTGCTGCAGGTATTATTGGATATAGAAGAGCTAAAGAAGCAAATATGTGTGTCTACCCGCATGTGCATATGACTCTAATGGAACTTGTGAAACGTGGAATAAAAATGTGTATAATTTCTGACGCGCCAAGACTTCCTGTATGGATGCGGATAGTTGCTTTAAACCTACATCATTATTTTGATTTTGTATTAACTTATGAAGACACAGGAGTTAAAAAACCTTCCCCAAAACCGTTTCTTATGGCATTAGAACGGTTAGGAACAAAACCAGAAGAAACTTTAATGGTAGGCGATTGGGCAGAACGTGACATTGTAGGAGCGAAACAGTTTAATATGATAACAGTTTTTGCACGATATGGCGATGAGTTTAATACCCAAGTTTCAGGTGCAGATTATGAAATAAACGATATCATTGAACTATTAGAAATCATAGATCGTTCAAAAACAGAATCACAATTGTTATTGTTTGATAAAAATCAGAATGAAGGAAAATAAAAATATACTGCTTTACGGTGTGATTGATAGGATAGAAGATAACAAAATTGTTGTTATAAACTTGGAGCATCGTCAAGGTACTTTATATTTGCCTAAGAAATTATTTACCTTCTCAATATATGAAGGTTTATGGTTAAAAATTGTTATCTCACCTGATTATAACAAATCTCAAGAAATGAAATTAAAAATCTCAGCCTTACAAAAAGAATTGTTAGAAAGAAACAAAAAAGATAATACATAAACCTTACTCATACCTATGCAAAAAGCTAAACACATCTTGTTAACCCAAATAATAATATCTTTTTTTATTTTTTCAGTTTCATTTTGTTCTTCGGTATTAAAAATATACTTTTTAGATGTAGGTCAAGGTGATGCTTCAATAATAATTACACCATTGCAAAAAATGGTTCTTATAGATTCTGGCGATTGTGATGAATATCATGATTATGGCGAGGATGTGGTGAAATTCATAACTAAACTTGGATTTAAAAAAATAAATGCTGTGATAATATCACACCCACATAGAGACCATATAGGTGGGTTAGAGTATGTACTTTCTAAACTACCTGTAGAAAGTTTTTATGACCCTGGTTACCCTTATCCTTCTTATGTTTATCAGAGAGTTCTTGAAATTGTTAAACACAAAAATATAAAATATACATTAGCAAGGAAAGATACTAAAATTTCTATAGATGAAAATGTTGAACTAAAAATTTTATATCCACCTAAAGAGTTAGTGTTTGACGACCCAAACAATAACAGTGTTGTACTCCGAGTAAAATACAAAGATATTTCTGTATTGTTCACAGGAGATATTGAAAAAAAGGCTGAACTTGAGATAGTTCGGTTATACAAAAGAAATCAAAGTATAATATCTTCTAATATATTAAAAATTCCGCATCATGGGTCAATTACATCTTCAACAAAAGAGTTTTTAAAATTAGTATCTCCAGAAGTAGGAATTATTTCTTGTGGGCGAAACAACAGGTTCGGCCATCCACATAGACAAGTGTTAAATCGGTATGAAGATTTTGGAATAGAAATTTACCGGACAGATATCCACGGAACTTTAGAAGTAATAATTGATGGAGAAGATTATATAATCAAACCTATAAGATGAAACCTAAAATTGTAGTATTAATGTCAGGCGGGGTAGATTCTTCAGTAGCTGCATATTTGTTAGCTTCTGAAGGTTATGAAGTGGTAGGTGTTACGTTAAAACTGTGGGAGTGCGATTCTCTTACTGAAACACAAAGACAGTTATGTTGTTCACCACGAGATGTCTACGACGCAAAAACAGTTGCTTTAAAGTTAGGTATAAAACATTATGTATTAGATTTTAGTTCTGAATTTGAAAATTTTGTTATAAAAGAATTTTGTGATAAATACATCTCTGGAGTAACACCGAACCCATGCGTAATTTGTAATTCTAAAATAAAATTTGGTATTGTAGCAGAAAAAATCTCTTCTATATTTGCCACACCGTTTATCGCTACAGGACATTATGCAAAAATTGTTAATAACAACAACGATTTATATATTGCTATGGCTGAAGATAAAAATAAAGACCAGTCATATTTTTTATCTCAAGTATCTAAAGAAATGTTGAAATATATAAAACTTCCTTTAGGGACAATTACAAAACCTGAAGTAAGAAGTATAGCAGAAAAATTGCAACTTAAAGTTGCTAATAAAAAAGAAAGTTATGAAATTTGTTTTATCCCCGAAGGTAATTATTCTAATTTTTTAATTTCTCGTGGATATTGTGTCAACAAAAGAGGTAAAATTGTAGATGTACATACAGGTAAATTTTTAGGTTATCATAAAGGGTATGCCTGTTATACAATAGGCCAACGGTCAGGGTTAGGGTTGAAAAATCTCGGAGAAAAAAAGTATGTGGTAAAAATTGACCCAAAAGAAAATGTTGTTTATGTTGGTAATGAAACCGACATTTATTTTTCTGGTTTAGTGGCTAAAAATTGTGTTGTATATGATAAAAAAATTTTTTCATTAAAAGATGTACCATTGTTCGCTAAAATACGATATAAAACAGAACCTGCATTGTGTAAAATAAAAATGGAAGGTGATATGATGGAGGTAAAATTTTCACAACCACAACGCGCTGTTACTCCAGGACAGTATGTTGTTGTTTATAACAAAGAAAACTATGTTGTATGCAGTGGAGAAATTGTCTATGGATATAAATAAAATTTTTTTATGAAAAAGAAAAATAAATTACCTAATTTTAGTTCTTATCCACTGTTTTATCAAAAAGTGTGGAGTGTGGTATCAAAAATTCCTAAAGGTGAAGTGCGAACATATAAATGGGTTGCACAACAAGTTGGTTCTCCGAACGCAGTTCGTGCAGTAGGACAAGCGTTGAAAAACAACCCGTTTGCACCAATAATTCCGTGCCACAGGGTAATAAAATCTGATGGTACTCTTGGAGGATATCGTTTAGGAATTAAGAAAAAAATTGCATTGTTAAGTTCTGAAGGAATAAAAATTGAAGTTTCTAAGAACGGGAAAAAATTGAAAATAAAATCTTAATTTTATATGAAGAAACTTAACACTTTACTTACGCGCCCGTAGCTCAATTGGATAGAGCGTCTGGCTACGAACCAGCAGGTTGTGCGTTCGAGTCGCACCGGGCGCAAAGTTTTTAAAAAAAATGAAAAAAATTATAGCAGTAATAGGTGGTTCCGTGTGTAAAACTGAAGAAATAAAAAAAATTGCGTTTGATACAGGAAAAGAGATTGCTCTTCGTGGATATTTACTTATCTGTGGTGGTATGGGCGGTGTGATGGAAGAAGCGTGCCACGGGGCAAAAAGTGTTGGTGGAACAACCATCGGTGTTCTTCCAGGGAAAGATAGGTCAGAAGCAAACCCGTATATAGATATACCTATAGTTACTGCAATGTCGCACGCAAGAAACGCAATAATAGTTCGTACTGCAGATTGTGTTATTGCAATAGACGGTGAATATGGAACTTTATCAGAGATTGCTTTGGCTAAAATTTTAGACAAACCTGTTTTTGGTATCCAAACCTGGGATATTGAAGGTGTTATAAAAGTTCCTGATGCAAAAACTGCAATTGATATTTTTGAAGAAAAATACAAAATTTAAAAATCTTTTCTTTTTTAAAACTTACACAATTATAACTTTTTATGACCACTTTCTTCTCTTCAGAACAACAATTTAAAAACATTCCTAAACTTCCAGGTGTATACTTGATGTACGACAATACTGGCAAAATTGTTTATATCGGTAAAGCAAAAAATCTTTATTCAAGAATCAAATCGTATTTTGTAAAAAATGTAGATTACAGATTAATAAGTATAATGTTCCATAACATAACAAACATAGATTATATAGTTTGTGGTTCAGAAAAAGAAGCGTTGTTGTTAGAACAAAGGTTAATAAACAAGTTACAGCCACAATATAACATTATCTGGCGTGACGATAAATCATACCTGATGATAGAACTTGACCTTGAAGACCCTTTCCCGAGGTTAAATTTTGTTCGGTATAAACAATATTTATCTTCGCCTAAAGAAAAAAACAAACTTTATTTTGGTCCATACCCTTCCGCAAGACAAATAAAATCTGTAATTAAAATGGTAACAAAATTTTTTAAGATAAGAAAATGTAAATATGATTCAAAACTGTTTTTTTTACCAGAGAAAAAAAGTAAGTTCTTTTCTTGTATTTACTACCAGACTAACCAGTGTATAGCACCGTGTATATATGCCTCGGATAAACAAAAGTGTAACGAAATATCACAAGTGTATAAAGACACTGTCAAAAATGTTATCCTCTTCTTACGAGGGAAAAATAAAAAACTTCTTGATACATTACAACAACAATTAACACACTACGCGGAAATGCAAGAGTTTGAAAAAGCAATTGTTTTAAGAGATACTATAAAATTTATCTCTAACATTTTTTCAAAATGTATAATAAAACAAATTGATGAAAAAGATGTTACAGAGACTGCGTTAACACAAATAGAATTGTTAAAAAAAATACAACAAAAATTTTTGTTAAAAACATTACCTGTGGTTATTGAAGCAGTTGATGTTTCAACATTTCACGGAGTAGGTTCCTGCGGTTCAATAGTAAGATTTCTTAACGGTGTACCTGATAAAAATAATTATAGAAGATACAAAATCAAAACTTTAAAAGAACACCAACTGGACGATTATTCAATGATGAAAGAAATTGTCCAACGACGATATAAACGGTTGTTAGATGAAAAAAAACAACTTCCAAACCTTTTAATAATAGACGGTGGGAAAGGACAACTTAATGTTGTATATAAAGTCCTATGCGAGTTTTCTTTAGAAGACAAAATTGAGTTGTTATCCATCGCTAAACAAGAGGATACTGTTTATTCCTTATCTTTACCTCAAGGAATAAAACTTTCAACTTCTAAAGAAGATAATTTAATAAGATACATCCGTGACGAAGCACACAGGTTCGCCATAAAATATCACCGCCTGCTTATTAAGAAAAAATTGAAAAAAGATTCGTTAGATATTTGAATATGATATGAATCTTTTTATTATTTTACGGTTCAAGGGCAAAGATGGTTAGGTTATTTGGGGAACCGTAGGTGGATAAAAATTTTTGTAGTTCTATGTTAGTTACTTTATCAACTTTTGCAAGGTAGGTCTTTAGTTCGTCAATAGATTTAAACATATACCA
>CALJEJ010000022.1 GCA_938074745.1 uncultured Endomicrobiia bacterium
AACGATTATTTTGTCTAACTCAGATAAAAAATAATCCGTGGAGAATATTAAAAAAATTAAATTTAACAGAAAGAAAATGAATTAACAATTATGTTTCCTTTTGTGAGTTCAGTTTTTTCCTATACGGGTCAACAGTTTTGAATAAATACCCAAAAAATTGAAATGTTTTCTGAGGTTATCTCAGCTAAATTTAGGAAATATCAACCTAGAGGATAAAAATGTATGAAAAATTTACTTTTAAAAAAACTAGAATTTGTTTTTTTTGGCATTTTTGTTAGTTACATATTATTTTCTCAGACATTTGAATTTTATTTACCTTGGGA
The DNA here is from genome assembly GCA_938074745.1 of uncultured Endomicrobiia bacterium. Classification (GTDB taxonomy): domain Bacteria; phylum Elusimicrobiota; class Endomicrobiia; order DTEH01; family DTEH01; genus CALJEJ01. The sequence goes on from CALJEJ010000022.1 coordinate 324, forward strand.
TGATGGGCTAGAGAACATAGTTGATGTAAGTTATTTAAATCACAAACCTGCTGGGAAATATGGAAATGTAACTGTAGGACAGGATGGACATTTTTACGTAGGAAACGAGAGGATAAAATTTTTAGGTATCAACTTTACTAGTTATGCAAACTTTCCTGACCATATTTCTGCAGAGAAAATTGCCAGACGGTTAGCGAAGTTCGGCATAAACATAGTTAGGTTTCATTTTTTAGATAACAATTGGGGATACAACATCTTTGACCCCAATTATCCTGACACTAGACATTTACGAGCAGAAGCATTAGATAGATTGGATTATTTTATTGCTAAACTTAAGGAAAATGGAATATATTCCAATATAAACCTTCTCGTAGGTAGAGATTTTAAACCACAAGATGGTTTACCTGATTCTATAACTCAGTTAAGTTGGAAAGAAAAGCAAATACCTGCAATGTTTTACACTCCAATGATTGAGTTACAAAAAGAATATGCATCACAAATTTTGAATAGGTTGAACCCTTATACTTCAAGCTATTACAAAGACGAACCTGCAATAGCAATTATAGAACTTGTAAACGAGCAAGGTCTTGTTCAGGGATGGCTCTCGGGTACCATAGATAAACTGCCAACAGAATTTGCAGAAGATCTTAAAACTAAATGGAACAACTGGCTTATAGATAAATATGGAACTCACAATAACCTTATTTCAAGCGGCTGGGCGTTATCAGAACCTTTGGGAAACGAAATTTTAAAAAATAACGATTTTTCTTCAGGTTTAAGTTACTGGAATTTTGAACAACATGATGTAGCAAGAGGAAGTATAACTGTAACTAACGAAGGACCAAACGGTAAAAATGCAGTAAAAATAACTATAATAACTCCTGGAACACAAGATTGGCATATCCAGTTTAATCAATCAAACATAGTAGTTTCTAGTACAAGAGTTTATACGCTGACATTTTGGGCTAAATCTAATGCTAATAAATCAATTAATGTGAATATAGGACAAGCACACTCTCCGTGGCAACTGTTAGGATTTAATAAACTTATAAACTTGACTACTTATTGGCAATTTTTTGAGTACGTGTTAACAGTTTCTGATGATGATACCAACGCAAGAGTAAATTTTTCTAATATGTGTAAAGACATTGCTACGTATTGGATTAGCGATGTTTCTTTTAAACCTGGTGGTGATATTGGACTGTTCCCAGAAGAAAATTTAGATAATAAAACAATAAGAATTTTTAAGTTATCAGAACGTGAACACCGTACCAAAGTAGCTTTAAAGTCGTGGGTAAAATTTCTTTTTGAACTTGAACGAAATTTCTGGGTAGATATGTATAACTATTTAAAAAATACATTGAAGACAAAATCACTCATAACTGCCACTGCGGTGGGATTATGTAGCACTCCAAATTTAATGGCTGAGCTAGACTTTGTCGATACACATGCATATTGGCAACATCCTGTTTTCCCTGGAATAGATTGGGATCCGGAAAATTGGTATGTGAAAAATGCTACTTTGCTGAGAGATACATATGCTGGAACAATAGCTGAAGTCTCTAATAGACGAGTATGGTATAAACCGTTTACTATTAGTGAGTACAACCATCCTGCACCTAACACCTACAATGCCGAAGGATACATTATTCTTGCAAGTTATGCTGCGTTTCAAGATTTAGATGGTATATATGGATATACTTATTGTCATGACCAAAATTGGAATGCGAAAAAAATAACGGGTTTTTTTGACCTTCATCAACACCCAGTACAATTTTTAACTTTTATTCCTGCAGCTTTAATATACCGAAGAGGTGACATTTCGCCAGCCAAAAATTTAGTTTGTGTACGCATAAATAAAGAGGACGAAGTTGAACAAGCATTAACTACCTATGCTTGGAGATTAATAGATGCACGAGATAAAGGTATGCATCCAAGAACCTCTTTACTTCACAAAACAGCTATAGTTACTGAAGGATATGATTTCCCTCTAAACGCTTTAACAACATCACAAGTTGTTCTACCAACAGGTAACATTAACACTTCGGATACAGAAGAATTAAAGTGGAATAGTTGGACTGGAGAGTTTGTTGTGGATACACCTAGAACAAAAGCAGTAGTTGGTTTTGTCGGTAATAAGGAATATCTATTTTCTGATGGGATAATCATAAGACCCAAGAGTACTCTACAAAATGGATGGTCTTGTATTACAATGTCTGTTTTAGGTTCTACATCTTCATTAGGTGATTTTTCATCTTTAAAAAATAAGTATGGTAAAATACTCATTACTGCTACAGGTGCTTCGGGAAATACAAATATGGGATGGAAGATATATCCTAATACTTCTACAAGTTTTCCTCCTCCATTAGACGCTAACATCACTGTAGGAAGGCAATGGGGTGATAGATCTATCGTTGAAGGAATAAGTTGTGAATTTGTTTTACCGTACAATTCTAGTAATGTGAAAGTTTATGCATTAGATAACATAGGAAACAGAAAAACATCTGTTTCTACTGTAGATGAGTTAGGCAAAACAAAATTCGTTATTTCTCATCTGTATAATACTTTATGGTATGAAGTAGAAGTTACATCTTCTATTTCTACAACCAACAATCCACCACTAACACCACAGACACCTTCTGGTCGAACAAACCTTCAGGTGGGAGAGGTAGCCACCTACACCGTCTCAGCTGAAGATCCTGACGGTGATAAAATAAAATTTATATTTGACTGGGGTGATGGTACTACAAGCCAAACAGAATTCGTCAATTCAGGTCAACAAACTACAGGTATACATTCTTGGTCCTCTGCAGGTACATACCAACTACAAGTGAAAGCTATCGATGAACATGGAGGACAATCTGGATGGAGCCAGGCATTAACCGTCATAGTAACTTCTGGAACTACTATTACCAATAATCCCCCTACTACTCCAACGATACTTTCAGGTCCGACAAGTGGACTAATAAATACACCTTATAGTTACACCGTCTCAGCTGAAGATCCTGACGGTGATAAAATAAAATTTATATTTGACTGGGGTGATGGTAGTGGTAGTGAGACTCAATACGTAGACTCAGCAGAAATTGTTGTCAGTAGTCATATTTGGACAACTACTGGAACTTACACAATAAAAGTCAAAGCAGTAGATATTAAAGGTTTAGCTTCAGATTGGTCAGAAGAAATAGTAATGGTTATTACTATACCATACAAATCAGGAGATTATGTTTTAACCTTAAATGAAGACGGAGTAAATGATAAAATAATCTTCCCTGAAGGGGATAGTAAAGTAAAAATTTATGATATAAAGGGCAAGTTGATAAAAGTTCTTAATACCAATGAGTGGGATGGTACAGATAAAACAAATAGAAAAGTCAAAAGTGGTATATATATTTATCAACAATTACAGCCTGACGGTAAAAAATATACGGGAAAGATAATAGTTGTAAGATAAACGGAATGAAAAAAAACGAAAATTCTGTAGATATCCATAAAGTTGTAA
>CALJEJ010000023.1 GCA_938074745.1 uncultured Endomicrobiia bacterium
ATAGTGTGAGTTTAGACACGGGTTACACAGTTATTGAAGGAATAGAGTGGGGAAAAAGTGAGAAAGAAAATGTAGCTGCAAAGCGTAAGCTTTGCTTTGTAGTAGACGGCAATTAATTGCCGTCTACAAAAGGGGGGGTTAAGAAATTTTCAGAAAATAATAAATTCTTGGAGTAGAGGCTTTAGCCTCGTGAAGAAAAAATTATAATATAACGAGCCTAAAGGCTCTATTCCAACGAGCCTGAAGGCTCTACTCCGAAAATCGTTGGGAAATCAAATTAGAGGTGATAGGTGGTAGCAGGTAGGTGGTAGGGAAAAAGTAAAAAAGTAGCTGCAAAGCGTCAGCTTTGCTCTTTATGTACCCAAAATTCTTGGAGTAGAGGCTTTAGCCTCGTGGGAGTAATAAACACCTCCCTTTATCCCTCCTTGATAGGAGGGAGATTAGGAGTCTACAGGTGGTTAAGTGGTAGCAGGTAGGTGGATAGGGAATGTTGAGTTGATAGTCCGTAGTCCACAGTCCACGGTAGAAAAGAAGTGAAAATGTAGCGGCAAAGCGTAAGCGTTGCCTTATATTACTTTCCAAAAATTAGATGAAATGGAGGAGAATTAGGTTATGCTTCTGGAGACTCAGAATATAAAATCTGTCACAGGCCCTTTAGTATTTGTAGGTGATGCTCGTGGTGCAAAATATGAGGAATTAGTAGAAATAAAATTATCTAATGGAGAAAAAAAATTAGGTAAAGTTTTAGAAATTGAGGAAGATACTGCATTGATACAATTGTTTGAAGAGAGTCGTGGGATTGACACCAGTACTACCAGAGTTCGTTTTTTGAACAGAACTGTCACACTTGCAGTTTCAAGAACTATTCTTGGTCGTGTATTTGACGGGTTAGGTAGACCTATTGATGACGGTCCTGAGATAGTTCCTGAAGCACGAATTGATATCAACGGCAATCCTATTAACCCGTATGCACGGGATTATCCAAGAGAGTTCATTCAAACAGGAATATCTTCAATTGACGGGTTGAACACGCTTGTTAGAGGACAAAAGTTGCCTATATTTTCAGGTTTTGGCTTGCCACATAAAGAACTTGCTACACAGATTGCTCGGCAGGCAACTGTGTTGAAATCTGACCGAGCTACTAATGAAGAATCTGAAGAATTTGCAGTAGTGTTTGCAGCAATAGGGATAACTTTTGAAGAAGCCAACTTTTTTATTTCTGAATTTAAAAAGACAGGCGCGTTAGCACGTTCTGTGTTGTTTATAAATTTAGCGGAACATCCTGCTATTGAACGTATTGCAACACCAAGGTTAGCATTAACCTGTGCTGAATATTTAGCATTTGAATTAGACAAACATGTTCTTGTGATACTTAGTGATATGACGAACTATTGTGAAGCGTTACGTGAAATTGCAGCAGCAAGGAAAGAAGTTCCCGGTAGACGTGGTTATCCTGGTTATTTGTATACAGATTTAGCCTCATTATATGAACGTGCTGGAAGAATTAAAAATAAAAAAGGTTCTATCACTTTAATGCCGGTACTTTCAATGCCAGAAGACGATAAAACACATCCTATACCAGATCTAACAGGATACATCACCGAGGGACAAATTGTGCTAAGTCGGGAGTTGCACAGAAAAGGTATATATCCACCAATAGATATTATGGCAAGTTTATCTCGGTTACGTGACAAAGGTATTGGTAAAGATAGAACACGTGAAGACCATCCTGACTGGGCAAACCAGTTGTTTGCTTGTTATGCCCGAGGAAAAGAAGTTGAAGAGTTGGCGATCGTTTTAGGTGAAGCTGCGTTAGAAGAGATTGACCGTACATATCTTAAGTTTGTGAACGAATTTGAAAAAAAATTTGTTCAACAGAGTATTACAGAAAATAGAAGCATTATCCAAACGTTACAAATAGGTTACGAACTGTTAAAAATGTTCCCCAAAGAAGAATTGAAACGTATCCGTCCAGAATTTAAAGATAAGTGGTTGAAATAAAATGGATATTAAAATCAATGCTAACAGGATGAATTTGTTAAAACTTCGTCGTAGGTTAAAATTTGCACTTCGTGGACATAAACTTTTAAAAGATAAACAAGAACAGTTAACACGCGAGTTTAATAAATTAATTATTGAACTGACAAAGTTAAGAGAAGAAATTGAATTAACTCTTCTTGATGTGTATAGGAATTTACAAAAAGTATATTCAAATTATCCTTTGGAACTTGTGGAACAGTGGTGTGATTTATATTTCCAAAAAGAAGGTTATAAGATTAGTTTTGAACGTAGAACAAAGTTTAATCTAAAGTACGATGTGGTCATTGCTGAAAAACAATCAGATAATGAAATTGAAGGTTTTGTTACTACAGATATCTACTTTAACCTTGCAATGAAAAAATTTACAACTTTATTTTTTAAGTTGGTTGAATTATACAATTTAGAACATTTATGTGAACTTATGGCGAAAGAGTTGCAAACTACCCGACGACGTGTTAACGCGTTAGAATATGTTTTGATACCGCGAATAAAATATGGAATAAAATTTATTTTGAACAAACTTAACGAACTTGAACGAACTAATATCACACAACTTATGCGAATAAAACAGTTAATGTCAGAATATTAGTTAAAATGATATATAAGTTATTAAAAACCAAAACTAATGTTGAGCTTTATGAAAAAAATTACTAAAGAAGTAGTAAGACATATTGCGTTTTTGTCTCGGTTAAAACTTACACAAGAAGAGGTAGAAACTTATTCTAAACAGTTAGAAGAGATATTGGAATATATGGATAAATTAAACAAACTGGATACTGAAGTTGTTCCTAAGAATGTTACTCATATATTTCAGATGATAAACACTAAAATAAATTTTCAACAAAATTTAAGAGATGATGTTCCAGTTGATAATGAAGTTCAAAATGATATACTTAGTAATGCGCCAGAAAAAATAGATAAGTTTTTTAAAGTAGACAAGGTTATTGAATAACATCCATAAAATAATTAGGTGAGTATTTTCAGTTTCGCTTGATATAAATAACAAGTTCAGTTTTTTAACATGAAGGGGGGGATTTAATACATGAAAAGGAAAACAGTGATATATTATATTTTAGTTATCTACTGGTTAACAATCATTGGTTATGGTTATTGTCTAGACAAATATTCTTTAGGAGTAATTTTAGGTGTTCCTACCGGAGTTGATTTAAAAATTCAGAATACCAAAGATACTTTTATAGAATTATCGTTAAACTTTGATACTCAAATAAATTTTTTTGAATTACATTTGGAGTATTTAAAACAAAACTATAAACTAATCCCGAAAGAAGAACTTTCTGGTGATTTACCTGTATTTTGGGGTCCAGGGATATATATTATTACCCAAGAAAAAATGGGATTAAAATTTACGTTAGGTGTAGAGTATATCTTTAAAGAAATACCATTTAACATTTTTGTGAAGATTTCACCTTGTATAAATATAGTTCCGTCTATTTCAGTATATTTCGCTCCTTCTATAGGAATACGTTATATTTTTAGATAAATGAAAAAACATATTTTAACAGGAATTGCTATTTTACTTCCTTTATGGATAACATTTTTTATTTTATGGATATTTATAAAATGGGTTTCAAACATTACGAAACCGTTTGTAACAATAGTTTCAGTATATTTATTAGGTATAGAAAGCAGCACTTTTATTAGAATAACAAGTTTTATAGCTTCTATAGCATTTATATATTTGATAGGTGTTGTAGCGAACAATATCATTGGTAAAAAAATTATCACAAAAGTTGAATCTACAATTACTACTTTTCCAATAATTAGGGATATTTACTTATCAGCTAAAAAATTAATAAATTTCTTTATAGAATATAAAAGTCATCACTGGAATAAAGTTGTGTTAATAGAATTTCCAAAAGCTGGTTTTCATTCTATAGGAGTTGTAACCTCAGAAATTGGTAATGATAAAATAGGAGTGTTTGTACCAACCACACCAAATCCTACAACAGGATGGTTAATTTTTGTAGACCGACAACAAGTAAAACCTACCTCGTTAAGTGTAGAAGAAGCGTTACAGATAGTAGTTTCAGGTGGTGTAGTCCGCCCTGAAGAATTAGAGAAAAAGTTGTCGTAAAAAAATTGTTATTATGCAACAAAAAGATTTGTTAAAACAAATTTCTAATTCAATACTTTTTTCAGGTTTGTCTAAGAAAGAACTTAAAAAAATTTTTTCAATTATTCGTATACGTAA
>CALJEJ010000024.1 GCA_938074745.1 uncultured Endomicrobiia bacterium
GAAATCAATTATGAATGTTTTTAACAAATATGGAGATAGAAAAAACAGACACCATAACCGTCTAAGATTTCTTATCCAAGATATTTCTTGGGAAAAGTTTGTAGAACTTTATAAAGAAGAATTAAAAAAGTTGAAAGATACAGAATATATCAGTTTAAGATTAGAAAATGGGCTGCCTTCACTACCTCAACTACAGTATGGTAATTTGATAGGTTGTTCAGAAGATAATGTTTATAATTTGTTTTTGAAATACAACACAGCAGAACAAAAACAAAAAGGATACTACTTTGCACAGATAAGAGTTCCGTTAGGCGAAGTTGACGCAAAACAACTTATAAGTTTGTCAGAAATTGTAAACGAAATACCTTATGTAATATTAAGAACTACACAAAGACAAAATATTGTTGTTTCAAATATACCTTATAACAAAATGTTTTATGTTTATGAAAAAATAAAATCAACATTTACTGACTTTCTTTATCCTGAAACAGTTTTAGATGTTATTTCTTGCAAAGCAGCAACAACTTGTAATTTAGGTATATGTAATGCCATAGATATGGCAAAAGAAATAATAAAAGAATTGAGTTCAAAAATAAATTTAGATACGATTGATAAACTTAAAAATATAAGGATAAACATAAATGGCTGCCCTAACGCTTGTGGTCAACATCCAATAGGGACAATTTCTTTTTCAGGTTTAGCAAGAAAAGTTTATGATAGGACAGTTCCTTTTTACAAGATACATTTTGGTGGAGAGATAAATGCTGAAAATACAAAACTTGCACAAGAAGTAGGTATTGTTCCGGCACGTGTTGTGCCAAAATTGGTTTCAGAGTTGATAATAGATTTTAATGATAAACTTGAAGTATTAACTGTAAGTGAGCTTATAAAGAAATATTCTTTTGTACCACAATATGATGAAGATAAAAGTTTTTATTTTGACTGGGGGAAAGACACTGAGTTTTCTTTGGATGGGCTTTCACAAGGTGAATGTGGTGCAGGAGTAATTGATATGATAGAATCAGATTTAGAATCAGCAAAACAATCACTACTTAAGGCAAAAGATAAAAACTTTGAAATACAAGAAATTAAAAATGCTTTAGTTTATTCAGCAAGAGCACTACTTGTTGTAAAAGGAGTTGACCCGAAAGATGAAAAAGAAGCAGTTACTTTTTTTGTTGAAAAGTTTATTAGTAGCGGTATTTGTGATACAAGGTTTGAAAATATAGTTGAATTTTATGAAAATTTAGTTCCAGGCAAAATTCAAAAAGAAGATGCATACAAATTTGTCTCAGATTTTTATAATGAAGTAAAAAATATTTATTCCTCAATGGATAGCAACTTTAATTTTCCAGAGAGGTTTAAACACGAACCACAAACCACTAACCACTATCCACTATCAACTATAATTTACGATTTACGAGGTACACCGTGCCCAATAAATTATGTAAAAGCAAAACTTAAACTTGAAGAAATGCAGGTCGGAGATATATTAGAAATTTATTTAGACGATGGTGCTCCTATACAAAATGTACCTAAAAGTTTACAAAATGATGGTCAGGAAATATTAGAAATTAAACAAGAACAAGATTTTTTTAAAGTTTTAGTAAAGAAAAAAGTATAAAAAATTTTTTTATAAAATTAAAAAATTGCTGGAGGGTTAAAAAAGATGGCTATAAAAATTTTAATAAATGGAAAAGAAGAACAAATAGAACAAGAAATTAGTATTTTAGAACTGTTAAAAAAGAAAAATATTCGTCCTGAAGTAGTAACTGTAGAGTTAAATGGTAAAATAATAAATCGGCAAGATTATCAATCTACGGTTATTAAAGAAAACGATGTGATAGAATTTGTATTTTTTATGGGTGGCGGAAATTAATGAAAATTGTAAAATGTTTAAAATTTATTGTTTAACCAATTAGGAACCTGGAGGATACTATGAATAGTAGTGAGAACAAATTAAAAAAATGTGGTGCAAAAATAGCAGATAATGTGTTAGAGTTAATTTTTAACACACCTATAGTAAAATTAAACAAAATTGTAGAAAAGGATATGGCAGAAATTTATGCTAAATTAGAGATGTTTAATCCTGGTGGTAGTGTAAAAGATAGGATTGCTTTTTCTATGATTGAAGATGCAGAAAAGAAAGGTATAATAAAACCAGGAGCAACAATCATAGAACCTACTTCAGGAAATACAGGTATAGGGTTAGCAATGGTTTGTGCAGTAAAAGGTTATAGATGTATTTTAACAATGCCAGAATCTATGAGTTTAGAAAGAATATATATTTTAAAATCTTACGGTGCAGAAGTAGTTTTAACACCTGCAATTGAAGGTATGGAAGGTGCTATAAAAAAGGCTAAGGAAATACTAAAAAAAACAAAAAATGCGTTTATGCCACAACAGTTCTCTAACTCTGCAAACCCTAAAATACATCGTGAAACTACAGCAAACGAAATACTTGAAGCTATGCAGAACAAAATAGACGCGTTTGTTGCTGGTGTTGGCACTGGTGGAACAATTACAGGTGTTGGCGAAGTTCTTAAGAAAAAAGTTCAAAATATAAAAATAGTTGCAGTTGAACCTGCAAGTTCTGCAGTCCTTTCAGGAAAACCACCGGGTCCACATAAAATTCAAGGTATAGGTGCAGGATTTATCCCTGAGATACTTAATCGCGAAGTAATTGATGAAATTATTACTGTAGAAGATAATGAAGCATTCCAAACTTCTAAGTTATTAGCAAAACAAGAAGGACTATTTGTAGGTATATCTTCTGGTGCAGCATGTTTTGCTGCACTTAAAGTAGCGAAAAATTTAGGTAAAGGTAAACGTATAGTTGTAATTTTCCCAGACACTGGCGAAAGATATTTCAGTATAGAACAGTATTTTACTGCGTAAGGAGTAGAGGCTTTAGCCTCGTAGGAGTAGAGGCTTTAGCCTCGTGGAAATAGAACGTCGGAGTTCGTATAGAAATTATAAAAGTTGGAGTAGAGCGTTTACGCTTGTTAAAACGGAGTAGAGCCTTCATGCTCGTAGGAGTAGAGGCTTTAGCCTCGTGGGAATATAGGCTTTAGCCTCGTAGAGTAAAATTTATATAATTAACGAGCCTAAAGGCTCTACTCCTAACGAACTTAAAGGTAAGAATGCCTATTGAAATTCTTGGAGTAGAGGCTTTAGCCTCGTGGGAATAATAGGCTTTAGCCTCGTAGAGTAAAATTTATATAATTAACGAGCCTAAAGGCTCTACTCCTGAAGGCTCTACTTTAGACGAGCCTGAAGGCTCTACTCCTAAATTATTAATGGAGGGTTAAAGTATGTATACTAAAGGATTAAAATGTAGAGAATGTGGTAGGGAATATCCTAAGGAACCACTTTATGTATGCGAATATTGTTTTGGACCATTGGAAGTAAATTATGACTATTCTAAAATAAAAAAGAAGCTGAGCAAAGAACTGATTGCTTCCCGTCAGAAAAATTTATGGAGATATAGAGAATTATTGCCTATTGATGGTGAACCAATAGCTGGGTTACAATCAGGATTTACTCCGTTAGTTAAAGCAAACAATTTAGCTAAAGAGTTAGGTGTAAAAGAACTATATATTAAAGATGATTCAGTATGTCATCCTACACTTTCTTTCAAAGACAGAGTAGTTTCAGTAGCAATATCAAAATCAAAAGAATTTGGGTTTGATACAGTTGCTTGTGCATCTACTGGAAATTTAGCAAATTCAGTTGCATCCCAAGCAGCTCAGGCAAAAATGAACTGTTTTGTTTTTATACCTGCAGATTTAGAGTTAGGCAAAGTTGTTGCCTCACTTATTTACGCACCAAAAGTTGTAGCAGTTGAAGGTAATTATGATGAAGTAAACCGTCTTTGTACAGAAATAGCAAACAAATATAAATGGGCATTTGTTAACATAAACATTCGTCCATATTATGCTGAAGGGTCAAAGACATATATATACGAAATTGTAGAACAGTTAGGTTGGCGTGCACCGGATAATATTGTAGTTCCTGTTGCTGGCGGTTCTTTAATTTCAAAAATTTGGAAAGGACTGAAAGAATTGAAAATGCTTGGTTTTATTGATGAACCAAACGACACTAAAGGGTCTACTTTGGAATTAGAACATTTACGCCCATCTACAAAAATCTATGCTGCACAAGCAAAAGGTTGTTCTCCTGTAGTTACTGCAATAAAAGAAAATAACGAAATCATCAAACCAGTAAAACCAAAAACAATTGCAAAATCGCTTGCAATAGGGAACCCTGCTGATGGATATTACGCATTTAAGACAGTTATAGAAAGTGGTGGTTGGGCTGAAGATGTAACTGATGAAGAAATAGTTGAAGGAATAAAATTGTTAGCTCGTACTGAAGGTATATTTACTGAAACTGCAGGCGGGGTAACTGTTGCTGTAACTAAAAAACTTATACAACAAGGTAGAATAAAAAAAGATGAATTGACAGTTATTTCAATCACAGGTAACGGATTAAAAACTCAAGAAGCTGTATCGTCAAAACTTGATACAATTATAAAAATTAAACCTAACTTAAATTCGTTTGAGAACGAAATAAAAAATATTAGCTGAAAGGAGATTAATCATGAGTATAAAAGTAAGAATACCAACACCACTACAAAAATTAACTAATAACCAAGTTGAAGTTGAATGTGAAGCAAAAAATATTAAAGAATTGATTGAAAATCTTGACAAAAAATATCCAGGTATTAAAGAAAGACTTTGTGATGAGAAAGGCAATTTACGACGGTTCATAAACTTTTTCGTCAACGATAAAGATATAAGATTTTTAGATGGAGAACAAACAGAACTTAAAGATGGCGATGTTGTATCTATAATTCCAGCGATTGCAGGTGGGACAGAACTTACCGAACAACAGATTGAACGATATAGTCGTCAAATAATATTGCCTGAAATTGGTGGTAGTGGACAAAAAAAATTATTAAATGCCAAAGTATTAATTATAGGTTGTGGTGGGTTAGGTTCACCTTGTGCATATTATTTAGCATCTGCAGGTGTGGGTAAAATTGGGTTAGTTGATTCTGACAAAGTTGAACTGAACAATCTACAACGACAAATTTTACATTTTACAAAAGATGTAGGAAGACAAAAAACAGAATCAGCTAAAGAAAAATTAAATTCTATCAATCCTGATGTTGAAGTAGTAACTTATCCAGTTAGAATTACTTCACAGAATATAATGGATATTATTAAAGATTATGATATAATAGTTGATGGAAGTGACAACTTCCCAACCAGATATTTAGTAAACGATGCCTGTGTTTTGTCTAACAAACCGTTAGTACATGCAGGAATATTAAGGTTTGAAGGACAAGCAACTACGATTGTCCCTTACAAAGGTCCATGTTATCGTTGTATTTTTCAAGAACCGCCTCCGCCAGGGATGGTACCTTCATGTCAAGAGGCAGGTATATTAGGAGTAGTAGCTGGAATTCTTGGTGTGATCCAAGCCACTGAAGTTATAAAATATATCTTAGGCAAGGGCGAACTTTTAGTTTCTAAACTACTTGTATTTAACGCTTTAGAAATGAGTTTTAGAAAACTTAGTATACAAAAAAATAATGATTGTCCAATTTGTGGAGATAAACCTACAATAAAAGAACTTATTGATTATGAACAATTTTGTCAAGTTCGTTAAAACTACAGGAGGTTATTGTTTATGGTTAAGAAAAAATTAGTAAAAAAAGTTGTAAAATTAGTTTTTCCACAAGAGTTGATTAAAGAACCTGTGACGTTTAAAATGGCAAAAAAGTACGATATAATTCCTAACATTCGTCGGGCAAAAGTTACAGAAACAACAGGAGAATTAGTCCTTGAATTAGAAGGTGAAGAAAAAAATATAGAAAAAGGTATTAAGTATTTGATAAAATTAGGTGTTGATGTTGAACCTATTGAAGGAGATATTGTTGATTAGTTTTTATGGTAAAGCTTAATGTATAAGGTAAACTTAAAATGAGTTCACAAGGTTGGATTTTAATCAGTGTAGTTTTTTATATGTCTGTTATGGTTTTGATAGGATTTTTATCAAGTAGATTAATAAAAGATACGCTTGATTACATTGTAGCTGGTAGACGGCTAGGTATTGTGTTGTCTGTAGGGACAATTTTTGCTACATGGTTTGGTGCTGAAACATGTATGGGTTCGGCTAACACTGCGTATGAAAAAGGTATTCTTGGTATAATTGCAGACCCGTTTGGTGCTGGGTTGTGTTTGTTGATAGCAATTTTTTTTGTTGGGATTCTATATAAAGCCAACATAAAGACAATAATAGATTTTTTGAGATTAAATTTGGCAAAGATGCTGGAGTTTGGTTTTCTGTGTTTTATATTCCATCATATATAGGTTGGGTTGGTGCACAGATGTTAGCATTAGGGACAATTTTACATTCATTAGTTGGTATACCAATAAATACAGCGATAATTATTTCTGCATTTGTTGTGATATTATATACATATTATGGAGGGATGTGGTCAGTAACAATCACAGATTTTATACAGGCTTTAATTTTAATTTTTTGTTTTGTGGTTCTTTTAATAAAAGTTTATACAGTTTGTGGTGACGAGATATTAAAATCAATACCTCAGGATAAATTTCAGTTTTATCCAAAAGGAGGCGATTTTTCGTCATGGCTGGGATATTTTGAATCATGGATAATTGTTGGTTTAGGTTCGTTACCAGCACAGGATTTAGTTGGAAGAATCCTTTCAGCAAGAAATGTTAAAACAGCAAGAGTAGCACTATTTGTTTCAGCAATATTGTATTGGACAGTTGGAAGTATTCCTGTCTTATGTGGCATCTTTGCTGGCAAAATATTTAAAGAAATAACACCTAACGGTGTTTTGATTGATTTAGCAATGAAATATTTTTCTTTACCATTGATAGGGATAATGGTTGGCGGGTTGGTTTCAGCAATAATGAGTTCTGTTGATTCAGCCTTACTTGCTCCAGCAAGTATTATTGGAAACAATTTAATACCACCCATACTTGGCAAAAAATTAACAGAGAAACAAAAGTTGTTCTTATGTAAAGTTTCAGTACCGATCGTTGGATTTTTTTCACTTCTTATTGCGCTGTATTTTAAAGATATTTATCAGTTATGTTTAGAATCATGGACTGTACTACTTGTTTCTGTTACAGCAGCAATGATTTACGCTGCGTTAACAAAGAGAGCCTTTTCATTAGTTGCTATATTAGCCTCAATTTTTGGAGTAGTTGATTGTATATTCTTAAGCAAAACCTCATATGTTTTACCTAATAAACTTGGTGGTTTTTTAGTAAGTATTATTACAATTTTTATCTTTCATTTTGTTTTCAAACTATTTAAATTTCCCCCACCCACACGTTATGAAATTTAAGAGTTTTTTTGATACTAATAAATATAAAAAGAACAAAATTATTCAGAAAGGAGGAAATTTTAAAAAATGACAAACAAAATATTTTCTCAAGTCGGTGAAAAAGAAGTTACAAGAGCTATTGTTAACGAGTTTGCAAAACAGTTTTCTGAATATGTAGAAAGTGATTGTATAATTGTTGGCGCAGGGCCTGCAGGATTAATGGCAGCAAGAGAGTTAGCAAAGAAAAAATTAAAAGTGTTAGTTATTGAACGGAACAACTATTTAGGTGGCGGGTTCTGGATAGGCGGATATTTGATGAACAAAGTTACTGTGAGAGCACCTGCACAGGAAATACTTGAAGAATTAGGTGTGCCTTACCAAGAATTTACAAAAGGTTTATATGTTGCTGATGGTCCACATGCATGTTCAAAACTAATAGCCTCTGCTTGTGATGCTGGAGTAAAATTTGCCAATATGACTGTATTTGACGATGTTGTATTAAAAGAAAAAAATCGTGTAGCAGGTGTTGTTGTCAACTGGACACCTGTACAAGCATTACCAAGAGAGATTACCTGTGTAGACCCAGTAGCTTTAGAATCAAAAATAGTTGTTGATGCTACAGGACATGATGCTGTTGTAGTAAGAAAATTATCAGAACGAGGAATAATCAAAATTGCTGGTTTTGGAGCAATGTGGGTAGAAATGTCAGAAGATTTGGTAGTAGAACATACTTCCGAAGTTCATCCTGGTTTAGTTGTTTGTGGTATGTCAGTAACTACAACTTACGGTCTTCCAAGAATGGGACCAACATTCGGTGCGATGTTGCTTTCAGGTAAAAAAGCAGCAGAAATTGTTGAAAAATTGATCTTCAGTAAACCATAATTTATATACGAAAAATTTGGATGCATGTCCCATCTTTTATTTATCTATATGACGGCGGAAAAACAGAAAGTTTGGATTTGAACGAAATTTCTGTATATCTCAAAAATATATTCAAAAAAACTGAAGTTCAAATAAGAAAGGAATTTATAGAATATTGTATTTCAAATCTAAGTTCTGAAGAAAAAGAAAAGTTGATAGATAATCTAGCCAGAGAAATATCTAAAATTAAAATCAGAAAAATAGAACATAAAAATCTAAAATTTGAACCTTTACAAGGCGAGATTGAATACGAGAAAAAAAGATTGTCCAGCCCTGAAAATAAATCATTCGGTATTTTATATGACGGTTTTGAACTTATAACAATTCTTTCTAAATTAATTCCCAAAGAAGAGACAGATTTTAACCATTGTCACATTATTTTTACTAACCAACTTTTTGCCACATGGGATGAAGAAGATATGAGATATCATGCCCGAGTAAGTATCTATAGTTTTCCATCAATTATTTCAACCACAGGTATAGTAGAAGCCCCAGCAAGACCAAGAGAGTTCTATTTAAAAAAACAATTAGGAGTTGATATTTATACTCTTAAAGAAGAATTCAAAGATAGATTTATTGACTATGATGACCCACGGATGACAGAAGTAATGAAAGGATATGTTCTACAAGCAATATTTTATCACATCACAGGAAATCCTTTTTGTGAAGATAAGAATTGTAGACTTTATAATGCTCACTGGCAGGAGGAAGTAATTCAGACACAATTAAACAACAAAAACGAATTTTGTCAAAAACATCAAGAGATTATAAATCAAATCAGAAAAGATGAATAAAAAATTAATACTTTACTTTTTAGTTCTTGCTATCATAAATTTTTCGAACTGCAACAAGAAAAAAGAGGTTAAAAATATCAATTTGTCAGAACCTGCAGAAAAAATAGAAACAAAAATTCCTCAAGATGCAATAAATGTAGGCATTGGTGCAATTGTTTCTCCTAAGGAAGGATTTCTTTATTATAAAGAATTGTTAGATTACATTAGTAAAAAAATTTCAAAACCGATAGTTCTAAAACAAGGAAGATATGAAGAAATAAACCGTTTACTTAAATCTAACCAGATTGACCTTGCATTTATCTGCAGTGGTGCGTATGTAGAACTGCAAAAAGCTGCACAGGTAGAACTACTTGTGGCTCCTTTGGTAAATAACAAACCAGAGTATTATTCTTATATTATTGTCCATAGAGATAGTGAAATTGAAAACTTTTCAGACCTTAAAGGGAAGAGTTTTGCTTTTGTCGATCCGTTATCTAATTCTGGATATTTATTTCCTGTGTATTTAGTTGCTAAAAAAGGTAAAACTTATCAGAACTATTTTTCACGGACTATTTTCACATATAGTCATGACAATTCAATCATTGCAGTAGCAGAAAAGTTAATAGACGCAGCAGCAGTGGACAGTTTAATATACAACTGGCTTTCTGAAACAAATCCTGAACTTGTGTCAAAAACAAAAATTATTTTAACTTCGCCACCGTTCGGTATCCCGCCAGTTGTAGTACATAAAAATTTTAATTTAAAAAAAGAAATTAAAAAAATATTTCTGGAATTAGATAAAGAAGACGAGGGTAAAAAAATTCTTGCTAAATTAAGAATTGATAAATTTATATCTCCTGATGACAAAATATATGATTTTATCCGAGAAATGAAAATTAAAGTGAATGAGTTACAAAGATTAAATGAATGATTACTTTTAATCGTTGTAATCGTATTTCATGAATCGCAGTAATCAAAATAATGAAAATCCATACGAAGATTATATTACTTTTGATTATAGTCATTTTTAGTTTAGGTTTTAGTGTTATTTTTTTTGTTAAGGAATTTATTTCAGGTCGTTTATCTGCTGAATTAGATGAAATGGGATTATGTATAGCACGGAATCTGGCTTCTAATTGTATTGAACCTATTTTGGTTGAGGATTTAGTAAAATTACAAAAAATGATTTCTGATACAAAACAATTAGAGAAACACATCGTTTATGTTTTTATTCTGGATACTCAAAGTGTACCTGTGGTACATACTTTTGGCGATTATTTCCCTAAAGGATTAGCTGATGCAGTATCTGGAATAAAGACTGCAGTAGGGGCTTTAGCCCCGTATAACGAACCTAAAGGTTCTACTCCGTATCAGATTCAAATTTTGAGTACTGAACAAGGGTTAATTAGAGATATTGCTTTCCCTATTTTAAATGGAAGATTAGGAACTTTACACTTAGGTATTTCTGAAAAATATATTCAAGAGATAGTTTCTGCTATTGTGAACAGGTTGATTTTAATTATTTGTATCATTACAGTTATGGGTATAGTGTTGACTTATTTTTTTGCTAATCGTACACTTTCAGAATTAAAAAAAGTAATAAAATCTATCAAAAAGATTGGTGAAGGCGATTTTAGTCAAAGAATCAATGTAAAATCAAAAGATGAAATAGGCCTGTTAGCGAAAACTTTTAATGAGATGGCAGAAAAACTTGAAAACACAAATATTCAACTTAAAAATGCTCAAACTCAATTAATTCAGACAGCAAAGATGGCTACTGTAGGACAGTTTGCTGCAGGTGTTGCTCATGAGATTAACAATCCGTTAGCTGGGATTTTAAACTGTGTTCGTAGTTTATTAGCTGATCCTGAAATAAAAGGTCAGAAAAGAGGATATTTAGAATTAACTTTGAAAGGATTATTAAGAATAGAAAACACAATTAAACAAATTTTAAGTTTTTCTAGTAAACATGAGTTTAAAGTAATGTTAGCCGATGTGAATCAGTTAATTAAAGAATCTTTAGAGTTTGTTAAACATCGGTTAACAGAACAAAAAGTTGTTTTAGAATTAAATCTCTCAGAATCTTTACCTAAAATATTATGTGACCCTTACAAAATTCAACAGGTATTTTTAAATATAATATCAAATGCTTTAGATGCATTGACCGTAGGTGGTAAGTTAAGTATTAGTACTGCTATGATAGATAAAAATATTGAGATCATTTTTATTGACAATGGTAAAGGAATTAAAGAAGAACATTTAGATAAAGTGTTTGACCCATTTTTTACTACTAAAGAAGTTGGTAAAGGTGTAGGATTAGGTCTTTCAATAAGTTATAGTATAATTCAGCAGCATAAAGGAACAATAAGTATAAAAAGTAAAGAAAACCAAGGTACAACTGTAGTAATTAGGTTGCCAGTTAACAATTAAAATATATAATCGCTGTAATCATATGAAGAAAAAAATATTAGTTGTTGATGATGAAGAACTTATGCGTATAACTCTTAGGGATAGTTTAATAAAAGAAGGGTATGAAGTAGAGGTAGCGTGTGATGGTGAAGAAGGATGGGAAAAGTTTAAAAAAGAATATCCTGTATTGGTCTTAACTGATCTCAAACTTCCGGGGATGGATGGTATCCAACTTTTAGAAAAAATTAAAAGTATTTCTTCTGATACGATAGTGATAGTCATTACGGGTTATGGAACAATAGAATCTGCAGTCCAAGCAATGAAGTTAGGCGCTTATGATTATATCTGCAAACCTTTTATTCTTGAAGATATGGTTCTTTTAGTAAAAAGAGCATTTGAAGTTTATAATCTTAGAGAAGAAAACAAGAACTTGAAAAGTAAACTAAAAGAAAGTTATAAGTTAGGAGATATAATTGGTAAAAGTGAGAAGATGCAAGAAGTTTACCGAATGATTACAGCTGTAGCTAAGACTACTGCAACTGTTATTATTTATGGTGAAACAGGTACTGGGAAAGAACTTGTTGCTGAAACTATACATAAACTTAGTCCACGAAAAAATAAACCATTGATAAAAGTTAGTTGTGCAGCGCTTCCTGAAACATTGTTAGAGAGTGAATTGTTTGGTTACGAAAGAGGAGCGTTTACGGATGCTGTTTCTCGTAAAATAGGCAGGTTTGAGATGGCTGATGGTGGAACTTTATTCCTTGACGATGTTGATGATATTAAACCAGAAGTTCAGGTAAAACTTTTACGTGTCTTGCAGGAAAGAAAGTTTGAACGTATAGGTGGGACAGAAACACTCCAGGTTGATGTTCGTATTATTGCTGCTAGTAAGAAAGATTTATTAGATTTAGTTAAAGAAGGAAAGTTTCGTGAAGACCTTTATTATAGGTTAAATGTTATTCCTATATATCTTGCCCCACTCAGGGAAAGAAAAGAAGATATTCCGTTGTTAGTAGAACATTTTATTGAAAAATATACAAAACCTGCAGGAGACACTAAAAAAGAAATATCTCCTGAAGCACTGGAAGTTTTGGTATCTTATAATTGGCCGGGAAATGTTAGAGAACTGGAAAACGTGATTAAACGAGTTGTAACTCTTTGTAATAAAGATAAAATTACTCCACAGGATTTACCTGAGTTTTTACAATATCAAAAACAACCTCCAAAAACAATTCAGGAAGTAGTAAAAGAATCAGAAAAAGAACATATTTTGAAAATACTTTCACAAACAAAAGGTCGTAAGAAAGAAGCTGCAAAAATATTAGGTATCACTCCAAAAACACTCTGGCAGAAATTAAAAGAGTACGGGATTAAATAATCAGATAAAACATAAAAACCCCCCACCCACAGGTTTGTTTCTATATTACTTTTTAGTAATCAGCGATTACCAAATGGTAATATCGTGATAATCCAAAAATTATAAAATTTCGTCGGATAATACAATATTTATCAATTTGGCAGATTTGTTGCATATAGCCTTTTTAAGAAACTATGATTTCAAAATATAAAACATTTCCTGGCGGATACAAGTTTACTAACATTTCAGGCCAGCCACAAGAAAAATTGGTTGAATTAAAAATACCACAGATAGTTATTATTCCCTTAAAACAAGGTTTTGGTAATGAAGTCCCGCCACTGGTAAAACCCGGTGATAAGGTTAAAGCAGGACAAATCATTGGCAGAGATGATAATTCAGTTTCTTCTCCTGTGCATTCAACAGTCAATGGTGAAGTTTTAGAAATAAAGAAAATAAATTATTTCAAACAGGAAATAAATTCTGTTATAATAAAATCAGATGGGACACCTGACTGGCAACCGTTAGAAGGACACAATGCTGATTGGACAAAACTACCTGTTGAAAAAATAGAAGAATTAGTTTATCTTTCCGGAGCATCTTCGTTAGACAGAGAAGGTATACCAACCAGATTTAAAAGTTCAATTATCTTACCTCAAGATGTTGAAAATCTTATTATTCACGGTATAGGTTCAGAGATATATAATTTATCCTTAGGTGTCCTGCTTGCTGGCAAAAAAATATTTCATTTCGTTGACGGAATAAAAATCCTGAAAACAATTTTACCAAAATCAAAAGTATATTTGGCATTAAATAGATACCATAAAAACTTAATTGAACAAATATCAAAACTTACTTCTGGTTTAGACTGGCTTGAAATCCAGCCGTTAGAACCAAAATATCCACAAGGGTATGATGAAATGCTTGTCCCTACATTGCTCGGGAAAAAGTTCCCATACGGATATTCAGCAGCAAATATAGGTGTTGTAGTATTAAACATTCAGGCGGTACTACATGTTTATGAAGCAGTAGTTGAAGGTAAACCTTTAATAGAACGAACAATAGCGTTATGTGGTGAAGGGTTTAAAGAGAATCTTCATATAAAAGTTAGAGTTGGTACACCTCTTAAAGATATAATTTCTCAAAGATTAAAAGAAAATATAGAAGTAAGAATCGTATTAAACAGTCTTCTAACAGGTGTACGACTTAAAGATTTATCATTGCCAATAAATAGAACTTATTCCCAAATAATATCTATACCTGAAAACAGAAACAGGGAATTTCTTTCTTTTTTAAGGCCTGGTGTAAAAAGAGATTCTTACAGTAATACTTTTCTGTCAAAATTTTTACAATTTTTTAAAAAAGAACTAAATACAAACATCCACGGTGAACCAAGACCATGTATTTCTTGTGGTTATTGTGAAGAAGTTTGTCCTGTAGGTATTATACCTCATCTTATTTATAGATATGTTGAAAGGAACATAATAGAACAAACTTTGATAAATTACGGAATTTTTGACTGTATAGAATGTAATTTATGCAGTTATGTTTGTCCATCAAAAATACCGTTGGCAAAATTTATTAAAGATGGACAACAAAAACTTATAAATCTTGGCTGTGACCGTTCTTTAAGGATACTGCCATATTTTGATTTAAAAGGGCTTGAAGAGTATAGAGGAGTAAAATGAGTTAATAGTTGATAGTCCACTGTCCATAGTCCACAGAGGATAGATAAATGAAACAAGTTAGAATATTGATTGATAAATTATACAAAATAAAATCGCTGTCAAAATTTAAGCCAGTACTTAATGCTATTGACGAGTTTTTCTTTGGTACAGATAAAGTTACTGTAATTTCCTTGCGTTCTCCACATATACTTGATAATATTGATATAAAACGGTATATGTCAACAGTAATAATTGCACTGCTTCCTGCAACAATTGCAGCAATATACTTTTATGGTTTAAAAGTTTTATTGATTATTGCTGTTTCTTACATCTTTGGTGGTTTAGTAGAAGTAATTTTCGCTATCGTAAGAAGAAAAGAAATTCATGAAGGATTTCTTGTTACAGGGCTTATATTTCCTTTACTATTACCACCGACTGTACCTTTATGGGTAGTAGCGGTAGGGATAATATTTGGTGTTTTTATTGGCAAGGAAGTGTTCGGCGGGACCGGAAGAAATATTTTCAATCCTGCATTAGTAGGTAGATTGTTTATCACAATATGTTTTCCTGTGATAATGACTACACAGTGGCAACAACCGTTCAGTGATGCTATTACTTCTGCTACACCTTTGATGATTTACAAAACTACACATACTTTGACACCTCTTTTAGACCTTTTATTAGGCAAAACTCCGGGAAGTCTTGGAGAAACATTCCGTTTAGGGATAATTCTTGGTGGTATATTTTTGATAATTACAAAAGTAGCGAACTGGCGTGTTCCTTTATCTTATTTACTTTCTGTTTTTATATTTTCGTTTATTGGGAACAAATTATGGCCACAAAAGTTTGCTCCGCCTGTGTTCCAAATTTTAACAGGTGGACTTTTGTTTGGCGCATTTTTTATGGCAACAGATCCTGTAACAACACCGTTTACAAAACAAGGTAAATGGATAGCAGGTATACTTTGTGGATTGTTAACAGTACTAATTAGAGGTTTATCTGGTTATGTTGAAGGTGTAATGTTTTCTATAATTCTTATGAACGGTTTTTCTCCATTAATAGACCAGTTAGTACTTAAAGTAAAGTATGCAACTTCGCTGCGGTAATCATTCTTAGGTATGAAAGAGAAAATATCAATAATACTATTTGTAATAGTGTTAGGTAGTATATCATCAGGATTACTTGTAGGTATAAATTCTTGGACAAAACCTAAGGTGATAAAGAACAAAGAATTAAAACTGAAATCAAGTATACTTGATGTTTTCGGAATTAAATATGAAAAAGATACCATTGAGAGTGTCTTCAGTCAGAATATAGAAACATTTGAAAAAAACGGCACTGTATTTTATAGAACAAAAACTAATGAGATTGCATTTAAATATTCAGGTTCTGGTCTTTGGGGACCAATCTCAGGTGTTATTGCTTTGAATCCAGATTTAGATACTATTAAAGGGATAAAAATACTTCATCAAGAAGAAACTCCAGGATTAGGTGGCAGGATTGCAGAACAAGAGTTTTTGTCACAGTTTAAAAATAAAAAGATTACTCCAAAACTCGTAATAGTTGTAAAGGAAAAAGCAAAACAAGAAAATGAAGTTGACGGGATAACCGGTGCTACTATGACTTGTAAATCATTTGAGGAACTGTTGAATAAAGATATTAAGGAGCATTTAGAATGTTTAAAAAAATAAAAAAACTAACTTATACAAGACCATTTAGAATAATAATAAATGGCCTCTGGAAAGATAATCCAATATTCTGTATGGTATTAGGTATATGCTCATCTTTGGCAATAACTAACCGTGTAGAGAACGCAATTGCTATGGGTTTAGGTGTAACTTTTGTAACTGTAGCTACTTCAGTTATAATTTCAGCAATGAGAAATTTTATTCCATCACGAGTTAGAATGATAACATACATGGTTGTTATTTCTACATTTGTAATTTGTGTTGACCAGTTCTTGAAAGCGTTCTTCCCAACAATATCTGAAGCAATGGGTCCTTATGTAGGATTAATTATTACGAACTGTATAGTTATGGGTAGAGCAGAAGGGTTTGCAATGAAAAACCCTGTTGTTTATTCGTTTTTGGACGCTTTATCTTGTGGTATCGGTTATACTTATACGCTTCTTATTATATCAATAATAAGAGAAATATTAGCATTCGGGACAATATTAAGATATAGAGTTATGCCACAAACTTGGACAAACTGGGTAGCATTAGCAATGGCGCCAGGAGCATTTGTTTTGCTGGCTTTATATTTATGGATAATGAGAACACTTGCAAAAGTAGAACCTGAGAAATAGGTACGAAAAATATGAATACACATCCTCTACTAATATTTATAGCGGCAATTTTTCCACACAATATCGCGTTAACTTACATACTCGGTATGTGCCCTCTAATAGCAATATCAAAAAATCTTAAGACTGCTTTTGGTATGGGGATATCAGTAATTTTTGTAGTGACTTTGACTGCGGTTATAAATTGGTTCGTATATAATTTGATTTTATTACCTACAAATAGCCAAATAATTTCGTATGTAATTTTTATTATAACAATAGCGGCATCTGTGCAACTTGTAGAAATGCTTCTTGAAAGATTTTTCCCACCACTACAAGTGGCATTTGGTATATTTTTACCATTGATAACTGTCAACTGTATAGTTCTTGCAGTTTCACTATTTATGGTATTAAGAGAATACGATTTCATAAAAACGGTATGTTTTGCTTCAGGTAGTGCTATTGGATGGGCAATTACAATTGTAACAGTTTCAGCAATAAAAGAAAAATTGTTACTCATAGCTGATATACCGAAGGGATTAAAAGGGCCTGCAATAACAATGATAATTTTAGGAATTTTATCACTTGCTTTTATGGGATTTGGAGGGATGGTGAAAATAAGATGAATTTAATAACACCTGTTATTTTAATGAATATAATTTTGTTCATAATAACAGTGTTACTTATTTTTGCAGAAAGTGTCCTTGTACCACACAAAATATGTAAAGTTGTGATTAACAAAGAAAGAGTATTTACAACTGAAAGTGGAGCTTCATTACTTAGTTTTTTTACTAAAAACAAAATATTTATTCCCTCAGCCTGTGGTGGGAAAGCAACCTGTGGCCATTGTAAAATAAAAGTTTTAAACGGTGGTGGACCAATCTTACCTACCGAAGAAGTTTTTATTACTCAAAAGGAAAAATCTGCAGGGATACGTCTTGCATGCCAGGTGAAAATCAAACAAGATATTGAAGTTTATCTCCCTGAACATTTGTTTGAAGCAAAAGAATATCAAGCAGTTGTTGAAGAAATCAGTTCACTTACTCATGATATTAAACATTTTACTTTAAAACTTTTAGAACCAAAAACAATAAACTTTAAGCCAGGCCAGTATATACAAATTAAAGTTCCGGGGACTGAAGAGTTCCGTGCATATTCTATAGCTTCTTCTCCAAGGCAAAATGATAGAATTGAATTAATAATACGACTTGTTCATGGTGGATTGTGTTCAACATATATGCACAATGTACTTGAGGTAGGTGATAAAGTTGTATTCACAGGACCATTTGGCGAGTTTTTCCTTCGTGAAGAGTCTGACAAGGAAATAATATGTATCGCTGGTGGATGTGGTATGTCACCAATAAGGTCTATAATTTTATATTTAGCTGAACTTGGGATGCCAAGAAAAGTTACATATTTTTTTGGTGCGAGAACAAAAAAAGACTTATTCTATGTTGAAGAGATGACAGAACTTGAAAAAAAATATCCAAATTTTAAATTTATTCCTGCGTTGTCTGAACCAGAACCAGAAGATAAATGGGAAGGCGAAGTCGGACTTATAACACAAGTTGTGGAAAGATATCTTGATATATATATGAACGGGCGATATGAGATATATTTATCTGGAAGATATGAGGGAGCAGGTGTATTAGAGTCATATTTATGTGGTCCACCACCAATGATAGACGCAGCAATAAAAGTTCTGACAAAAAAAGGTGTGCATATAGAAAATGTTTATTATGATAAATTCTGAAAATATAAAAGGAGTTGTAGGTCTATTGTGAAAGAAAGGTTCAAAGTCTGGCTTAAAGCAATAAGGTGGCATTTTTTTACTGCTACTATAGTGCCAGTAGTATTAGGTGCTGCGATAGCATGGTATCAATTAGGTAAGTTTAACTGGATAAATTTCTTTTTAGTTTTGATTGGTGGAATTTTTATCCATGCAGGATTAAATTTAGCAAATGATTATTTTGATCATACTTCAGGTGTGGACGAAGTTAATCAGTTCCCAACTATTTTTAGTGGTGGAAGTCGTGTAATCCAAGAAAAACTTATTGCTGCTGAGAAAGTACTTATAGCAAGTATTTGCTGTTTTCTTATAGGGATTGGTATTGGGTTATATCTTAATTCAATTTTGCCAGGGAATATACTCCTAATTATAGGTATCGTAGGAATATTTTTAGCATTTTTTTATACTGCTGACCCGCTTAGGATTGGGTATACAGGTATTGGTGAGATATGTTGCGGTATAGGGTTTGGTCCTGTTATGGTTTTAGGTTCATATTATGTCCAAGCACAGCAACTATCATGGCTACCATTTTTTGGTTCAGTCCCTGTAGGTATTCTTATTGCTTTAGTTCTTTACATAAACGAATTTCCTGACTATGATGCTGACAAAAAAGTAGGGAAAAAAACTTTAGTAGTTCTTTTAGGAAAGAAGAAAGCAATTAGAATCTATTATTTACTTTTGTGGCTTGTTTATCTTTGGATTATTTTAGGAGTGATTACAAAACTCTTACCTTATTTTGCATTGATAGTATTTTTTACACTTCCATTGTGTCTTAAAGCAATTAATATAGCAAAGTCAAATTATGATAAAATTTATGAATTACTTCCAACTAATGCTATAACTGTTGTACTACATTTAACAATAGGTCTTTTTTTAAGCGGAAGTTATATATTAGAAAAAATGATTTTCGGTAATTAAATAGATTAATGAATGAACTAAAAAAATTAATCTCAGAAGAAGAAGTTAGAGAAAAATTAAGACAGTTTATCAATTTAAGATGGAAAGAAAATTTAAAATGGCTTGTTAATTTAAGATGGATATCTGTCATTGCTGTATTTGTTGTAATTACTGCTACAAAATATGTATTAAAGATAGACTTACCTTTACTTCCTTTATATTTTGGGAACCTTGCGTTACTTTTGAGTAATATTTTGTTTTTCTTTTATCTTCAACAACTTAAATCCTTTGATGAAACTGATAAAAATTTTTTCAACAAAGCAAACAGGTTCGCTAATGTTCAAATTTCAATAGATTTGATTTTACTTACTTATTTAATTCATTTTTCTGGTGGCATAGAGAACCCATTCATATTTTATTTTATTTTTCATATGGTTATTGCCAGTATCCTGTTATCAAACAAAGCAGCATATTTTCAGGCTACATTAGCAGTTTTACTCTTAGGAGTAGTCACTATAGGAGAATATTCAAGAAATCTTACACATCACCATCTGGCTGGGTTTGTACCTGAAGGACTTTGTTTATCTCCTAAATATCTTTTAGGTGTATTTTCTGTTTTTGTTAGTACGTTATATTTGACTGTATATATGGCAACCCGTATTGTTAACCGATTAAGAATGGAAGAAAAAGAACTTGTAATAGCAAATATGAAATTAGAACAGCAGGATAGATTAAAATCGCAATATGTTCTAACTGTAGCACATGATTTACAATCACCACTTTCTACAATACAAAGTTGTCTTAAAGTTGTCTTAAGTGACTTAACTGGCGAAATTTCTGAAAAATCAAGAGAGATGGTTGCTCGTGCAGAACAACGAACAAGGTATCTGTTACAGTTTGTTAAAGACCTCTTAGACCTTTCTAAGATTAGAGCAGAAAAAGAATTGGAGAAAAAATCTGTCTCATTGTCTGAGATAATAAATAAAGTAATTGGACAGCTAAGACCGAAAGCGGAAGAGAAACAACTCGTTTTGGTATTTAAAAATTCTGGGAACCGAACAACAGTTTCTGCCAACCCTGAGTCAATAGAACACTTACTGTTTAATTTAATAGATAATGCTATAAAGTATACTCCCTGGGGTGGAAAAATTACCGTGGAGTATCAACCAGCAACTGTTGATAATTATATCCAAGTTTCTATTATAGACACAGGTATTGGTATACCTCAAGAAGAATTACCTCATATATTTGAAGATTTTTATAGAGCGAAAAATGCTCAAACTTTTGAAAAAGACGGCACAGGACTCGGACTCTCTATTGTTAAACAAATTATTGAAGCACATAATGGCAAAATCTGGGTAGAAAGTCAAGTAGGTAAGGGTACTAAATTTACATTTATTTTGCCAAAAGGTTGAAAAAAATATCCATGGTTGTCAATCCACGCTCAATATAGAATATCTAATCTGTGAACCATTGACCGTGGACTATGGACCATGGACTATGGACCGTGGACTGTGGACTATGGACCGTGGACCATGGACTAAAAAAGGGGGCAAAACAAACATGGACCAAAAAAAGATTTTAATTATTGAAGATGACATTGACGCAATTGAAGCAATGAAAGTAGTCTTGGAATCAAAAAAGTATCAAGTAATTTTTGCTACCGATGGTAAAGAAGGCTTTGAAAAAGCAAAATCAGAAAGACCTGATTTGATTATTTTAGATGTGATGATGCAGCGTACTACTGAAGGGTTTGATGTAGCACAAAATTTAAGAAGAAATGAACAAACAAGGTATATTCCTATCCTGATGATTACTGCTATAACACAAAAAACAGGCTTCCCGTTTTCTCCACAGACAGATGGCGAGTTTCTTCCAGTTGACGATTTTGTTGAAAAACCTATCCAGCCAGAAGATTTATTAAAAAGAGTTGAAACACTTTTAACTCTTCCAAAAGATAAAATAAATGTTGAAGGTAAGAAAACAATTTTGTAGATGGTTACAAGTGTGTTGAAAAAAACACGATTACAGAGATTAAAAATATGATTACAGAGATTGAAAACAAAAATAAAATAGACCTAAGAAATATTTACGAACCAATATCTACAGAATTATCCAATGTTGAGATAGAACTGAAGAACCAAATAAATGATATAGTTGGTCAATTCACAATGGCTAGTACTAAACAAGTTATTGAACACTTTTTTAGAACTCCGGGGAAACTTCTTCGTCCCGCGTTAGTTTTATTATCCGCTAAATCTGTTACTAATCACAAATCACTAAACACTAATCACTTGGTTCAATTAGCCACAGCAGTTGAACTTATCCATAACGCTTCTCTTATCCATGATGACATAATTGATGAAGCAACTGTCCGTAGAGGCCAGTCAAGTATAAACAACAAATTTGGGAACAAAATTGCAGTCCTTGCAGGTGATATATTATACGCACGCGCTTTTTCTATTTTGATAAATAGTCCACGGTCCACAGTCAATAGTCAGATATTAGAAATTATTTCTAAATGCGTAGAAAAGATGTGTGATGGCGAAATTAACGAACTTAGTATTGGAGTAGAGCCTTTAGGCTCGTCTACCAGGACTAAAATCTCTGCTATTGAAGAATATCTGAAGATAATAGAAAACAAAACTGCATCGTTTATGTCTGCTTGTTGCGAGTGTGGTGCAATATTAGGTGCAGCAGAAGAAAAAATACTTAAAGCATTAAAAGATTTTGGATTTTACTTTGGTATGACTTATCAAATAGTTGACGATTATATAGACAGAGATTCAGGAGTAGAACCTTTAGGTTCGTTACCGGGGCTAAAGCCACTACTCCAATATGCAGACGAATTTGTTCTTAAGTCAAAACAATCAATTGAAATTTTGCCTGATTCTGTTTTTAAAGAAAAATTATTTGATTTAGTTGATTATATCTCAGGTCAAATATGAAACCAATAATTTCAATAGTAGGTAAAAAAAACAGTGGGAAAACAACTTTGATTGAAAAAATTATCCCAGAATTAACAAAACGTGGCTACAAAGTAGGTGCAATAAAACATGATGTTCATGAATTTGAAATTGACCATGAAGGTAAAGACACCTGGAGAATGACAAAAGCAGGTGCAGATACAGTGGTGATCGCATCGGATAAAAAATTAGCCATGATAAAAATGTTAGGAGTAGACCCTTTAGGGTCGTTTCACGAGGCTAAAGCCTCTACTTCTGAGGGAATTTCAATAGACCAAATTGCTGAATGGTTATTTCCTGATGTTGACCCTGTTAGAAATATGCCCACCATTCACGAAAGGCAAGAGGCCGATACACAAGTGCATCGGATTTCTAACGGGGTGGATATTATCATAACCGAAGGATATAAACGAGAAAATAAACCTAAAATTGAGGTAACTCAAACTGGTGAACTACTTTGTAGCCAGGATGATAATTTGATTGCTGTTGTCTTCAATCCTTTACTAACCACTAACAACCAATCGCTAATCACTAATCTGAATGTCCCTTGTTTCAACATAAATGAAACAGAAAAAATTGTAGACTTAATTGAAGAAAAATTTTTGAAAAGAGGTTAAGAACAAAAATGAAAAACAAAATTGCAATAGTTAGTTTAGTGGCAGGTTTAGTTGTTTGGACAATTGGTAATATATATTCTGAACCAGTAGAATCAGGTTTTGGAAAAATCAAACTCAATGGACTTCTTCAGTTCTGGTACCAAAATGACAACAGTGCTACACCTAAAGATACATTTCGGCTTCGTAGAGCAGAAATAAAACTCTCAGGTGAAATAAACCCTGTTGCTTCTTGTGCTGTGATGATTGACCCGGCACAGGTAAGAGAAGACGATGTTACAAAAAAGCAGCATGGAGAAATAACTTCTGTTGGAAGAAAATCACCATTACAGGATTTCGTGATAAGTTTGAAACCACATAAATGCTTTTTTATTGATTTTGGACAATTTAAAATCCCGTTTGGTATGGAAGGGCTTGAGAGTTCAGCAAAACTTGACCTTGTAGAACGCTCCGCTCTTTCTTCACAATTTAAATGGTCTGATTACAGAGATATCGGAATTGCTATCAAGGGCGATTTTGAAGTAGGTGATATAAAAATTCAGCCTACAGTTGGGTTCTTTAACGGTGAAGGACAAAATAAACTTGATGTAAACGAACCGATAGATTTTGCAAGTAGGTTGGTTGTGAAACCGATTGATGTATTACATTTAGGTATAGGTTACTATAATGGCAAAAAAGGTGAGACTGAGAAAGATAATTCCCGTACCGGGATAGAAGCAAAGTTTGTTAAGGGACCGATTTCTATTTATGGCGAATATGCAACTGGCAAAAGCGAGGACAAAGAGAAACTGACATATTACATTACTGCTTGTTATAAATTCCTTAATTCTTGGCAAGCAGTGATAAGATACGATTGGTATGACCCTGATACTAACAAAGTTGATGATGAAAAACATGAAGGCACAATCGGGCTAAATTACTTCATTGAAAAACATAATGCAAAAATACAACTCAATTATGTTTATCGTGGAGAAAAAGGAACAATGGTTGACGACGATGTTATTAGATTAAATGTTCAAATAAGTTATTAAAAAGAGCATATGTCAACAAAAATTAAAGAAGATATTTTAATAAGAATGCAGAATGACTTAAAAAGGGCACTAACTAAACCAGTAGAAAAAAGAAAATGGGCTATGTTAATTGATTTAAGAAAATGTGTTGGCTGTCATGCTTGTACTATTGCCTGCAAAGCAGAAAATGTTTTACCTCCGGGAGTTGTGTATCGTAGAGTTCTTGAAATAGAATCAGGTAAGTATCCTGATGTAGAAAGACATTTCGTACCAGTATTATGTAACCATTGTGATAAAACTCCATGTGTAGATGCCTGCCCGGTTAAAGCAACAAAAAAAAGAGTAGATGGTATTGTAGATATAGATTATAATCATTGTATTGGTTGTAGAGCGTGTCTAAATGCATGTCCATATGGAGCAAGAACATCAGATTTTGGCAAGTTCTATACCCAAGACACACCAAAAATTCAACCATATGAATTGAGGCCTGCGTTTGAATATCAGAAAAAATGGTATAGGAAAAAAGGTAACTCACCAATAGGAAATGCTAGGAAGTGCCATTTTTGTCTTCACAGAATAGAATCCGGACTACTTCCGGAATGTGTAGTTACTTGTATTGGCAAAGCAACATATTTTGGTGATATAGAAGACAAAAGTAGTTTAATTTTTGAAATTATAAATAGCAACAATGTAAAAGTATTGAAGGAAAAACTTAAACTAAAACCAAGAGTATATTATATAGGACTTAAAGAGGAGTTGTTGTGAAACAAAAAATATTTCTTTTTCTTATAGCAATATCATTCATAGTAGGATTAATTGGCCTTTATAGATATCTTACAATTGGACATTCTTTGTTGAACTTAAACAGTGCAGTCCCGTGGGGTTTATGGGTTGCAGTTTATATATGGTTTGTAGGAATCTCTGCTGGTAATTATTTTATTGTGATGTTCTGGAATATTATAAAAAACAAGAAGTTGTCTAATCTTACGACCATCAGTGCCATTCTTTCTTTATCTACACTTTCAGCAGGGTTGTTGAGTATTTTACTTGATCTTGGACATATTGAAAGATTTTATAAGTTATTTATAAGTGTTAATTTTTCCTCTGTTATGGGTTGGATGGGTTTTTTTTATAGTATTTTTACTTTCATACTACTTGTTACTCTTGTGTTAAGTTTTATAAAAAAAGATGTAACAACAAAATTTTATGTTGCCGGAATAGTAATCTCATCTCTTGTAATTTTAGTTGAAAGTATGCTTTTTGCAAGACCTCCAGGTAAACATTGGCATAGTATTATCTTCCCGATACATTTTTTTGTAACTTCCATTCTATCAGGAACAGGTATTCTGATGTTTATAGCAGGTTTATTAAAAAAAGATAATACAAGTTTAATAAGTAAAACTCTGTTAGTTTTGCTTATCGTGAACTTAGTTGTTGAAATTATTGACATAGTATCAATGGGAACTATCAGTAATTTAAAGATAATCTATTTATTAACTGCTAATCTTATACCTATAATTTTGTTGATTTTAAACATTCATACGTTAAAAACATTTGTAGGACTTTTTTGTGGAATTGGAGTTTTGGCTACAAAATATGATTCATTAATTACTGCTCAACTAAAACAACCATTTAAAGGTTTTGAAAATGCTTTTTTTGAACCTGGTTTGGCATTTAGTTATATCCCATCATTTACAGAATGGTTGGTTACTATATTTTTAATAAGTTTTTCCGTTACGTTTTTTTATGTTTTTTATAAATCAATTACAAGCCTAAGTTCAAAACTGGTAAGATAAAAATGAAAGAAGAAAAAAACATTGAAAAGTTCTGTAAGAAAATTATTGAGTTAAAACTTACCCGAAGAGATTTTCTTAAATCTTCAGTTTTTCTGGGAGGTTCAGCAATTTTATTAAGTGAACTAGAAAAATTGTATGCATTGGTAGAAAAGGTATCTAAAGATAAACTTACTACGATACAACAGTATGAACTTTCCAAAGCAGAAAATATTTTACATACAGTTTGTCTACAGTGTAATACTGGCTGTGGTATAAAAGTAAAACTTTTTAATGGTATAGCAGCAAAAATAGACGGTAATCCATATAGTCCATGGACTATGACTCCTCATATCAATTATCAAACACCGCTTGTAGAATCAACCACAATAGATGCTGCTATTTGTCCAAAAGGGCAAGCAGGAGTGCAAACCGTTTATGACCCATATCGGATTGTAAAAGTACTTAAGAGAACAGGACCAAGAGGTTCTAATAAATGGAAAACAATTTCTTTTGAACAAGCAATAAATGAGATTGTCAACGGCGGAAAACTTTTCGCTGATATTGGCGAAGATAGATATATTGAAGGATTTAAAGATATATGGGCATTACGCGATGCAAAAATTTCTAAAGATATGGCAAAAGCAGTAAAAGAAATTCTGGATGAAAAAGATAAAGAAAAAAAGAAATCACTTGTTGAAGAGTTTAAAATAAAATTCAAAGAGTATCTTCATACTCTAATTGACCCTGACCATCCAGATTTGGGTCCCAAAAATAATCAATTTGTTTTTATGTGGGGAAGAATGAAAGCAGGAAGAAGTGATTTTGTTAATCGGTTTGTTAAAGACTCCTTCGGCTCAGTTAATGCTCATGGACACACAACTGTATGTCAGGGTTCATTATATTTTGCTGGTAAAGTAATGAGTTATCAATGGGATTATGATGAAAAAGATGCTAAAATGAAATGGACAAAAGAAAAGAAATTTTACTGGCAGTGTGATACTGCGAATAGCGAATTTATAATCTTTGTTGGCGCATCACCATTTGAAGCGAACTATGGTCCACCTTTAAGAGTAGGTAAAATCACAGAGAACCTTGTTAATAAAAAACTTAAATTTGTAGTGATTGACCCAAGATTTTCTAAAACAGCAGCGAAAGCAGAAAAATGGATACCAATAAAACCAGGAACAGAAGCTGCATTTGCTTTAGGAATGATAAGGTGGATTATTGAAAACAAAAAATATGACAGTAAATATCTTACTAACGCGAATAAAGCTGCTGCTAAAGAAGATAAAGAACCAACCTGGTGTAACGCTACCTGGCTTGTAAAAATTGAAGATGGAAAACCGGGTAGATTTTTACGTGGGTCTGATATTGGCGTTCCTAAAGAAAAAAGAATCTTTAAAGATAAAAAAACTGCTGAAGAAAAACACTATGATTTTGATGCCTTTGTTGTTTTGAAAAATTATAAGACAATAACTTTTGATCCAAACGATGAAAATAATCCTGTAGAGGGAGATTTGTTTGTGAATACTGAAGTTAACGGGATTAAAGTAAAAAGTGCATTTCAAATTCTCTGGGAAGAAGCAAGCAAAAACACAATAGAAAAATGGGCAAAGATTTGCGGTGTTAAAGCAGATGATATAATTGAATTAGCAAAAGAGTTTACTTCTCATGGTAAAAAAGCTGCTGCTGATATTCATCGTGGAGTCTCACAGCATACAAACGGTTTCTACAATGTATATGCCTGGTTAACACTTAACCTTTTAATTGGAAATTATGACTGGAAAGGTGGTATGGTTCAACTTTCTACTTTTAATCATTTAGGTGAAAAAGAAGGTCAGCCTTATAATTTGAAAAAATTGCATCCGGATAAAATGACACCGTTCGGTATTGATATAATCCGGCATGGAGAGTATGAGAAATCAACTCTTTTTAAAGGTTATCCAGCAAAAAGGCCATGGTATCCAATAGCCAGTGATGTGTATCAAGAAATTATACCTTCAATAGGCGATGCTTATCCTTATCCAGTAAAAATACTTATGATGTATATGGCTGCACCAACATATTCTCTGCCAGCAGGTAATACAAATATTGATGTCCTTGTTGATACAAAAAAGATACCTTTAGTGATTGCTTGTGATATAACAATAGGAACAAGTTCAATGTATGCTGATTACATTTTCCCTGACCTTTCTTACCTTGAACGCTGGGAATTTCACGGCTCACATCCATCAGTAACTCAGAAAGTTCAACCTATCCGCCAACCAACTATCGCTCCTCTTGTTGAAACAGTCAAAGTGTTTGGTGAAGAAATGCCAATATGTCTTGAATCTGTACTTCTGGCAATTGCTGAAAAACTTGGACTTAAAGGATTTGGTAAAGATGGATTTGCTGCCGGGATGGATTTTAAAAGGCCAGAAGATTTTTATTTAAAGATGGTTGCCAACGTCGCTTATGGTGAAAAACCTGAAGGAAAAGATTCTGTTCCAGATGCTGATCTTAAAGAAATGAAAATTTTCTATGAAGCTAGAAGACATCTACCTAAATCTGTTTTTGATCCTGTAAAATGGGAAAAAGCATGTGGTAGTGAATACTGGAAGAAAGTTGTCTATGTACTTAATCGTGGAGGAAGATTTCAAAATTATGAAGATGCATATGAAGCTGAACAGGCTAAAAATAAGTATGGTAAACTGATAAATCTTTATTCTGAAAAACTTGCTAAAACAAAAAATTCTATGACGGGAGAGACATTCTCAGGAGTAGCTACTTTTATTCCAATTACAGATTGTTTAGGTCGTCCTATAGAAGATGAAAAAGAAGGTTATAATTTAAATTTGATAACTTATCGGGAAATATCTCAATGTAAGACACGCACAGCACCAAACTATTGGTTGTTGAGCCTTTTACCAGAAAATTTTATTCTTATAAATTCACAAGATGCAAAAAATCTTGGGTTAAAAGATGGTTCTATAGTCAAGGTAACCTCTGCATCAAACCCTGATGGAATATTAGATTTAAAAAATGGCAGAAAAATTTATATAATTGGTAAAGTCAAAGTAACAGAAGGGATTCGTCCTGGTGTAGTAGCTTTTTCACTGGGATATGGTAATTGGGCAACAGGATCAAGTGATTATATTGTGGATGGAAAATTAATAAAAGGAGATTCTCGTAGAGGAAAAGGAGTTCATTGTAATCCTGTTATGAGGACTGATCCATATTTGAAAAACACTTGTCTTGTTGATTTAGTTGGTGGTAGTGTTTCATTCTATGATACTAAGGTTAAACTGACGCCTATAAGTTAATCTTAAACATAGTGAAAAGAGGATTCCATTTTTCAGTTAACAGAACTTTAATCTTAAGGAGGTAAAAAATGTTTGGGTTAGGTATGCCAGAACTAATTGTGATTCTTGTTATTGCATTACTTATTTTTGGTGCATCACGTTTGCCTGAAGTTGCAAGAGGGCTCGGTAAAAGTATTGGCGAGTTCAAAAAAGGTCTAAAAGAATCAGAAGAAGAAATTAAAAAACTTAGCGACGAAGAAAAGAAAAGTGGTTAGTGATTAGTGATTAGTGGTTAGGTGATTAGGTGGAAAGATGAAAGTAAAAAGTTATACCGAACTGTTGGTCTGGCAAAAAAGTATTGAGTTGGTAAAATTAGTATATGCACTAACTAAAGATTTCCCAAAAAGGGAAATTTATGGATTAACCAGTCAAATGAGAAGATCTGCTGTATCAATTCCATCAAACATTGCCGAGGGATTTATGAGACAGCATAAACTGGAGATAATTCAATTTTTATTCATTAGTTTAGGGTCTTGTAGTGAATTACATACACAGTTGGTTATCGCTAAAGAGTTAGGATTTATTTCCGACGAACAACTTAAACACATAACCACTAACCACTTGTTTTATGTTAGCAAGATGCTAAGAAATCTAATCAAGAGTCTAAAAAAATCATGATCCACAAATCACAAACCACTAACCACGAACAACTAACTACTAACCACGAACCACTCACACTAATTGAGCATCTTGAAGAACTTAGAAGACGAATTATTATTTGTTTAATAGCAGTTTTTGTCTGTAGTATAGTTTGCTATTTTTATGTAGACAAAATCTTATTTATTTTATCAAGACCAGTTAACAAACTCGTTTTCCTAAAACCTACTGAAGCATTTTTGACAAAATTGAAATTATCTTTTTACAGTGGATTTTTTGTTTCTATGCCAGTTATAATTTATCAAATATGGAAGTTTGTTAGTCCTGGGTTGTTGCCTAAAGAAAAACATTATATTTACTGGATTGTCCCAACTTCATACTTGTTGTTTATCACAGGTGTGCTGTTTGCTTTTTTTGCAGTGTTACCTGTTGGGATAAAATTTTTACTCTCTTATGCTACAGAAAGTATCCAACCATTGATTTCTATTAGTGCATATATATCTTTTGTAATAATTTTTCTATTA
Source organism: uncultured Endomicrobiia bacterium (assembly GCA_938074745.1). Taxonomy (GTDB): domain Bacteria; phylum Elusimicrobiota; class Endomicrobiia; order DTEH01; family DTEH01; genus CALJEJ01. The sequence goes on from CALJEJ010000024.1 coordinate 30,294, forward strand.
GTGTTTGGTATTGTTTTCCAATTACCACTTATAGTTTTGTTTCTTACAAAATTAGGTGTGATTACTCCAAAATGGTTAGTTACAAACCGTAAATATGCGATATTAGTTGTTTTTATCTTAGCAGGAATACTTACACCTGGACCGGATGTCTTTTCACAATTTTTAATGGCAATACCAACATTGTTACTTTATGAGTTAAGTATTATAATTAGTAAAATAGTCCATAGTCTACAGTCCATAAAAAAATGATTTACAATGTTGTATATAAAAACTTGTGGTTCGTAGACTATTAACTGTAGACTAATCTATGACTGGAATAATTCTTGCAGGTGGTAAAAGTTCACGATTTAACGGAGTTAACAAAGCATTATTAAAAATTGGGAATGAAACAATCATTGAAAATATAATAAAAAAATTCAAATTTATCTTTAATGAAATATTGATTGTCACCAACAATCCCTCAGCATTTAACCATTTAACCAATCACAATTTAACCAAACTGGTTAAGGACATAATACCAGATAAAACTTCCCTCGGTGGTTTATATTCTGGCCTGGTTTATTCAAGTAACCAACATAATTTTGTAGTTGCCTGTGATATGCCTTTTCTTAATTTGGATTTGATTAAATATATGCTGGAAAATGTAACTGACCAATATGATATAATCATCCCAAGATTAAATAATCGTTCACTACCTAACAATGGATACGAAACATTGCATGCAATATATTCTAAAAATTGTATTACTCCAATTGAAAAACAATTAAAACAAAACAATTTTAAAATTATAGACTTCTTTTCAGAAGTCAAAGTAAAAGAAATCAGTGAAAATACTATAAGACAATTTGACCCTGAGTTACTTTCATTCTTCAATATCAATACTGAAGATGACTACCAGCAAGCATTAGAAATTTATTAAAGTAATTCTGTCAATCAACTAGAAGAACTCATCCAAGCACAAATTTTTTAGTCTTATAAAAACTGAAATTTATAAAAGTTAAATTTCAGGAAATGGAAAGAAAAAATATTGTGAAAGCAAATATCCATCATTAAATCTTAATGCATATAATTTTAACATCTCAACAATTGTAACAAAATCCAATTTAGAATTTTTATATTTATCTATCAAGTTTAAAAAATTCGTTTTTTCTTGTTTTGAAAGATTTTTAGAAATATGGCCAAACATATGTATTAAAGTGTTGGTTAAATTACTCTTTCTAAAAGGAAGTTTTAACAATTCCTTTAAAGTATTTTCATATTCTTTTAGAGTTTCTAGAAAATTTTCTTTTTTATGTTTTGCAAGTAAAGAACCTAAAATTTTTAGATGTTTCTGCGATATGCTCATAAAAATATACTTATACTTTGTATGAAAATCTATTAAGTTTTTAATATTTGACTTTGAATTTTTAAATCTCCAAAACATAAAAACTTTTGTTAAAAATTCCCAGAATAAATTTTTATTTCTTAATCTTCCTTCATCAATTATTGGTATATATGACAAATTTTGTTTTAAAATTTTTGCAAAAACTCCGTATGTTCTGCCATAAACTTTACCATCAACATAAAACTTAGAATTTGCAATACCACAACTTGGAGATTTTGCTTTAAGTAGTACACCGTGAATTTCATTTTCATACTTCTTTATAATTTTATAAGAAAAATCTTCAAGTTTATATGTAACATCAAGGTTTGTATCTTCTTGAATAACTTTTATTTCTTGATTTATTTTATGTAATCTTATAGGTTTTCTTGGTATTCCGAGACCTATCTCTACTTCAGGACAAACGTTTATTAGGTTAAACAAAGGTTTGATTTTTTCTACGACTTCGTCGTTTGCAGAAGAACCGTTATATCTATATTCTAATCCGTTAAGGCAAGCACTTATAAGAACTGTTGGTTTCATAGAAAAATTTTCAAATTTTATTTGCGGTGAGTAAGAAGTATATTTCTTTATATTTTTCAGATGTAGTTTCTATAACTTCTTTAGGTAAATTAGGTCCTGGGTAGGTTTTGTCCCAACCAGTAGATTCTGTATAATCTCTGACAAATTGTTTATCAAGCGAAGGTTGAGGTTTCCCTTCTACGTATTTTTCTTTAGGCCAGAAACGTGAAGAATCCGGAGTTAAAATTTCGTCAATCAGGATAATTTTTTGTGTTTTTTCGTCAAACCCAAACTCAAACTTTGTGTCTGCAATAATGATGTTTCGTGTTTCAGCATAATCTGCTGCTTTTTTGTATAACTGTATAGATTTTTCTTTTATAAATAAGGCTTTGTCTTCTCCTATAAGTTCAACTGTTTTTTCAAAAGTTATATTTTCGTCATGGCCAACTTCTGCTTTTGTTGACGGTGTAAATATAGGCTGGGGAAGTTTTGAAGATTCTTTTAATCCTTCGGGAAGTGGTATTCCACACACACTGCCAAACTTTTGATATTCTTTTAAAGCACTGCCCGATAAATAACCACGAACTATACATTCAATAGGTAAAACTTTAGTTTTTTTTACCACCATAGTGCGTAGTTGTAAAATTTCTTTGTGCTTTTTAAATTCTTCAGGTAGAGTGTCAACTCCAAAAGTTATTACATGGTTTTCAATAACATCTTTTAAATATTCACACCAGAATTTTGTAAGTTGTGTTAAAACAATACCTTTATAAGGTATAGGGTCGGGTAATACAACATCAAAAACTGAGATTCTGTCTGTTGCAACTATTACAAGTTTATCGCCGAAGTCAAAAATATCTCTTACTTTACCTTGTTTTTGCGGATTTAAACCTAACTCTTTTGTTGATATTAAAGGTTGCATTTTTAGTTTTCCTTTCTATTTTGATACAAACTTTGAATTTTTTATTACAAACCTCCAAAGCCAATTTTTAGATTTTGTTGCATAATCAATATTTATTCTTGGCGTTTTTAAAATTTCTGATTTTTTAATTTTTTCCCCCTCGGTGAGATAAAGTTCAGAATTTACATCCAACATATTTATCCCATTTAGAGATTTATCAATTTTTAGTGCTTTACATACTTTCCCAGGACCGTTTAAAAGTTTAGTAATATCAAAATTTTTATTTTTGTTTAAATTTTTTAATATCAGTTCTATTCCTTCAACAGGTTCACATGCGCGAATTAAAATCCCGCCAGCTTGATTCGGTCTATGACAAACAATGTTTAAACAGTAGGTTTTAATATGAACAGAATAAATATACGCATGGCCAACTTCACTAAATAAACCTTCCGTACGTTTTGTTCTACCGAAACGTCCTACATGACATGCATCATCTTCTTTTCCGCCGTATGCTTCTGTTTCAACAATTTTTGCTACAATTTTACCTTCAGGTAATCTTCTTACGAGATATTTACCTAAAATTGATGCTGCTGCATGTTTAGGATGAGAAGTAAATAGGTTATATAAAACTTTGTTTTTTACCATGCATAACCAATCTGTAATCCTATGTGTGTAATTCCAACTCTTTTATCTAACTCGTCTAATTTTTTATCTTCGACTTTTATAACAACTTCAGACTTATATCCCATCCCTACGCTTAGATCAACAAGAAAACCTTTTTTAAGTATTCTTTTATATCCAATATCTAATCCTATAAAATAGCTATCTTCAGAAGTAGATTTACTTTCAGGTTTATATTTAGCATTGATTTTTATTAAAGTATACGATGGCATTAAATATACACCGCGAAGTGTTTCTCCATACCTGCCTGAAGGATAAATTCCAACACCAATTTTATAAAATGTAGTAAAAATTGACCAGTTCTCATTTGGTGAAATATCTAAGAATCTGTTAGCAGCCGCCAAACCTAACATAACTGAGATTTTATCATCTAGTAATCTTTCATAATGTGCATTTATTTGACCTATAGCTAAAGGAAAAATGTTTACATAAATTGTGTTTCTTTCGTTACCATAAATTTTTTTAATATTTTCTTCGGCCATTAAAGGTAAAATAGTAATCAGTAGTAACAATATAAAAATTTTTTTCATTTTTTGTAAACCCCCCATGTATTATTTTATATAAAATTTTCTAAAAAATATTTTATATTACTAACACCCTCTTTTATCTCTTCAATAGAAGTTGCATAAGACAATCTTATATAATCGTCGTCACCAAAAACACAACCAGGAATTACTGCTACTTTTGCTTCAGTTAGAAGTAGTTCTGCAAGGTCCATAGAAGTGTTTATAGTTTTTTCTTTAAATTTTTTATTCTTTAATTTTGATATATTAACCCAGACATAAAACGCGCCTTGTGGTTTAAGACAAGAAAGAAAAGGAATTTTGTTGATTTCATCAACAATATAATCTCTTCTTTTTTTAAATTCGTCAACCATCTTTTTAATATACTCTTCAGCATATTTTATTGCATCAACACAAGCATATTGGACAAAAGATGTTATGTTAGAAGTTGAATGGTCTTGTAAATTGTTCATTACTTTAATAATTTCTTTCTCAGCACAGGCATATCCTACACGCCAACCTGTCATAGAATGTGATTTTGAAAAACCATTAACTACAACTGTGAGTTTTTTAATTTCATTACCGAGCGAAGCAATACTTGTGTGTGTTAAGTTATCATATACAAGTTTTTCGTAAATTTCGTCTGATATACAATAAATTTGGTGTTCAACTAATACTTTAGCAATAGACAATAATTCTTCTTTAGTATATACCATACCGGTAGGGTTTGAAGGCGAGTTTAAAATTAAAAGTTTAGTTTTTGCTGTTATATATTTTTTAAGTTGTTCATCAGTAATTTTGAAATTCGTTTTTTCATCCGTTGGTATTTCTATAATTTTCCCACCGGCAAATTTTATCATTTCAGGATAACTTAACCAGTAAGGTTTTGGTAGTAAAACTTCGTCTCCTTCATCTACTAAGGCCATTATGGCATTGAATATAGAATGTTTTGCACCACAGGAAACTAAAATTTCGTCTTCTTTATATTCCAGATTGTTTTCTTTTTTAAGTTTTTCAGAAATAGCTTGTTTTAACTCTGAAATCCCAGAAGTTGGAGTATATTTTGTAAGTCCTTTATCTAACGCTTCTTTTGCTTTTTGTTTAATAAACTCTGGTGTGTCAAAATCTGGTTCACCTGCTGCAAAAGAAATAACTTTAACACCTTGCGATTTTAACTGTTTAGCTTTTGCTGTTATACCTAAAGTTAAAGAAGGAGAAATTTTTAGTATTCTTGAAGATAAACTTTTCAT
>CALJEJ010000025.1 GCA_938074745.1 uncultured Endomicrobiia bacterium
CTGACGATTTTTTGGAGTAGAGCCTTTAGCTCGTTAAATTATAAATTTTTCTTCACGTGGATAAATCCTTTACTCCCACGAGGCTAAAGCCTCTACTCCAAGAATTTCAGTGGCTACTTAACAGTGTATGAAAGAGCAAAGTTTACGCTTTGCCGCTACGTTTTCTACCGTGGACTGTGGACTATTGACTATCAACTGAACATTTCCTATCACCTGCCACCCTTTTTTATTTTTTCAATTTTCTTACAACTACCACTTTCTTTCCCAAAAGATTGTGATTTTTTTCACAAAGTTTTAGGTATTATATAAAACAAAAAATTTTTTGTCAAGTATGTTTAAAAAATTTTAGTTATTATTTGCAGGGTTAAAAATTTTAATGTGTATCTAATTTAGAGTAGAAAGGCACAACTACAACTGTAAACTTACACCTGCAAGAATAGTTCTTGCTGGCATTGGATAGCCAGGTTTTTCTTCATACATAGTATCAAATAAGTTATTTATTTTAAAATTTAACTTGAGATATTTGTTTATTGCATAACTCAAATTTAAATCTACAACAGTGAAATTTCCATATTCTATCTCAGTTTGACCTATATATACAGTAGTAAACCAATTGGGTTCAACCATTTTTCCTACATAACGAAAATTAAGTCTTCCTGCAAGTTTTTTGTCAGTATAACTTATTCCATAATTAGCCTTAGTTTTTGCTACGTTGTAAAGGTCTTTATCGTTGGTAACATCTTTTGCTTGCAACAGATAGGTAAAATTAGAATATAACTCAACTGCCTGAGTAAGATTAAATAATTTAGCAAGATTAAAAGAAAAAGTGTTTTCTATACCACTCATTTTTGCCTCACCAATATTTTCAAAAGTAGTTTCAGTTGCGCTAACCCTTTTACGTTGTATTTTATCTTTAACATCTGTATGGAAATATGTAATATCTATATTCAAATGCGAAATACCGACTTCCAAACCAAAGTCATAACTTAAACTAGTTTCTGGTTTTAAATCAGGATTACCACGAGTAGTCTTCCCCCAAACAGTATAATATCCAGCTTTCTCTCTAGGTTTAGGTACAACAAATGCAGTACCAACTGTAGAATGTAGTTTCGCAAAATCTTTAATCTTAACCACTACACCGCCACGAGGATTGAAACTTGAAAGTTTTTCTTGTCCGGGTTGATAGTTCCCAGCAAAATATGGTGTTTCAAGTGTTTTAAGTGTATAATCGTCATATCTTGCACCTAAAGTTGTAATAAGTTTCTCATCAAGCAGAGACAATTTATCTTCTGCAAATATAGCAAAATTTATTTTTTCATTATCTGGTTCGTAAGGAGAAAGTCTACTACCGTCTGTAGTATATCTTTCTGAAACAGTTTTGTCTTGATTATAGTCAATACCAACTGTCAATTGATTATTAAATGGCAATTTTATGGTATCTTGGACTTGAAAACCTATATAGTCTGTGTAAGAGAGATATGATTTATACCATGTAACTTTTTCCCATGTAAACGGGTCGTATTCACTATAATAAAGACTATTGTCTTTTGCGATAAAGATTCTACTAAGCAAAGAATGTTTTTCTTCGTGTGTCTTTACGTTGTAAACAAGGTCAACTGAAAATCTATCCAAATCTTTTTTCCCCGGTCCATATTCACCAAAAATGTCTCCAGCATAGTTTATATCTTTTCCTATAAACATATCGGTTCTTAAATCTAACCGCTGATTTGTAGTAATACCATAACCTAACCGTATACTACCACTATAGTTGGTATAACTATTTCCTTTCCATGTCCCACCGGACCATTCCCAAGCACCAACACTATATTTAGGCACGTCGTAATCACCTTGAACTATTCTACTAAAAGAAAAGTCAAAATCAAACTTTTCGTTTATATTCCCACCAGTAACTAAACCTATTTTACCCGAAGAAAAACTTCCATATTCTAAATCTATCTTTGTTTTAACTTTCCCTTTACTTTTCTTAGTAATTACGTTTATAACTCCAGCCATTGCTTCTGAACCATATAAAGAAGATGCTGGACCTTTTAATACTTCTATTCTTTCAACATCATCTAAAAGAATAGTGGAAAGATTTATAGTCCCCGCTCTTCTTCCATCAACTAATAATGCGTGATGTTTGATATTTGTAAAAAGTTCCGGGCTAAATCCACGTAAGTTTACTACACTTGAAACTCCCGGGTAAGAAATTATATCAACACAACTATTTTTTGCTAAAACTTCTGTAAGTGTTTGTGCATTTGTTTTTTTAATGTCTGTAGAAGTGATCACATCTATGACTGCAGGTTGGTTCTGTTTTAAAACTTCTGTCCTAACCGGTGTTACAACTTTTTCTAATTTTAACCATACAGTAGGCTCTTCTTGTGCAAAAGTTAATTGTAAAAATGCTACTGCGAATATTACTCCAAATATTTTTTTTCTCATATGCATGTCCTCCTTTCAGACAAAAGACTTTTTTTCTGTTTGGCTTTTTTTATAAAATTTAAAATCTCTCCTCAACTGACATTTTGGGACATTATGTCAGCAAATCCGAATAAAAAATTTTAAGATTTTCTATTATTAGCAACTTTTTTAATAATGCGCCAGATATGCCTTTCTGACAGTTTAAATTTATGTGCAATAATTTTTATTGGTACACCTTTTTTCCGTAAGTTCAATATTTTATTATTTCTGGAGTTCAGGTAATTAATAAAAACTTCATTGAGACGCATTTTTGTTTTTACTTTTTATACTATCTCCATTCTAACTGACGAATACTAAACTTTTTGAGTTCTACTACATTTAGAAATTGTGCCTGTATGAATTAAGTATTATAAAAACTGACAATATTGTAATTTCGGCAATTTCGTTAATCGCACCGATAGAATCGCCTGTCATACCGCCAATTTTTTTAGTTAAAAATTTAGTAGTAATAATAACAACCAACACGGAAAATACAATCATAGCAATTGCAACGATTATGTTAAAAAACAACATAGCCACTATAACACAAACTATAGTTGAAATTGCTAAACTTTTCATATTTGTATTTTCGATAAAAAGTTTTCCGAGCCCATCTGGTTTTGCAGGTTTTGAAAAAAACATTGACACTACCATACAGTATCTTGAAATAACTGGAAAAATTAACAAAATATTCTGAAAGATTCCGACAGGAATTTTATATAGTAAAACAAACTTTAGTAGAATATCACACACAATTGCAACAACTCCTTCTGCACCGATATGGCTATCTGACATAACTAAAAGAATCTTTGTTTTATCTTTAATACTTGCTGAAATACCATCAACAGTATCTGATAATCCATCAAGGTGAAAACCGCCTGTAAGAATAATATAAATGACTAATACGAAACCAACAACTATTTCTCGAGGTAATAATAAAAATTTCTCAAGTATCAAATCTAACAAAAAAAGTATCGCACCAAGAATTAAACCAACAAATGGAAAATATGCAGTTGTCAAAAAAGTTATTGAATAACTCTTTATTGGCACAATTGTTAGAAAACTAATAGCAGAAAATAAATCTTTCATATTTATCATCACTTTACGTGTTTACAACTTACATTTTCTTTGTCACACCAGCACTTTCAAACGTTGCCATTTCATTTAGAATTTTACAAGATACTTCTATAATACTCATTGCCAAACATGCACCTGTTCCTTCACCCAACCGCATATTTAAGTTTAGTATAGGTTTAATTCCAAGAAATTCAAGTTGAACTTTATGCCCGGGTTCTTCTGAAAGATGTCCTGCAAACATATACGGGATACATTTACACGACAATGTTGCAGCGATTAACGCTCCTGCTGCAGAAACGAACCCGTCAATCACAACCGGTATTCTATTCGCTGCACAAGCAAGTATTACTCCTGCAATACCACCTATCTCATACCCACCAAGTTTGTACAAAATATCAATCCCGTCAGTAATGTTAGGTTTGTTACACTCAATTGCCTTTTTTATTACTTCAATTTTAGTTTGATATGTTTTATTATCTATCCCTGTGCCATAACCTGTAACTTCTTCTACTGGTTTACCTGTAACAACTTGAGTAATTGCAGACGCAGAAGTCGTATTCCCTATACCCATATCACCTACCGCAATTAAACATATTTCATCTTTATGGAAAATTTTTTCTTTTAATAATTCTTCTACTAGTTCAATTCCTGTATTTATTGATTTTATAGCTTCTTGTTTACTCATTGCAGGTCCTTTGACAAAATTTTTCGTCCCAAAAGAAATTTTTCTTAACTTAAATTTTTCATCTTGAATGTTCAACTCTTTATCAACTCCAATGTCTACCACAATAACATCAGCACCAACATGTCGTGCAATAACATTTATTCCCGCACCACCATGAATAAAATTGTAAACCATCTGTGAAGTAACTTCTTTAGGATACGCAGAAACACCTTCTTGAGTAACCCCGTGGTCTGCCGCAAAAACAAATACTGTCTTACTGACTACTTTCGGAGATAATTTGCCAGTGATACTACATACTTTTTTTACTATTTCTTCAAGATAACCTAATGAACCTATAGGTTTCGTGAGATTATCTAGACGTTTTTGTATTTCTGGAATTATTTGTTCATCTATAGGAGAAATTTTTGTTATTGTGTTATTAATTTTTTCCATCATGTTTCACCTCTTTTTCTTCAACTGTGTATTTCTTAATATCTAAAAACCATGCAGACCAAAAAGTTTTTTTGAACACTTTCCGTGTAGCCAAAATTTTAATCTTTTTATTAAATATTGGTCCGTCATAAACAAATGTGTGGTATTCTCCGTTTTCTCCACAAGGACAAATTTTGTATTTTTTTATTTCTTTTAAAAAATTTTCGTTAATCTCTTTCCCGAGAAACTTCTGTGGTAAAAGTTTTGCATTTATACTTACTACTTTAGATTTAAACCCTAACGAAATAAACTCTTTTAACACTTCTAACACAGGTTTTTTCCATAACGGTTCTACTAATTTTAATCCTACTTTCCTACATTGTTTTCTTATCCAATTAGGATGTTCCTCAAGATATATATCTCCACAAACAAAATATTCTATTCCTAAACTCTTTAACTTTTTTAACATTTTAATAAACTTTGTTTCATAAGATTTTTGTCCCTTACCAACTGTATATTGAAGTAAAGGTATACCCAAACATCTTGCCTGTAAAGAAATAACTTCCCGAGGAATGCCATGAAACGAACTTCGTCTAACTTTGCGAGAAATAAAATTTACTAAATATTTTACGTTATATCCTAATTGTAAAGCATACCATAAAGATAAAGTAGAATCTTTTCCTCCACTAAAACTGCATGCTGCAAGTTTCTCTTTTTTCATTTTATCCTTAAACTTATACCACAAAACATAAGATATACCCTATCAGCATAACTTGCTAAAATTTGGTTAGTTTTGCCAAGCAACTCTTGAAACTTCCTACCTAATCTGTTTGTTGAAACTAAACTCATCCCTACTTCATTTGAAACCAATACTGACATTTTAAATTTTTTTAACTGTTTACATAAATTTTCAACCTCAGATAAAATATCTTTCTCATCATGATACTTTCCCATCATATTAGCAACCCACATATTAACACAATCTATTATTATATTTGAACCTTTTGGAAGTTGAGATACTAACGATACAATTTTAATAGGTTCTTCTATAGTAATAAAATTTCTACTTCTGTTTTTCTGATGAAGTTCTATCTTTATTTTTATTTCTTTATCTACAGGTTTTGCTGTAGCAATAAAATATACATGTTCTTTTTTGTTAACCAGTGAACAAGCAAAATTTGATTTCCCACTTTTTATCCCGCCAGAAATTAAAATTATTTTATTCATAATTTTTAATATTCTATACCTTTCCGTATTAAAATTTTTTTGTCATAAGGATGTTTTATTTTTTTTATATACGAAATATAATCAACATACTTTTTAAGTTTTTGGACAATTTTTTTATCTGATTGACCTGTTAAAACCAGTTCTGTATTTTCTGGTTTTGATTTTAAAAGTTTTACCAGTTGACTTATGGATAAAAGTTTTTCTCTAACACAAACAAGTATTTCATCAAGTACTATCAAATCAAAGTTTTTATTAAAAATTTCGTTTTTGATAAAATTTATACTCGTAACAATTTCTTGCTTTATTAATTTTTTGTCATATTTTTTGTCAAAATAAGGACATATTTTAGCAAAATTGTAAATTTTTAAATTATGCAATTTTTTTAAAATATTAAACTCTCCATATCCGTATTTTTTAGGGTCTTTTTGAAAAGTTATATAACATACCTTAAATTTATGTCCTAACATACGAATTGTTAACCCAACCGCAGCAGTTGTTTTACCTTTACCATCACCCGTGTAGACATGTATTAATCTTTTCATAAAAAACTTTTCTCTCCTGTATTTTTGGTATAATAGAAAAATCATTTTTTCCACATCATAGGAACAGGAAATACATACGGTTTGTCTGAAACAGGATTAGTTTTTACTATAACAGTTGTTTTATACACTTCTTCTAAAATCTTATAATCTACAACTTCTTGTGGTGAACCCATTTTTCTTATTTCGCCATTGGAAAGAAGAATTATTTTATCACAATATTCTACTGCTAAATTAAGTTCGTGGAATGTTGACAATACTGTAATCTTTTGTTCCATACTAACCTTTTTTATAAAATCAAGTATTGTAACTTGATGTGCAATATCCAAATGTGAGACAGGTTCATCTAAAAGTAACAATTTAGGAGTCTGAATAATACTTTGTGCTATAATTACCCTTTGTAATTCTCCGCTTGAAAGTTCACAAAGTTTTTTGTTTAATAAACTTTGTATTTCTAATGATGTAATAATTTGAGAATAGATATTTAAATACGATTCTTTTTCTCTAAACGGGAACCGAGCTAATAACAAAAATTCTTCTACAGAATATTTAAGCGAATAATCGGAAATTTTTGTTGCAAAAGCAACTAATGTTGCATATTTTGTAAATGTGTAGTTTTTTATATTTTGGTTGAATAAAAAAATCTCGCCTTCCCATATAGGTAAAATTTTATCAATGACTTTTAACAAAGTTGTCTTTCCTGAACCGTTAGGCCCGATTATCCCTATAAATTCGCCAACGTGAAGTTCAAAATTGATATTCCTTAACACAGGGAAATTTTTATATCCTGTAACTAAATTTTTTATAGATAGAACAATACTCATAAAGTTATCTTAGATTTCTTAATATAGAAGATAAAAAATACACTACCCAAAATTCCCGTAAATACACTTATTGGTATCTCTATAGGGTAAAGTATGTTCCGGGACAAATTGTCTGCAATTGAAACAAACACTGCACCTGTTATTGCGGAAAATAAAATCCATCTGTTATGTTTTAATCCTACGAATGTTTTCATCATATTAGGAACTATAATCCCAACAAACATAATCACTCCAGATAAAGAAATACAAAAAGTTGAGATAAGAATTACTAAAGTCAACAAAATTTTTTTTAGTTTTATTTCATCTACTCCTAATGAAATAGATTTTTCTTTCCCTAAAACTAAAATATCCAGTTGGTCCGAATATATTAAAATTATCACTATGCACATAGCAATTATTAATGAACAGAGATATACTTCTTTTGTATCTATTCCAGAAAATCCGCCAAGCAACCACAAAAGCACATAATGTAACCTGTACGGTTCTATAAACAAAGTTAGCATTACTATCAAACCAGAAAACAAGTAATTTAATACTATCCCTGTAAGAACAAAACCTATATCTATGGTTTTATGGAAAATCAATGTCAGCAGATAAATTGCACTGAAAGCAATAATTATACTAATCGTCGACATCAGAAATTTCCCTATTGGTAATTTCAATATCAATCCTAACACCACTCCTAACGCTGCAGCAGAAGAAATTCCCAAAGTATAACTTTCACACAACGGGTTTAAAAAAATACTTTGTAATACACACCCTGCAACTGCTAACCCCGCACCTACAATATATGTCGCAACAGTTCTTGGTATTCTAATCTGTGTTAAAATTTTATACTCTACATTATTTGTATCTCTGTTTACCAACAAACTTATTATTTTGGGTATTGAAAAAAAGTGTTTTCCTAACATTATAGAAAATATAAAATTAGCAATTAATAAAAAAATTAAAAAGTAATACTTCTTCATAATTTATCTCCATAAAGGTTACTGTGATTGTAAGTTTACTTCATATTTTCTTACACTTATTTTTAACTTCCTTTTAATTTCTTTAACAGAAATCCAAAAATTTTTTATTGTAGGTTGACAAAAAATGTTGCTATTTAAAATGAATATATTATCATTCTTAACTGCTCTAATCTGAGAATATTTATTCTTAAAAAATTGTTTTATGTATTTTTCATTATATCCCATATCTGTCACAAAAATAATATCTGGGTCGCACCTAACCATTTCTTCAACACTTATACGAGGATATTTTATTGAAGAGACAATACAATTTTTTACACCAACAAAAGAGATTATCTCTCCTAAATAACTTTTAGAAGAAGCTACTATCAACGGTTCTAAACTTACAACACATAAAGTTTTTAATTTGTAAGGAAATTTTTCTTGATATTCCTGCTGATAGTATCTCTCATAATAAAGGACAACACTTTTTGCTATAGATTTTTTAGCTAAGATCTCAGCTAATTTAAGAAACTGTTCTACAAGTTCTGTATAAGTATTTACAGGTTCAAACGTGTATACTTTTATATTAAACCGTTCAATTTGTTCTACAATTTCTTTTTGTACTCCTTCTTTTGAAATAAAAACAATATCAGGTGCTAACTGAACAATCCTTTCAATATTAGGCTGAAGGTACGTCCCTACAATTTGCTGTTCAGGGTAAAGTTTACGACAAAAACTTGTTATCCCAACAACTTTCCTACCTTCGTTAAGCAAATACAACTGTTCTGTAATAGATGGTGTTAAAGAAACGATCCTTTTTATTTCTGAAGAGACTAATGAACTTAGAAAAAACAAAAAAGTTATTACTGAAAATATTTTTCTCATTTTAAAACAAAATAAAAAAATTTGTTAAATTATTTCCCCGGATGGAATTTGTTAAAAGGAAAGAAAATACGTAAGAGGTATAATAAAGCAAGCCATTTTCTTCCCCTCCCATCGCGGGTACTTCCTAGGTTCAACGATAGACCGGACTCGTCCTATACCTAAATATTATAGGTTAGGCATCACCGTTGCGTGGGCAGTAATGGATTCTCACCATTTTCCCCCGTTGAACCAGTTTGTCAAAACAAGAGAATTAATGTAAAAGTATAAATTTTGAATACAATATGTCAATAGTTAGTTTTCTATGAAAAAAATTTCTTGGTTAAATTGGAAAAATTAAGTTTTAATTTCAAAAACTTGTTCTCTAATTTCCTTTATCAACCCGATTTTCTAAAGAATGATGTAAAAACCTTCTTACCAATATAAAAATAATTATTACCAAATATCCAATTATGTTATATGGTGTAAATTCCGGTTTAATAAGAATTTTTCGAGAAATTGCAAACAACAAAACATCTACTAATACAGTATAATCTCGGACCAAAATAAGTTCTGCAAGTTCAATCCCTACAACAATAAGAATAATGGAACTTAAAAAATTAAAAACTTGTGTTTCAATATTTACATTTCCTAAAATGAAAAGTGAATAAATTACCCAACCAATATTATAAATTAGATATAATAACAAAATTAACGAGACAAGAAAAGTTAAACTTCTTACCAAAATCAAAATTTTCAACTGCATTTTTTTAAATATATCATTATGTATCATAACTTTTTATCCTCTCTCTTAATTACTCTCCTGATAAAAAACTCATAAATTAAATATTTTACTAACATTGGGGAACAAACCTAGATTAGTATGTGGAATAAACAATGTTGAAGTATACTCGTTCATAAACATAGGGTCGCTAGAAAGATCTATATATGTCATTTTTTGTGCCACAGCAGCAACTTTTTTACGAACATCTTGGGAATATAAAAACAACTTCGCACCCAACAAAGAAGAATTACCTACAACAACAAATTTTTCTTTAGGCAAGTCAGGAAATAATCCTAAAACTTGTGCTTTATGAATGTCAATAAAACTTCCAAAGCCACCTGAAATATAAATTTTATCATTATCTTCAAATTTTAAATTTAGATGGTTTAACAATGTATAAACTCCATGAAACAACGCACCTTTTGATCTGAGTATGTTGTTTATATCGCTTTCTGTAATTACAATATCTTTATTATTTGCTGTCTCGGTTTTTTCTGCTATAACAAACTCATATTCTCCTTCGTTATTAATTCTTACTCTATTATAAAGTTTAGAATTATGTTTTGTATCACTCTGTTTTATAAACTTTCCTGCACGGTCAATAATCCCGTTAAAATACAAAACTGCCGGAATACTTATTAACCCTGAACCACAAATGCCAATAGGTTTTACATCTCCAATAACCTTATATATTACATCTCCGTTTTTAATTTCCACATCCTCTATTGCACCAACAGTAGCATAAATACCACAGGAAATATCTACACCTTCAAATGCAGGTCCTATAGAACATGCAGCACATATAATAAAGTCCTTATTACCAATAGCAATTTCTCCATTAGTCCCTAAATCTAACAACAAAGATATTTTCTCTTTCATATCTATACCACAAGAAATTATTCCTGCAACTATGTCACCTCCAACGTAAGAAGCTACCGAAGGGAAAGAATATATGATACCATTTGGATTTATCATAATTCCAACTTCTTTTGCATGCATAGGTGGTATTTGTGAAATTACAGGAACATATGGTTCTCTACGCACATATTTTGGTGGAATTGAATAAAACAAATGTATCATAGTAGTATTTCCAGCAACAACCATTGTATAAATATCTTTTAACGGAACTTTTGCCTGCTCACTAATAACATCTATAAGTTGATTGATAGTATTAACAATTTTCTGATTTAATTCATATAATCCTTGTGGATTTTCAGAATAAATGATTCTTGTAATAACATCGTCTCCATAAACCCGTTGTTGATTTAAACTTGTCCTTGTAGCAACTGTTTCAAGTGTAGTAAGATTTATTAGTGACACAGCAACAGTTGTTGTACCAATATCAACTGCTAATCCATAATATTCTTCATTTTCAGATATAGATAAAACATCTACTAATTCGTGTTCTATTTTATCTTTATAAATATTTTCTAACAACAACATTTTTATTTCCCAATTATTATTTCGTAACTTTTCAGGTAATTCTCTAAGAAAAGAAAAATTATTAAATTTAACATTTTCTATTCCGTTTTCTGCAAGTTCTTTTTCTATACGTTCAAAATCTGCCGTAGGATTATTTAATGAAGGAGGGTCTATCTTCGGTTTTATAATTTTTAATGGCGGAGATTTTCCCCAACAGTTTTTTTCAAGTATGTGAGCTGGATTAATATTTTCTATATAAACAGAAGTTTGGTCTTCTAGTGTTTTTATATATTCTAATTTTGCCTCTTGTAAAACTTCTATTGTTAAGTCTGACTCAGGTACTGTAAGACAGGCAAGAACTATATTTTGTTTTTTTTCATTTTCTGAAATAAACCTAGTTTCTGCAGTAAAATATTTACCTAAAAGAATTTTAACCTTACATTTTCCACAATTACCCTTACCACCACAACTCGCATAAATGTTGACCCCGTTGGAAATTAACGAATGCAACAAATTTTCTGTAGTTAACGACTCAAACTCTTTTTTTTCAGGTAGAACTTTTATTTTAACTTTTTTCAGCATAACTGTTTTGGTATTTAATTGAAATTTTGTCTATAAGTTATATCTTCAAATTACTTTGCTAAAGTTTTTAGAAATTTAGGTATACCTGAAGCTTCCTTAGGTCCAACAATAATCTTCCAGTCTGATAACAAATCGTTTAATTTACCACTCATAACAGCAACATAACCAGGAATAATTAATGTTTTATGTGTTATTAATTGTTCAACATTATGTTTTTTTATTGCATCAACAACTTTTTCTGCAGTAAACTTTTCCGCAGCCCAAGCAGTAAGTACTGATAAACCATCAGTATCTACTATTAATAACCAAGAAGGTATTTTTGAATTTATTATTTCTGGTTCTACTGAATAATATGTTAAAGAAAAATTTGTAGTCACCAACAATGGCGAATCTGGGGTTGGTTCACCACCAACTTTGTAAAGTTTAGGTTCTACAATAACAGGTTTTTGTGGGTCAGTATAAATGTTTAACCTCAGAGTTATCAATGATAAATAAACTTCAGCAGATGTGTTGTTCAACACCAACACACTTGCATATTTTAAAACACCTGTAGTTGCAATCACAAGTGTTTCATTAATATCTTCTGAATCTATTAATAAAAAAGTAGGATATCCAAAAGGACGAAAATTTTTTTTCAAAGCAAGTTTACGTATTTGTGTTAAATATTCTAAAACCTGAATATTGTTTCTAACAGGAATATCTAACAATATTTCTCTATATCCTGACTGGACCACAGTGTTCACTATAGATACAATATCGTCTAAATTTTCTCCACTAACAATTAACGGAACATTGTATTCTTTTGCAATATTAACAAATTTTTCTATATTATTTTTTCTGCCAAATCCTATTAAATCTATCTTCCTTATTTTCATTATTTCAGGGATAACATCAGGATTTTCTGTTCCTAAAGCTAATATTGTTTCTTTTCCTTGAAATTTTGTAATAACATTTTTTATTTTTTCTATATTTTCTTGAGAACTGCTATCCTCAATTTTGACAAATACCATTTCAGGATTATACTTTTTCCCCACACGGTCAAATACTAAACTGTTAAATATGTTTATTCTTCTATCTATTTCGGTATCAGAAAATGTATCTTTTATTAACATACCAATGATACAAGGGTTATAAAATGTTTTCTCATGGCGGAACAACACTGTCTCACCACCAACCTTGTATTTTTCAGCAATTGTAACAGTTCTTATAGGCGGTTCTGAGGCTTCCTGCAAGATACGTTTTGTTTCTTCGCTAACATCAGGACATTTTTCTAACGCAACTTTTTTTGCTGCTAATGCCATTGCAAATGCCAAACATGTTGGAAATCCACATTTTTTACAGTTTGTTTTTGGAAGTAATTTATATATTTCTAATCCCGTTAGTGCCATATTATATAACCCTCCGTTTTTGTATTAATAAAATTTCAAGTTCTTTAGTTATTCTTGAATTTAGTCGTACTTGTGTAAAATATGGATTGTAATCAGGATGGTTAATATATAAATTATAAACTGCCTCTTGGTTAGGAATAAATAAATCTATTTTAAACTCACCAGTACTATCTGAAAAAGTTTCGTAAACAATAAATTTATCATTTTCATCTTTTAACACTACTCTTGCATTAAAAACAAAATTTTGTTTATCTGTAGTATGAGAATAACCAATTATTTTTCCTATCAGAACAGTTTTATTTTCTTGTAAAACACTCATTTCTTTTTCATTTATAAAATTTGTTGGATGTCTAATTAGGAACATTCTCGCTGTAGTATATCCTAACATAGCAAGTACAAAATTCGCTACCGACCAAAAAAATATTAGCATAAACAATATTTTTATAGTTTTTTTAGGAATAAAAATTATATCTTTTCGAGAAAGAAAAATGTATAAAACCAAAATTAAACTTATCCAAAAAACATTGCAGATTAAAAACCACAATTTGGAGGAGACTATCGGAAGAAAATAGGAAATTAAGATATTTGTAACGATAGTTATACTTAACAATAAAATTTGTTCCATTAAAAGTATCTTTTATTTTATAATGGTTCCTACATCTGAAGAACCTTTTAATACTTTTAATAAATTGCCTTTCTTATACAAATTAAACACTATCACAGGCAAATTGTTATCCATACATAAAGTAAATGCTGTTGTATCCATAATTTTTAATTTTTTATTTATGGCTTCTATAAAAGTTAATGTCTTATATTTTTTAGCATGGACATTCTTTAATGGATCATCAGTATAAACACCATCAACTTGAGTAGCTTTTAATAAAACTTCTGCTTTCAACTCTACAGCCCGTAACGCTGCTGTTGTATCTGTAGTAAAATATGGATTACCGGTCCCACCAGCAAAAATTACAATTCTACCTTTTTCTAAATGTCGTATAGCTCTACGACGAATGTACGGTTCTGCTATTTTAGGCATTTCAATTGCTGTCATAACACGGGTAACTAACCCAACATCTTCTAAGGCTGATTGTAATGCTAAAGCATTTATTACTGTAGCAAGCATACCCATATAATCTGCAGTTGTGCGTTCTATAAAATCAACATCTTTACCACGTAAAATGTTCCCAGCACCTATTACTATTCCAAGCTGAACTTTAATAACATCTAATGTTGTCTTTATTTCCTTTGCCACATTATACAATGAAACTTTGTCAATACCAGTTTTAGAACTTTTTTTACCTAAACTTTCTCCTGAAAGTTTTAATATTACTCTGTGATACATAATTTAGTTTTAATTAAAAAATTTATTCTTCACCAAGTACATATCTTGTAAATCTCTTGATAGATATATTTTCGCCCAATTTAGATATAGCTTCTAAAATTAAATCTTTAACTTTTTGTTTTCCTTGGGTATCTCGAATATATGGTTGTTCTAATAGACAAGTTTCTTCATAAAATTTTTCAATTCTACCTTCAACAATTTTTTCTATTACTGAATGAGGTTTTGATTTGTTTTTTTCATCTTGTAGAAGTTGTTTTTTATAAATTTCTTTCTCTTGTTCTAAAACACTTTGTGGCACATCTTCTTTTTTAATCCACTTGGGGTTACAAGCAGCAATCTGTAAACAAATTTCTTTTGCTAATTTCTTGAATTCATCTGTACGAGCTACAAAGTCTGTTTCACAATTTATTTCCAACAACACTCCAATTTTATCTCCAGCATGAATATATGCCGCTATAATACCATTATTTGCTACCCGTTCAGATTTGCTTAAAGCTTTTGTAATTCCACGTTCTCTTAAGAGTATTAATGCCTTATCAATATCAAAATTACTTTCTTCTAATGCTTTTTTACAATCAAGAATACCGGCACCTGAGATATTACGTAATTTTTGAATTAAATTAGTAATTTGTTGTTTAGAATCCATTTTTGTATTTTACTCCTTTCTAAAAAAATTAATTATCTTCTTCGGTAGAACTTAAATTTATTGGCTGGTCTATATCTTCCAACAATTCTCCTTCAGAGATAGGAATTTCTTGGTCAGTAACTTTTTGTGCAATTGGCTTTTCTGAATACAACTGTTTACCTTCAATAACTGCGTCAGCAATTATTGAACAAATAAGTTTTATTGAACGGATAGCGTCATCGTTAGCAGGAATAGGATAATCCACAACATCAGGATCAGCATCAGTATCACATATTGCAACAATAGGAATTTTCATTTTTCTTGCTTCTTTAACTGCAATTTCTTCTTTCACTGTATCCACAATAAAAATTATACCTGGTAGACTTTCCATATTTCGTATTCCTTCTAATGTTGTGGCAAGTTTGTTTAATTGTTTCATTTTCATTGTAGCTTCTTTCTTTGATAATTGTTCAAATATACCTTCGTTTTTCATTTTTTCTAACTGGTTAAGTTTTTGAATAGATTTTTTTATAGTCTCAAAATTGGTCAAAGTACCACCAAGCCATCTGTTGTTTACATAAAATGCGCCACATCGTTGTGCTTCTGATTTTATAATTTGTTGTGCCTGTGGTTTTGTACCAACAAAAAGAATTGTTTTCCCTTCTGCTATACTGTCACGAACAAATCTATATACACGTCTTAACTCGCGAATAGTTTTTTGTAAGTCAAGTATATGAATTTTATTCTTTGCAGCAAAAATATATTTTTTCATTTTAGGGTTCCATTTTCGTGTCTGATGACCAAAATGGACCCCAGATTCTAATAATGTTTTTATACTTACATTTACCATACTTTATAACCCTCCCTTTTAGTTATCAATTTGTGAAATTTAAAAAAGATAAAATTACCTATTGTTTTTTTATAAAACTTTTGTCGAAATAGTTGTTTTTTCTATAACAATAGTTTTAGTAGGACATTTAGTTACACAAATTTGGCAATTATCACACTTTTCATATTTCATAATTGCAAGATTGTTATCCAGATAAATATCGTTCTTAGGGCACGACTTTACACAAATCCCACAACCTATACATCCTGTGGAACACATTTGTTTTACAACTACACCTTTATCTTTTGAAGCACATCTTATATGGACTTGAAATTTGCAGGGGACCAACTTTATAATTTTTTTAGGACATTCGGATACACAAAGTCCACAACCTGTACATTTTAAGATATCAACTTCTGCAACACCATTTTTATTAATAAAAATAGCATCAAAAGGACAAACTTCTACACAATCGCCAAAACCTAAACATGCATATTTACACATTTTTTGTCCTTGGAAAAAATTTGTTGCATACGAACATTTTTGTTCACCTTTATATACAAAATCGTCCTTACAATTTGTTCCACCATTACACATAACTTGGGCAACTAATCGTTCTATTTGTGAAATTTCTTTACCGACTATTGAAGCAATTTTTTTTGCAGTTTCTTCACCGCCAGGACGACATAAGGTTATGTCTACATTTTGTAAAAGTATAGCCTCTGCATATTGTTCACAACCTACATATCCACAAGCGCCACAGTTTGCTTTGGGTAACGAATCTAATATTTCATTTTTTTTAGGGTCGGAATGTACCTCAAATTTTTTTGCTGCAAAACCTAAACCTAAACCTATCAAAATGCTCGTTATTGCCATTAGTAGTGTGGAATAAATAATAATTTGTGTTTGCATACGACTAAATAATAAACCAAACTTTTGTTTATAAGTGTTTGAAGTCAAAGTTGGTAATTGGTCAATTTTTATTTGTTTATTATTTTTCTTTTACCATATAAACATTCTTTTCTTCAGCCCAACGCCTATCCATTCGTTCAATCATTTCGGCAATTTTTAATGTTCTTTCATCCATCTTTTCAAGCAACGCTCTTGTTTCTCTTCTTCCTTCTTCAATCATCTGTTGTACCTTATCAATCATCTGTTGTGTCTTCTCAAGCATCACTTGGAGCCTTTTATTTCCTTCATCTATCAGCTGTTGTGTCTTCTCAAGCATTTGCTGTACTCTTTTGTTACCTTCGTCAATCATCTGCTGTGTCTTTTCAAGCATCTGCTGTGTCCTTTTGTTACCCTCATCTATCATCTGTTGAGTCCTTTCAAACATCTCTTGTACCCTTTTGTTTCCTTCATCAATCATCTGTTGAGTTATTCTATTACCCTCAGCAATCATTTGTTTTGCTAATTTATCTTCGCTTTTAAGCAACCTGTCAGTCCTTATGCTTAAAAAAACTGCAAATATTATACTCATTACTCCTAAACCAATACCAACTAATTCCATTTTTTCACCCCCATCCAAAATAAAGGTGTCGTATAATTAAAACCCGAACAAACCTATTAGCCCCATAAATGATAAAGACATTATAGCTGCTGTGATAAACACAATCCCGTAACCTTTTACAGCGTTAGGCAACGGTGCAATTTCTAACCGTTCTCTAATTGAAGAAAACAAAATTATTGCTAAAGAATATCCTGTAGCAGTCCCTACAGCAAAAACAATTGATTGTAGAAAATTAAATTTGTAATCTACAACAAGAAACGTAACTCCGAGTATTGCACAATTGGTCGTAATAAGAGGCAAATAAATCCCTAACGCTTTGAACAACATAGGCAAATTTTTTTTCATAAACAGTTCTACAAGTTGTACTAACGAAGAAATTACTAAAATAAAAACTATAATTTTTAAAAACACAAGGTTTAACGGTATCAAAACAAAATTGTAAATTAACCATGAAATTGTTGTAGCTAAAGACATTACAAAAGTTACTGCTAAAGACATACCTAACGCAGACGAAAGTCGGTTTGATACACCAAAAAATGAGCACAGACCAATAAACCGCATCAAAATTATGTTGTTAACAAAAATTGACGAAACAAGAATTGCAATTAATGGAGTATTAGAATTCATTTTTAGTAGAGTTTAACCAGATTTTTTAATATTTGCTTGTAGTTGTCCAATACAAATTAATTTCATTGTACAACCTTCACATTCTGAAGGTAGATTACTAACAATTTTCTTTTTATCTTTTTTAACCTTGTTTTCAATATATTTTACTAAAGTTACCAAACATCCTATTACTAAAAATGCTCCGGGAGGTAAAATCATTATTACAGCAGGGTTAGATAATATAGGTTTTGAATTAAAAATTGTACCTGAACCTAAAAATTCTCGGATTATCCCTAAACTAACTATAGCAACAAAAAATCCAAAACCCATACCTAAGCCGTCAACAATTGAATGAACAACAGAGTTTTTATAAGCGAACGCTTCTGCTCGGGCTAAAATTATGCAGTTTACTACTATTAATGGAACAAACACGCCAAGGTTATCAGAAAGTCTTGGTGCGTATGCTTGCATTACGTAATCTACTATAGTAGTAAATGTGGCAATAATTACTATAAACACAGGGATCCTTATTTGAGTCGGTATTATTTTTCTTATCATTGAAACAATAAAATTTGAACATACAAGAACAAATGTTGCTGCTATACTCATACCAACTGCATCAGTTGCAGTAGTAGAACAAGCTAATACTGGACACAACCCTATCGCCATTATTAATACAGGATTTTCTTTAAGTATCCCATTTAAAAAAATTTGTATTATTTTTTTCATAAATTTAATGTACCGTTACAGTAGAAACTGAAATTTCGTTTGTCTCAATTAAAGTTTGAACTACACTTTTTTTTGTTCGTAGAGGTATTATAGGTGGACTGGTCTTTTCTTTTATATACTCTTTAATTTGTTGATTTGTCAATACTGCTCTTATAGAACTTGTTATTGCTCGTGAAGTTATCGTTGCACCTGTAATACCGTCAATTTCGCCAGAAGATAAGTCTTTTTTTAAAAATATTTTTTCTGCAGGTTTTCCTTTAAACTGGGACAAAAATTTTTCTGAAGAAACTTTTGCTCCAAGACCGGGAGTTTCCCTATGGGAAAGAATTTTTATGTTTATTATTCGTGGTTCTATTTCAGCAGTCAAACCAACAAGATATTCAATATCACCACCATAACCACGACATTTCTCTTTTATTAATAAACCCATAAACTCATCTTTTTCGTTATCCCCGCGATAAACCTCTGAAAATGCAGTTATTTCTTTTACAGGTAAAAAATTTTTAGCGTTCATAATTTCCTGTTTAATTTTTAATTCTCGTTCTTGTTTGTTTTTTAATATTCTGGGTTTTGTAGTAGTATATATAAATGATAAACTTATCCCAGAAATACAACATACCACTGCTAATATTATTACCAATTTGTTTATCTTCATTTTTTCGCCATACCAAATTTTTTTACTATAGTATAATTATCAATTAAAGGTGTCAATAAATTCATTAACAAAATTGAAAAACAAGCACCTTCAGGATAACTGCCATAAAATCGTATCAAACATGTTAATATACCACAACCTATTGCAAAAATTACTTTTCCTTTTGACGAGACAGGTGTAGTAACAGGATCGGTTATCATAAACATTGCAGCTAAAAATATTCCTCCTGAAAACAAATATATTGCTATATTTTCTTTTGCTATAATAAAAGTAATTATACTTATTGTTAGAAGATATGCTATGGACATTAACGCAAAAACATGTTTCTTTATAACAAGGTAGATAAAACCTAAAGTTAACAATATTACAGAAGTTTCACCTAACG
Organism: uncultured Endomicrobiia bacterium; assembly: GCA_938074745.1. Lineage (GTDB taxonomy): Bacteria > Elusimicrobiota > Endomicrobiia > DTEH01 > DTEH01 > CALJEJ01. The sequence continues at coordinate 19,895 of CALJEJ010000025.1, forward strand.
ATGACGGATAATTGCCTATTAACAAAGTTGTTATCTCGGGAATTTTAGCAATTTGTTCTGGGAAATGTTTTAATATAGTCAACGGTGTAGCAGTAGTGATACTATCAGGAAACTGTGGTAGGACAACAAAATTTCCCATCTGTTGAGGGAATGCTATATGAACAAACGCTCTACCTACAAGTGCTGGGTTAAACGGGTTAAACCCTATACCGCCAAAAACTTGTTTGCCAAACACTATCGCTACAAACGAACCTATCACTACAATCCATAAAGGTATTCTCGGAGGTAATGTATAGGCAAATAGTATCCCTGTAATAACACAACTTAAGTCAGTAATAGAAAGATGTTGTTTACGTAACAAATTTGTTACCAATTCTGATAACATCGCAACAACAACTGAAACTAATATTATCCCTGCAGCATACCAACCAAAAAATATCACAGAACCAATACCTGCAGGAAGTAATGCTATTATTGTATCTAACATCATTGTTCTAACAGAATGGTTTGCTTTAATATGTGGTGCAGGTGAAATTACAAACTTTTGTTGTTGCATAAATTTTTAACTTCTTAATTTTGTTTTAGCATATTTTATTTGTGCAGTGATTGGACGTTTAGAAACACAAATATATGAACATACACCACATTCTATACAATCATATAAAGAAAACATTTTTACTTTATCCCAAAGTTTGTGTTCAATATATAAACTTAAAAAGTTTGGCATAAGTTTCATAGGACAACATCTTACACATTTACCACAACGGATACAAGGATAATACTTTCCATCATCTACTTTAGAATTACTTTTTATAAACAAAATCCCTGTAGTACCTTTTATTACAGGAATATCTAAAGAATTTACAGCAACACCCATCATAGGTCCACCCAAAATTACTTTATCTATTGCTGAAATGTCAATATTTAACATTTTCACAATATCGCTTATCAATGTTCCTATAGGGACTAAAAAATTTCCAGACCGTGTAATATCTCCAGAAATAGTAACTACTCGTTCATACAACGGTATTCCTTTAACAATTGCGTTATGTATAGCATACAATGTACCCACGTTATGAACCACAACACCAACATCCATTGGTAACCCGCCTGAAGGGACTTCACGGTTCAACACTGTTTTAATTAACTGTTTTTCTGCTCCTTGGGGATATTTGGTTTTTACTTTTATTATTTCCACATTTGGTACACGGGAAACCACTTCTTTAAGTTTATTATACGCTTCAGGTTTGTTATCTTCTACTACAACAATACCTTTTATTGCATCAAGAATATACATTACAATTTTTAACCCGCTGACAATTTCAGCAGGATATTCTTGCATTAACCTTTCGTCACAGGTTAAATAAGGTTCACATTCACAACCGTTCGCTATAACATAATCTATTATTTTATCTTTAGGTGGAGAAAGTTTTACTGCTGTGGGAAACATCGCTCCTCCTAAACCTACAATACCGTTCTCACGAATAAAACTTACCAGTTCTGAACGGTCAAACCTAAAATATTCTTTATATTTTGTGTTGCAATGAATACTTCTGTTTAATTTGTCAGATTCTATTATTACCGAAGGAAGTTTTGTTCCTGTAACAGGATGAACAAAATCTTTTATTTCCTTAACTCGGCCTGAAATAGAAGAATGTACAGCAGCAGAAATTAACCCGTCAGGTTCGCTAATTTTTTGTCCTTTAAGAACTGTATCGCCAACTTTTACTATAGGTCTTGAAATTTTCCCTGTATGCTGGGATAAATGTAACACCACTAGCGGTGGAACTGGAATAGGTTCTATACGATAATTTCGTGTAATTTTGTTCTCTTTAGGATGGACACCACCGTAAAATTTCATTTTTGTCGTTCAACTATTTTTCTTATGTTTCTATTAAATTATATTTTTTAATATTGTTTTCAACTATTTGTTTAAGTTGTTCTATAACCTGTTTCCCTGTTTCTGAAGAGAATAAATGTTGGAACCGTCCTTGTAATTTTAAATATTCTTCTATTGGTTTTAATTCTTTTATTTTTCTTACATTAATTAATACACCGTTCTCGTATTCTACTATAGGCCAAAAACCTGTCTCAACTGCCATTTTCGCTACTTCTATTGACAACGAAGGGTCATAACGCCATCCTAACGGACACGGAGCAAAGATATGTAAAAACTTTGCTCCTTTAAGTTTATTCGCTTTTTTAACTTTGTTTTGTAAATCTATCGGTAAATGAATTGACGCTGTTGCTACATAAACACAATTATGTGCCAACGCTATATCTACAATATTTTTTTTGTGTGTAATGTTACCATAACTTCTTGTTCCAGATGGAGAAGTTGTTGTCTCACTACCTAAAGGAGTAAGTCCACTACGTTGCACTCCAGTATTCATATATGCTTCATTATCATAACATATAGTAAGCACATCGTGTCCTCGTTCCCATAAACCAGAAAACGCTTGAAACCCTATATCTGCAAACCCGCCATCACCTGCTTGTGCTATAACATTTACAGAATCTTTTTTCCTTAAATATTTTAATGCTGATTCTATCCCTGAAGCAACAGCTGCTGCGTTTTCAAACAATGAGTGGATAAACGGAACTTTCCACGAACTATATGGATATCCAGTAGAAAATACTTCTAAACAACCTGTGTTGGTCACCACAATTGTGTTTCTCCCTGAAGCGTCTATTACTAACCTTGCGGCAAGTGATTGGCCACAACCTGCACATGCTGTATGTCCTGCAGTAAATAAAATTTTTTCATCAACCATATTTATTCCTCCATTATCTGTGTGAGTTTATATAACACTACCTAAATTTTCTTGTTTTACATTAATAAATTTTGCAGTTGGCGATTGTGTTTTACTTTCTTCATAAATAGAAACAATTTCTTCTTTAGTAACATCGCGTCCACCAAGACCACAAATATAACCACTTATTAAAGGTTTGTTTTTGTTGTTGTGGGTAGTATACAACAAAGAAGATATCTCGGTAAACAACGGACCATTACTACCTAATGAAATCGCTTTCTCTATCACAATAATTTTTTTCGTAGAAGCTACCAGTTTGACTAAAGTTTCGTTAGGGAAAGGACGGTAAGAAATTATTCTTACCACACCAACTTTTTCGCCTTTATCTCTTAACTCGTCCACTACTTCTTTAATAACCCCACAAATAGAACCCATAGCAACAAACACTGTTTCTGCATCGTCAAGTTTATACGATTCTACTAACCCGTAAGATTCCCTGCCAAACAGGTCTGTGAACTCTTTAGCAACTTGAGAAATTATTTTTATAACTTCATTATTCATTGTTTGCTGAATAGCATACCGTGTCTCAAGATAATATTCAGGACCTGACAAAGGTCCTAAAGTAACTGGATTATCAACGTCAAGTTTATATGCAGGATTGTAAGGGGGTAAAAATTTATCCACGGTTTCTTGTAAAGGCAACTCTACAGGTTCATATCCGTGACTTAAAATATATCCATCTATATTAACTATCACAGGCAACATAACTTCTTTATGTTCTGCAATTTTGAACGCTTGGATATGTAAATCACATGCTTCTTGAATTGTTTCTGCAAATAAAAGGATTATCCCAGCGTCACGAACTGTCATAATATCCTGTTGGTCATTCCAAATATTTAATGGAGCAGAAACTGCCCTGTTGACACAACACATCACTACAGGTAGTCTCATACCTGCTATGTTAAATAATACTTCTGCCATTAACAATAATCCTTGTGAAGAAGTTGAAGAATATGCTCTTACACCTGTAGCTACAGCGCCAAGAACACAACTTGCTGCTGAATGTTCAGATTCTACATTAACAAATTCTGCGTTAAGTTCACCATTAGCAATTAATGAAGAAAGTTCTTCTACAATATGTGTTTGTGGAGTAATCGGGTAAGCAGAAATTACTCCTGGCCGACATAACGCTACTGTTCTTGCAATTGCAACTGCACCTTCTAAAAATTGTTTCATATATTCTATCCTCCATAAACCTGATTATTCTTTTTCCATTACAATATCTTCTACTGGACAGACTACACTACAAATGCCACAACCTTTACAATAATCAAGGTCTACATCATAAAATTTCTTACTTCCAGAAATACATCCTTCAGGACATAATAAATAACACATTCTACATCCAGTACATTTGTTATGCAAAAACTTAGGTTTTTTTCCACTACGCCACGAACCTGTTTTGTTATCCAACGAAGTTGCTGGTTTTATTATTAACTTAGCAAACATAAGTTTTCTCCTTATTGTTTTTTAATAAATTTATACCCTGCTTCGGATAATTTTATATTCAATTCCGCTGCTTTCCCTTTAAATCGTTCTTTTATTGATTCATACAAAATTTCTATTGGAACAATACCTGTAACTGCACAAAACGCACCTAACAACACAGTATTAGCGAACGGCCGACCAGTAATCTCTACTGAAATATCATTAGCAGGTACAGAAATGATTTGTTTTGTGTCAGTTAAAGGAAAATTTCGTAAAGAATTTATTATTGCTATCCCTTGCGGTTTTAATGTTTCAGCAGGATTTTTAAAACTAAACAAGGTTTCGTCTACTATAATAGAATAGTCGGCAATTTTTATTTGGTTTCTTAACCGTATTGGTTTATCGTCGTAACGTAAGAAAGCGTTCATAGGCGCACCCATACGTGCTGCACCAAAATGTGGAAACGCGTATGCATATTTGCCTGATTTTACTATTGCTGAACCTAATATCTGTGCAGTAGTAATAGCACCTTGTCCTGCACGGGCAAAAATTATAATTTCTTTCATAACCAACTCCTATTTTTCGTATAATAAACTTACGTTTTTTATTCTTCTATTTTTATCGCTTCCGTAGGACAATTTTGTGCTGCTTCTTTAACTTTATCTTCTAAATCTGTAGGGACAATATCTACTTTTACCACAGCAAAATCTTCCTTAATTTCAAACACTTCAGGACAAGTATCTGCACATAGACCACAAGCTGTACACAAATCTTTATCCACTTTAACTTTCATTTGTTCTACCCTCCTTTTGTTAATTTGTGTAAATAAGTGTAGATTCACAAAATCAAGACTATTGTAGCACACTAAAGAGTATCATTAAACTAATATCCACCAACATACCGTTAATTTACTGCTGGATTATATAGAAAAGTTAAAAAAAAACTATATTTTATAACCTATTTTTTTAAAAAAACAAAAATTTTTGTTATTGTATAAAACTAAAAAATTTTTTTCAATAGATGAAATTCAAATTTTTTACCCCTAAACAAGACAGGTATTCTGATAATATTACCGGAATAATTTTTTCAGGCAAATGTTCAGATATATCAAACTGTAAATTTTTCAATTGTTCTTTCTTTATATAAATATCTTTTATTTTTTCTACAAGATGTGCTACTGTTTGGTTTCTATCTTGTGATAATGCTACTATATAACACCCTTTTTTACTATTTAAAATTTCCTTTACTCCGGCTACTTCTGTAACTATTACTGGCTTATTAAACCACAACGCTTCAAGAACCACGTTAGGAGAACCTTCCCAGTAAGAAGTTAATAAAAACAAATCGCAACTGTTTATGTAATCATATACATTTTCACGATAACCAATAAATCTAACATATTGGTTTAGTTTATATAAACTCACTGTATTTAATAAATTTGTATATTCTTCGCCATCGCCTACAACAACAAACAAAATTTTCTTTTCTACAACTTTTTGTTTAACTAATCTGTGAACAACTTCTAATAATAAATCATACCCTTTTTGTTTATGTAATCTCCCTACAGAAAGAATTAAAAAAACATTCTCGTCAATACCTAACTCTTGCCGTATCTCTGATTTTGATTTTAATATATTCATCTCTTGTGGAAATATCATATTTTTTATAACTATAATTTTTTTAGGGTCAACTTGTTGTGTATTGATAACAAACATTTTTAATTCATTTGAATTCACAATTATTTTATCTACTAAAAAATTTGTGTACCGAGATAATATTAAATGCCACTTTTTTTGTTGTTCTGTTACACGTTCTGAACTAAAAATTTTACAATTATAAAATGGAAAGAAAAATTTTATCATCCGAGATAAAAAGTTTGCTTGAAATAAAAAACTATGTATAATCTGTGGCCTAAACCAAAATATATAACATGCAAAAATTAAAAAGTATAAAGGTATACACAAAACTGTGGCTGGATAAATTTTTTGTGGCATGCCTAAACTATAAACTGGAATACCTGCAGACAAAAATTTATGTTTCATTCTACCAAACTTCTTCAATGAAACCACTACAGGTAAAATTTTGAAATTGTTAAGTTTTAGTTGAGTTATACTTTTCAACAAATAAAAAAGTTGTTTTTGTGTTCCCCCATAGTCTAGTGAAGTAATTACATACATCAACTTTATAGTTATATAATGTGATTTCATTGTTTGAAAAACAATTTAGATTTTATAATTCCTGCCTTTGTTAAAAAATATTTTATTATAGTAACGAATGTACCTATCCCGTATTTAATGCTCTGATAAAAGTTTATACTAGAAGAATATTTGAAATACTTAGACACTACAGGTACATCACCTATTCTAAAACCATAAAATACACATTGTATCAACATCTGTTGGTCAAAAACAAAATCGTTAGAATTATTTTCCCACGGGATTGTTTCTAAAACTTTTCTTGAGTATGCACGAAGACCTGAATGCCATTCGGCAAGGTTCTGGCCAAAAATTATGTTCTCAAACATACTGGAAATACGGTTTAACAAATATTTCCATAATGGCATACCATTAAACAACGCTTCTTTTCTTGTTCTTATTCTGTTTCCCAATACAACGTCACAAATATTTTCTTTTATAAAACCTATCATATACGGTATTATCCTCGGATCATATTGATAATCTGGATGTAACATAATAACAATATCAGCTTGGTATTCTAACGCTTTCGCATACAAAGTTTTTTGGTTTGCACCATAACCTAAATTTTTTGTATGTTGAAGAACTTCTATACCTAACTTTTTTGCTTCATCTACTGTTTTGTCAGTAGACCCGTCGTCACATAAAATCAATTTATCATAACAATTTTTTGGTATTGATAAAACTGTATCCTTGATAGTTTTTTCTGCGTTATACGCTGGAAGGACTATTATAACTTTCATAATTTAGAAATGACTACTCAAAAAATACTGAAGAGACTTAGACATTTTTTAATACAGGAGAGCAACAGTTTCTATGAATATTAAGTAATTAAAAATTTTTGGGCGCGGAGGGATTCGAACCCCCGACCAACGGATTATGAGTCCGCCGCTCTGCCTGCTGAGCTACGCGCCCAAGGTTTAACCTATAACTAATGCATTGTTGTTCGTCTGTTCACTTTGTTGTTTGGCTATTTTACATAATTCTTTCACATAATCCAACACTTCTGCATAATGACGGAACTTCCCAGGGGTAACGTCTGTTATACCTATTAATACTTTCATTAAAGTAGACGTAGCAGTTTCTCCTGTTTTTGTTTTATATTCAAAACTACCTTTAACGATTGTTTCTTCATCGTAAAACTTTTTTATCTGTTCATTAAACAATGTCATTATACTCTTTCCTATATCTTCTGCTTTGTCTTCAGTAGACAACACAACAAAATGGTCAGCATAAATATTATAAATAGTATCAGTAGGATTACCATAATTTGTTACTATAGATCTTAACATTCCAGTGAAAAGTTTTAACACATTGTCGCCTGAAGAATACCCATATTTATAGTTATACGCAGCAAAATTGCTTAAGTTAAGATAAATTATACAAAATTGTTGGTTAGTATCCAGTTTCGTTTTTATATCAAATTCAAGATGGTTATTTCCGGGTAATTTTGTTATAGAAGAACCTATGTTTTCATAATACCGATAGACCAAATTTTCCGCACGTGTAAGAAGTTCGTACGGGTCAACAGGTTTCACAAGATACTCGTCTGCACCAAGTTTTAACCCAGTAAGTTTGTCTTTAGTTTGTGACAACGAAGTAAGCATTATCACCGGAATAAGACAAGTTGAAGGTTGTGTCCTCAGTTCTTCAATAACTTCAAATCCGTTTTTTTTAGGCATAATAATATCAAGTATAACAATTTCTGGTAATATCTCAGTAACTTTCTTTATTGCTTCTTCACCGTCAAACGCTTGGTAAACTTCATACTTATGTTTTTCAAAAGTAAACTTTAACAAATCTTGCAGTTCTAAATCGTCGTCTACTATTAAGACTTTAGGCATAGACATATCATCGTTTTTACAGGCATAATTACACAACTATCTGCTAAACGAAACAAACATAGGTCTACCATCCCTTATAATATCAAAAACTACACCATACTTTAAATCTACACTGTCAAGAACTTTCTTAAGTTGAGATATATTAGTAACATTTTTCTGGTTTATAGAAACTACAACATCGTATTCTCTCAGTCCAACATCTTCATAATCTTTTGCCCTATAATTAATCTGAGAAACTACAACACCTGAAATATCTTCGTCAATATTTAGTTTTCTACGATAATAATCAGTTAAATTAACAAACTCGTGACCTAACCATGTAAATTTCTTTTCTTCAGATTCTGATTCTTGTGATTCTGAAGATAAAGAAGGTTTTAATTTAGTTAAATCTTCAGGCATCTCAGCTAATATTACGTTAACTATCTTTTCCTGTCTATCTCTAAAAATTTTCAGTTCTATTTTTTCTTTAGGAGAACAGGAAGAAATTATATCCTGTAACTCTTGTGGCGAGTTAATTTTTACATTTTTTTTAGCAGTGCGAACTTCAAGAATAATATCTCCTCGCCGTAAACCACTTTTTTCTGCAGGAGTGTTTTTTATCACATTGTTCACAAGCACACCTTGTTTTTCTTTTAACCCGAACTGTTTCGCTATTACATCATCCACAGGACGAATTTCTACTCCTAACCAACCACGGGTAACTTTACCTTTTTGAATTAACTCGGACAAAATTTCTTTAGCACGGTTTATCGGAATAGCAAACCCTATCCCTGAAAAAACGCCTGTTGGCGCATATATTGCTGTATTTATCCCTATTACTTCACCACGTAAATTACATAACGGACCACCAGAATTGCCACGGTTTATAGCAGCGTCTGTTTGGATAAAATCCCTATATTCTCGGCCTTCAACAACTATCCGCTGTCTTATTGCAGAAATTATACCCTGGGTTACTGTTTGTTCTAACCCGAATGGTGAACCTATTGCAAAAACCCACTCACCAACACGAATTTTGTCAGAATCGCCAAGTTTTGCATATACCAAATTTTTTGCATTAATTTTTATCACGGCGAGGTCAGTCCGAGGGTCACGACCTACAACTTTACCACGGAACTCTTTATTTTCTCCGTTGATGTTCACCAAAACTTTTATTTCATCTGCACCTTTTATTACATGTTCATTTGTTAGAATATAACCATCTTCTGAAATTATCACTCCACTACCTCCACCTTCTGCTTTATACTGTCGTTTAGGTACAGAACGACGTTTCTTAAATTTCGGTATACCAAAAAATTCTTCAAAAAACTCTTCAAACGGGTCACCAAAATAAAATTCTATTCCTGGAACTTCATATGAATAAACAGTGGAAATACTTACTACTGCAGGACGGACTTTCTCTACAACTTGTACACAAACTTCTTGAAATGTGTAAACGTCACTAACTTGTTCGGTTCTACTAGCAAGTTTAATTGCTTTATAAGAGCCGTTTTGTTGCGGAGTAAAAACTTTTATTACAGGATTGCCAGAAATTAAAACTATACCTATTGTAAGAACTAATATTATTATCCCGAGTTTAAAAATTTCTTTTTTCATACACTAAAAACCTCTTTTTTAATTAGAACTTTGATCTCCAAAAAATTAATATAAAAATATAAAAAAAATAAATTCAAGTCAAGAAAAAGAAGGTAAAATTTTAACGAATATCAAATTCTTCTTGGTGTCCAGCAAGGAGTGAAAGAATTTCCTTTCAAAGCTGTTATGCGTCTTTGGTTAGACCCGTCAATAAACATTGTAAACAACTCATATTTTCCGAACCTGTTCGATGAAAAGACAATGTACCGTCCATCAGGTGAAAAGTACGGATTTTCATTACTACCACTATCTTGGGTGAGTCTGTAATATTCGTTTTTAGGGATATTATAAATATATATATCAAACAATTTTTTTTCTGTCTTCATACAGAAAGCGATATGTTTTCCATCTGGTGACCATACGGGAGAATCTGTATATCCTGAAGTAGGTAATCTGCGAACATTTATACCGTCAATGTCAGAAATATACATTTGTGGAACTCCTGCACGGTCTGAAACAAAAACTATCTCACGGTTGTTTGGAGAAAAATATCCTGAAATATCCGCCCACGTACCTTTTGTAATTCGTTTCATTATCTGTGAGGACAAATCTAACAAAAATAGGTTTGGCGAATGTTGTGCTCGTGTCATTGTAATAATAATTTTTTGTCCATCAAAAGACCAGTTGGCAGTAATGTTCAACCCCTGTTTTGTTGATAAAGGTTGTGGTTGTGAACCATCAATATTCATTATATAAAGGTCCGGGTTGCCATATTTGTAGGTGGTGTAGATAATTTTCTTACCATCGGGAGAAACACGAGGATAAATTGTTATACTTTTGTAATCTGTAATCTGCCGTAAATTATGTCCATCATAGTCCATTATATAAATTTCTTTGTTTGAAGTCATATCGTTTACAAAAACTATTCTCGTAGTCGCAATACCATATTCGCCAGTAAAATATAATATCACATGGTCACAATACAAATGTGCAACGAACCGCGGATCCGCTGATTTAAATTCTTGCTCATAAATTTTTTGTGTTGTTTCAACATCGTAAATTGTCCCTTTAAGGACGTATTCATGTTTGTCAACTGAAACTTCACCATGAACAACTAAATCTACACCATACCTTTTCCATTTTTCTGAGACTATTTTGTCAGGTATATACTGCCATCCTGGGTCTATTATGTTAAACATTCGCGTAAACATTAAATCATCTCGTAAAGTATTCTGTATTTCTTGGACAACTTTGATATTTTTAATATCTTTAGAAACAAATTTAGAAATACCTATATCTATCCGTTTTCCTTCCCTAACCATCTTTATCCAAACATCTACTGGCGCAGAACTTGCTACACAATTAATAAATATTAATAAAAAAATTGTTTTTTTCATTCTTTATATTTGAACTCAAAATATACACCTAAATAATCTTCTTCGTAACCTTGTGGTAGCGGAGGAAAAGGGTTCGCTAATTCTATTGCACGTAAACATAAATTATCATAAAAAGTATTTTTAGAAGTTTCTTTAATTTTTATTTCCTTAACTTCGCCCGACCTTAATATTTTGAAATATACTACTGTTCTAAACTCACCGGGATTATTTTGTGCCCATAACCAGTTTTCTTCCACTTTTTTTCTTATTTGACGAATGTAATAGGTATAAGGAAACTTCGTCACTTCAAGAGATAAAGACGGAGAAACTGTCTGTGCAGAAGAAATTTGTTGTTCATCTTTTTTAGGTTCAGGTTTTTGTTGTTCAACAACTTTTTGAGGTTGGGGGACCGTTTTCTTTTTCTTCGGTATCACAATTTCTTCTTTTTTATGAACTACAGAATCTTTCTTAATTTCTATAGAAGGTTTCTCAAACGAAGGTAGAGTAATCAGTTCTACTGGAAAGGTAACTATTATCGGTTGGTGTCTAAAAATAAATTTAAAATTTAAAAAAAATGTTAAATGTATTAAACAGGAAATAAAAAATGAAACTATTAACCGCGTATTTTTTAATTCCATACATAAAAGTTTTTTTAAGACGAGTTTATTCTATAGAAGAACGAATATTTTCCGCTTCTTTACTGTTGGGATATGTTTTCATTATATAATCAGCAACATCTTTGGCTTGCTCCTCCATTCCTAAAGAAGAAAAACATTGCATTTTTTTGTACAACATTGCAGGACAAAGTTCGTCTTTAGAATATTTCGTCAGAAACTCGTCAATAATTTTTAAACATTCATTAAACTGTTTTTTAACAAAATATGAATCAGATAAGTAATAGTATGCTTTAGGTGCAAGTTCGCTATTAGGATACCTTTCCAAATAATCTTTGAACCCACGAATTGATAAATCGTACAACCCACGAGAATAATCGTTGTACGCCATATTAAACAGTTCCGTAGGTAGGGGTAAAATTGAAGTATCTACTTTGGGTAACTGTTTAGATAAAATATCCATCCTTTGAGTTAAACTTGAATGGATATCGTCCATCCGTTGGGCTAAAAAAGACATTTTATACTTGTTCTCTTCAAGTTTTTCAGTATAAACTTGTAAATTACTATCTAACTTAGCCATTTTGGAATTTAGTTCTGCTTGGTTCTTTTTCAAAATACTCATTTCTGTTTTCAAAGAACTTATTTCTGTTTTCAGTTGTGCAATATCTTCACTTAAGGAAAGAATCTGATTTGAAGTCGCAATACAACTATAAAATGTAATACATATAAAACTCAAAATATAAACCTGAGCATATGACACTACTCGGAATTTCATTTATTATTTTTTTATTCTCACTTTTGTTTCAGCTCTGCGGTTTGGAATACAACGTATTGAATCCGGAGGACCTGCATTTTTGTTTATCGGTTTTTCTTCACCATAAGATATAGTAGCAATTTTTCCTGCTGGAATGCCTAAATTTATATAATATTCCCTTACTGTCATTGCACGTTTCTGTCCTAAAGCAAGGTTGTATTCTGCAGTTCCACATTCACAACAATGTCCTTCTACTAAAATTTCATATTCAGGATGAACAGATAAATATTTTGCATTTTCTTCAAGAATCTTTTTTGCTTCATCTGTAAGGTCAAACCTGTCAAATTGAAAATTTACAGTCCTAAGTTCAGGAATTGAAACAAATTCTTCACCATGAATTGACGGTTCTTCAACAACTGTAGGTGTAAAAGTAGAAATTTCACTTTCTTGAGGTTGTGGCGGTAAAGGTTTTGGTTTTCGTTTTGGACAACTGTAAAAAAATCCAGTGATTATAAATAATAGTAGTATATATATTACCTCTTTACTCCTTTTTCTAACTTTCATTTTACCCTCCTTTTAAATCATACAGTAATTGGACAAATTATCGTTTGGCTGCTGTTGAACAACATTTTTCCATAATTAAATACAAAAATTTTTATTCAAATTAAATTATAAAATTTAGGAAGATAAAGTCAAGAGGATAAAAAAAATTTTATATCCTTGTTTTGGGCGGGACGTATAATCCTTTTGACCATTTAACTATATCGTCAAAAGTTTGTGCTGAAAGTAAACCACGGGTTGCATCTTTAGGATTGATACCTAAATCTTCCGGATAAAACACTATTTTTCTATCACGCAAATTTTTTATCTGCGATTTTGTAATTTTTTTTCCTACTACAGTATCGCCTGCAATTGATGATATAGCCAACATCCTCGTTTTTAAATCAGGACATTTATGTAAACATGCGATACCCCGTTCCGTAACAATATGTGTAATCTGATCACCATAAATCATTATCGGTGCTTGGGACAAAATTTTTTGTTTCACAAATTTTACAGCGTCAAGTTCTTCTACAAAAACAGGGATACCTTTAGGTGTTACCGTAGGCGTGATCTGGACAACAAGTTTTCTGTTCCCACATTTTAAAAAACTTTCAGAGAAATGTCTTCTTCCGGGCGGTGTGGAACCTAAATTAGGTGCACCGCCAAACCCTGCAACCCTTCCTAAAGTTGCAGTAGAACTGTTCCCGAACTGGTCAATTTGTAAAGTAGAACCGATAAACAAATCAATCCCGTAAAGTCCTGCAAGATGTGCGTATACACGGTTGGATTTTAACACACCGTCAGGTCCTACACTGAAAATGTTTTTTCTGTATTTTATATATTCCTCCATTCCGGGTTCACCACCAAAACTGTAAATCCTTTCTACAAACGACGATTCTATTGCAGGTATAAGTGTAGGATGAGGGTTTAACACCCAATGAGTTACATACTTACCTCTCATACCCAATCGTGTTCCATAAGTCGGTAAAATAAGTTCAATTGCAGCCGTTGCATTACCGACCCCGTGGTTCAAACTTCTGACTTTATAAGGAATGTATATTCCTTTTAGCACCATCATTGCCATTAATATCTGTGTTTCTGTAATTTTTTCAGGGTCGCGAGTAAACAACGGTTGGATATAATATGGTTGACCTGTTTCAACAATGAAATCTACATAATCTTTAGGGATATCTACACGGGGCAATTTTTTTACCACGTTTTTTACCTGAGCAATAACAATACCAAACTTTGTCTTTGTCGCTTCTACAATAACAGGTGTATCTTCTGTATTAAACCCGGTATAAAGATTACCTTCTTTATCTGCAGAATCTGCAACAACCAAACTTACATCCGGAGTTAAATCAATAAAATATCTGGAATAAAGTTCTATATAAGTGTTTATAGCACCAAGTTGGACTGTTTTGCTTGTTATAATTTCAGCAAGATTTTTTGCTTGTGGGCCAGAATATGAAAAATCTAATTTTGAAACAATCCCTGAAGACAAAATTTTTATATGTTCAGGTAACACTATTGACGACTGGACTAAATGTATATTATTTACTTTTTTAGGGTCTAAAGAAGAAAATTCTTTTGCTAAAAAATCTGCTTGTTTCTGATTGTCTCCTTCAAGACAAACTTTGTCTCCTGAATATATAACTGTCTCTAATAATTTACGAACAAAATTTTTAGGGACAAATTTCGTATTTTTTATAACATACTTTTTTGCTGATTTAATTTTTTTTAGATATGTTTTATAAAAATCTTTCATTTTAATACACAACTTTTTTCACAAGTGTTACACTGTGGTAAAGGTCCTTTGAAACCAAGTTCTTCTCTTAATTTCATCAACGATTCAAATTGTTGTTTAGACAAGACATCAACTTTACCTAAATTCCGTGCAAGGTATATTACTTGCGCTAAATGTTCAACTTTTTCTAACCGATGGTACGCTGAAGTTACCGTAGAACCAATTGTTACCACACCATGATTTTTTAACAAGAAAGCGTTAAAATCAGTTATATATTTTTTTAAAGAATTTGGCAGTTCTTCTGTATACAATGTAGCATATTCTGTTAACGGAACACCGCCTAAGCTAAGAACAACTTCCGGTAAAACACATTCCATTAACGGTATCCCTGCAACAGAAAACGCTGTTGCATACGGCGGGTGTGCATGAACTACTGCGTTAACATCTTCTCGTTCTTTATAAACCATAAGATGCATCCTGTATTCTCCTGAGGGTTGTAAACTACCTGAAATTTTTTTACCATCTAAATCTATAACTACCAAATCTTGAACTTCTATAGAACCTTTACTTTTGTTGCTCGGAGTAATGATTATTTCTTTTTCACCTATCCGTGCGGAAACATTCCCGTCTGTAGCTGAAACTAACCCACGAAAATACATCTGTTTACAAACTTCTACAATTTCTTTTTTTATATAAAAAATTGAACTCATCACAGGACAAAATTTTCTTCTCGCGCCCAGCAGGAATTGAACCTGCAACCTGCGGGTTCGAAGCCCGACGCTCTATCCAATTGAGCTATGGGCGCAATATAATTTTGAAGAACACTACAAAAGCAAAGCTTACGCTTTGCCGCTACATTATTTTATAAAATTTTGTAACCAGTAATCGGTAATCAGTAATTAGGATATAAAATTTCTCCAACGACCGTGTCGTTGCACTACTTCCCAAATAGGTAATCTTTGTAAACGGCGTTTAAACGCCGTCTATTATTTTCTGAAATTTCTTAAAACAAAACCTAACTTTTGTAGACGGCAATTAATTGCCGTCTACTACTTTTTCACTCTTTCACTTCTTTCCCTCCACCTACCTGCTACCACCTACCACCTATTTTTCTACACACACCCCTTGGTCCCTTCATATTTATCTTGACCTGTCCTGATTATCTCGCTAATAAAGAGAAATTATGTAATTTTTTAAGAAAAGTTATTTTTATTCCTGCGATTCTGTGTTGTAAGTAACATTAACCTTGCTACCCTGCGGAACAGTCGCGCCAGAAGACGGTGTCTGACTTAAAATTATATCAAACTCTTTATCTTCATCTGTAACATTTTTAACTTCGCCTAATATTAACCCACGAGATTCTAAAATTTTTTTTGCTTCAACTAACGATTTACCGATAATATTAGGAACTGTAACTTTACGAACAACAATTTTTTTAGGTTGAGGCCGAGGTTTAGGTTTACTTATTGTAAGATCTACAACAGAACCTTTATTAACTTGTTGTTTTTCTTTAGGATTGGAATCTATTACTACTCCGACAGGAAATTCGTCCGTCTCTACTTCAGTAACATTTCCTACAACTAATCCTGCGTTGTGTATCAACTTTTGCGCTTCTTGTAGTAACTTCAATTTTATCTCAGGAACAACAACCATTGGTATACCTTTGGATACAATTATGGAAATTTCCTCTCCTTTTTTTACCTTTGTTTTAGGTAAAGGAAACTGAGATATGATTTTACCTGTAGGAACCGTCTCTGATTCTTGTTCTTCTACAACATTGTAATTTAAACCTACGGATTTCAGTCTTGTATCTGCTTCAGATATTGTAAGAAAACGAACATCAGGAACTTTTACTGTAAAATGTTCCTTCTCTATTTTAGGGAAAATATAAAAATATCCTAAAAAAGAAATTATAAACGAGATTAACAAAGAAATCAGTATAACTATCATTATACTTAAACCTTTAGAAACAGTTTGACTTTGTGGTATATTTTCTGACATATTAGTTTACCTCCATATTATAATTTCTACTCTACGGTTTTGCATTCTACCAGTACGGGTTTTGTTTGACGCAACAGGTTTTTTCTCACCCCAACCTTTCACTTCAATATTTTGAGGATTTAAACCTAAAGTTTTTACTAAATATGAATACAAAGACCAAGCATAAGAAGAAGATCTTTGTTCGTTAGTTAAATCGTCGCCAACAGAATCTGTGTGCCCTTCAATAGAAATTTTTTTGTCTGCGAACTTTGTTTTTATTGTCTCTGCTAACGACTGTAATGAATCAAAAAATCGTGGGTCAATATCTGTCTTACCCTTGATAAACAACTCGTCCGTAGGATACGTAACAACAACACCACGTTCATCTATCGTAACTTTTGCACCTTTGATATAAAGCAAAGTTTGTTCTTTTTCAACAATTTTTTCATACACTTTTTGTGGAATGTGAACAATTACCACTGCATCTTTGTGAGATTTATTCCCTGCAAGATCTTCAGCAGAACATTTTATTTTATAACTTCCGTTCGGAACAATATTGTTATAAACTTCATCTTTGCCATCCCAACTAAAAGTTAACCTTACTGTTTTTTGTGAAATAGTAGAAAGTTCTATTGCATAATTTTTTATAGGTTTATCAGTTAAAGTAGTTATTTTCAATGAAATATCTACTATCGGACTTAATAAATCTTCTACCGAAATATCAAATTTTAATTCATCATCAAAACCATCACCATCAGGCGAAATTGTTGTCGTAGAAAGTGTGATTGAAATATCAGGTTTTTGGGTATCTACTACAAACATTTTCTTTTGTGTAACATATTTTGTCTTTTTATTATCAGCTGTATCAATAACTATAAGGTCTACATTATAACACCCGTCAGACAAAAATTCGCCTGAAGGTAGTCTAGCATCGTAAACATAAAAATGGTCAATTTTTGTTACTGTTGTAGAAGAAGAAATTTCTGTAATTGGTTTATTATTAGAATCGTATATTGTAAAACTCCAGAAAGTAACATTTTTAGTATTCGTAGCATCGTGGATAAAAAATACATTATCTTTATATCCATCATTGTTGGGAGAAAAATATACAGGTTCAACTTTAAGATTTGCGTAAGATGTTTTTTCTAAAACTTTTTTTATCTTAGGAAATTTTAAACTTAAACCTATGTTATGTGTAGTTTCTAATGGAATGTTCGGACTATACGCATAATCTATACTAAAGTTTCCTATACGTAAACTTATACCTGCACGATAAAAAGATATCGGTTGGTAAACACCAGAATTTATTTTATCTTCGTCATAAATATATCCCACACGTAAACCTATCACATCAGAACCCCAGTGTTCAATACCAAAATTGTATGTTTTAGAATTACTTTGAGAATCTATCTTTGTTGCAAAAACAAAATTTAATTTTGACATCTGTTGAACAAAGTTAAGTTTTAACCCTATACCAAAATTGTAAAAAAAAGGTACTTTAGACTCAGAAGTGTAATTTATTACAGAACCAGAAATTAACAATAGCTCATTCAATAATCTTAAAATTAAACCTGCATCGTATAAAAGTATGCTTTTGTTAGAATAAAAATTTTTCATTTCTTCAGAAACATATTTTATTCCTGCACCTATACCAAATATATCTGAGAAATTTAATCCCAAAGTTCCTCCAGCAAGAGTTGAACTGAATTTATATTTACCTTTAAAAGTATAATTTTGAATCCAATCTATTTCAGGGGAGCCTACTTCTAAACCTATAATCCCAATACCTACCATCCCCATAGGAACACCTACAGTTACCTGACTTAAATAACTACCACTGAAATAAAGATGATGACAAAAAACAAATTCTGTAGTTGGAAGAACAGCTGATACTGCTGGATTATAAAATATTCCTTCGGAAGAATCGTCTAAAGAACCTAAATTTCCTCCCAACCCTAAAGCACGAACGCCTAACGGTATCGTTAAAAAATTAAATTCATAACTTTTCGTAAATACTAAATAGAAAATGTTAATACATACAAATATACTAAGTACCTTCTTATCCCATTTATAACTTTTCATTTTATCTTCGTTTAATAATCCCAACAAGTTTTGTTACTGGTGGATTGTCATCAACAATTAACACAACAACATACAACCCTTCAGGTAAAATATTACCATTTATATCTTTCCCATCCCAAACTTCAGTATATTCAACATTTTTCATTGCAAGACCGTTGTATAAAGTACAAACATATTCTCCTGAGAAAGTGAAAATATACAATTTGGCTTGCGAATCTTTGTCAGAAACTTTGAACCTAAACTTTGTAATTTCATTGTTATACGGACAGAAAGGATTGTTATAGTCTACTTCTAAACTTATTGTTCCAACCAACGAAACAGCAGTGGGTACGGTATAAAAATATCCTTCTTTTGTTATACTACTTGTGGAATTATAAAACGTAATATTCCAATAATACGTAGTGTGTTCTACTAAATTTGCTCCACGATATTCATATTTTGTCCTATAACCTTTGGGTAAAGACAATGTATTTATTGTATTTGTAGTGTCTATCACATGCCATATAGTATTCCCATTACTTAATCCTGTATGTGTAGTAGCAACTTTTATTTCAAATTTTGTTATTTCATTATAAAATTCCCAATGAAATATTGGGTTTCTGTTCTTTAGCACTACTTCTGCATTTGCACTACTACCATCTACACCATACGAAATTATTTCAACAGCACAAAAAGTGTATACTGTTATAAATAACGAACCTAAAATTGGAAATATTTTTTTCATAGGTTTAAAACTTTAAATATATTTAACAAAATAAAAAATAATATCCCAGAAAATATGCCAGAGGAAGGTAAGGTAAAAATCCAAGCAAAGACTATACGTTTTAAAACCATCCATCCAACATGTTTAGGTTTTTCTGCAAACCCTGAACCTATTACTGACGATGTAATAATATGACTTGTTGACACTGGAAAACCAAAAATTGAAGATGCATAAATCACTGCTGCACCACCAAACTCCGCTGCAAAACTGTTCACCGATTTCACTTTATACACTCGCCTACCAATAGTTTTTATAACTTCTTTCCCACCAAACATTATACCTAAAGTTAATGCAATACCACAACTTAACATCACCCATAAGGGTATCTTTCCTTTAGCTACTGTAACAGGGTCGTAAAACTGAACTAAATTTAGTGAAATTAAAGTGAACATTACTAATCCCATAGGTTTTGCAGCATCGTTTGACCCATGTGAAATACCAAATAATATTGACGATATAATCTCCATTATCCTAAACTTTTTCACTACTGAAGGGGGTGAATTAATTGTTAAAAAGTATGACAATTTGGTTAATAAATAACCGATAAGAAATCCTAAGATAGGAGAAGTTATCATCACAATAATAATTTTGTATACTACATTCTTCCATTGAACACAACCAATACCTGAAGCAACAATACCACTACCTATAAATCCACCAATTAGTGAATGAGAAGCAGATATAGGGAACCCTAAAATTGTACATATCCCGTTCCACAAACTTGCACCAAGTAAAGTTGCCCAAATTAGTGTTATACTTTCTAAAAAAGTTGCTTTAGAAAATATTTGTGGGGCAATTATACCAAAACCTATTGTCTGTGCAACAGCTCTACCAAAAAATACTGCACCACAAAATTCAAAAATTGAAATAATAAAAACTGCTTTCCTTGGATTTAATGTTCGTGAAGCTACAACAGTAGCAATTGCGTTTGCAGAATCGTTGAACCCGTTTGTAAAAGCGAATATAAGACATAAAAATATTGTTATAATACCTAAAATCAACACCATAAAAAAATTTATTTCCCAAGAAGAACACTCTTAATAGTCTCTCCAAAAAGTTTCGCAGCCTGTGGCCCTGAAGCAGTAATTATCTTACCGTCTGTTTCCACACTTTTTCCTGTATAAGTAACACCACATTTTTTAAGTTCATCTATTTCTGACGAAAATACTGTTGCTTTTTTACCTTTTAACACACCTGCTCTCGCTAAAGTTACCGGAGCAATACATATCGCAGCAAGAACTTTATTATGCTTGAGAGCATCTTTGGCAATTTTATGTGCTACAGGGTTATCCCAATATTCAGTAGAACCTGTCCCACCAACAAATATTATACCATCATACTCTTCTACTTTTATATTATCTATCGTAATATCTACTTTTGCAGTAGCGCCTAACATCCCTGTTGCTGTCCCCAACGAAGAAGATGCTGTAACAACATCTATCCCTGCGGTAGATAATATCCTTTTAGGTTCAAGATATTCTTCATCACGGAAATTGTTTTTTGCAATTATCAGCACTACTTTCATAACTTTTTTAACCTCCTTATCAACAGAAACCTTTTTCTTCTTCACAGCAGAATAACTTAAAACTGTTGTAGTGACTAATATTGCAGTTATAATTTTTTTCATAAGATTAAAACACTGTAATTAAAGCAAAAATTGAAAGTAGTAAAGAAGTGATAACTAAGTAAGGTGAAGTAAGTATACGACGTAAGTTTGGGTCTTTTATTTCAGAAACAGTATAAGTTTTGTGTAGTTCTTTAAGTTCATCCAACTCTTTTTTTAACAAATAAATTTTTTTGTTCAACTGTTCTATTTCGGTATCTTCTATAGAAAACCCAGGTAAATCCTGAGTAGAGGAAGAGAACACATTTTCTGTAGTTACATTTGACGAAATGGCAATTCTATAAGTGGATTCTAATGTATCAGTTCTTTGTTGCAATTTCAAAATTTCAGTTTTTAACCAAGAAATTTCTTTTGTTATACCCTCAATTTTTTCCATGAGATTTATAACATCACTGTTTATCCGTTCCAGCTTACGATTAAGCTCTAATATAGAACCTACAGCTTCTTTTAGTTCATTAGAAGTATCGGCCTTTTGAAAAGTAATTTTACTTTTTATGTTCTCTAAATCTATTTTTATTTCTTCAAATTGTTTCATCAACAGCTTCAATTTTTTACTAAGTTCTTCAGTTGAAATTGGTTTATTTTGTGTTTCTGCCCACAAGGTTATTGTTGTAAACCACATAACAAGAGTATAGAACAAAAATCTTGTGGTAATTTTGCAGTAAATTCTTTCCATTGTTCTTCTCCACCAAAATCATTAAATTTTTTTAATCTAAACTTTATTTTATATGAATGTAACATTATCCGAGGAATTTTTTTGCCAAAAAGTTCTAAACTGCCATGGTATTTCACATCGCCTAAAATTGGATGGTTGATAAAACTTAAATGTGTTCTAATCTGATGTGTCCTACCAGTTAATGGATACAGTTCTAAATATGTAACTTCTTGGTTAGAAGAAAGCACCTTAAACTTGGTTACCGCATCTTTACCTGAAACACTTATCCGTGTTAAACTACCAAATTTTTCTAGCGGAGCTACAATCTCGCCTTGTTGTTCTCGGAATTTACCACTAACTATTGCACGATATACTTTCTTTATTTCTCGTTGTTGGAACAAGTTAGATAAATAATATTGCATCTGAGGAGTCTTAGCAACCAACATCACACCTGAAGTATCTTTATCTAACCTGTGAACAATAAACGGACGGCCTAACGGCCATACAAAATTTTTATTCTTAGGATATAATTCTAAAAGATAATCCAACAAACTTTTTCTAAAATCTAACTTTTTAGACGGATGGACAATTAAACCTGAATGTTTATTTATTACTAACAAATCTTCATCTTCGTAGATTATCTCAAACGGTAACACCTCAGTTTTAGAAAAAAACTCTAAATCTTTATTTAACCAAATATCTTCACGTTGAGGTAAAAATATTTCTATCCTTTGGCCATTTTTCACTTTATCTGACGGAACAACATTCTTCCCGTCAACTTTTACATACTGGAGTTTACAAAGAAGTTTTAAATATTCACGAGAATATTCTGGAAATAAAGTTTTTAAATATTTATCTATCCGAACTGACGTAGTTTGAACTGTAATAACCTTCCTTTCCATGTCTTAACTTAAAAGTTATATAAATTATAAAAATTAAATTCAATATCAACAACACTACACTAACAAACTGTGAAAAAGATAATCCTAAAATTGGACTTCCTCTGTCGTCATTACGAAAATATTCGTTTATAAACCTAAAAACAGAATATAATATCAAACCTAAAAATATTCTTCTGGATTTAAACTTACCTTTTGTAGACAACAAATGCAAAATTAAGAAAATTATTATACAATAAAACGATTCAAACAATTGTGTAGGAAAAATTTTTATCCCTTGAGGCGCTAAACTTTCTGGATGGGTAAAAACAATACCTAAAAAACTTTCCGTAGGTTTGCCATAACAACATCCGGCTGAAAAACATCCCAACCGACCTATACTCTGGCCAAGAAATATTGCAGGAGCATAAAGGTCTAAAACATCTAACAAATTTTGTTTTTTAAATAAAGTATAAAAAATTCCAAATAATAAACCAAGTATAAGACCTGGATAAAATACCATTCCACCTTCCCAAACTTTTATTACCCCTAAAAAATTTTCTTTATAATATTCAAAATTTTGGATAACATATCCTATCCGAGAACCTAAAAAACCTACTATTATACAATAAAAAGTAAGGTTGGAAATAAACTCAACACTGAACTTTTCTCGAGAAGCGGTTTTGTAAAGATAACCATATCCTACAATAACTCCTAAAGCAACAAAAAAACCGTAAGTTCGTAAAGTTAAAGGACCAATTTTTAATAATATAGGAAACATATAAAAGACTAACCTTTTCTTGAAGAGATATTTATTATTTTGAAAATTTTTTTAAAGTTAATTTTTTAGATAACAGTTTAAGTCCTCTGTATAATCTTACTCGGACTGTAGACGGTTTAATTTTTAGTATATCACTGATTTCTTCAATTTTTAGTCCCTCTATGTATCTTAAAGACAATACTTCCCTATACTTGGGTTTCATACGATTCAATTCTATATATACTCTGTTAACCAACTGTGGGTCAAAAGTTGGCCCAGAAGAAGTTTCTGCAGTTTCTGTTAAATCATCAAAACTGTTCTCATCTAAAGGGACAAAATCTATCACCCTTTTAGAATTTGACCTACGTAGAAAATCTATTACGTAGTTAGTAACAATTTTGTAAAGCCAACTTTTAAACTCGTATTTTAAATTATAACTTGGTAATATACTATACACTTTTACAAAAATTTCTTGTGTTAAATCTTTCGCATCTTCTTTATTGCCACATAACCGCAATACAATGTTATAAACATAGTCTTTATATTTATCAATTATAACTTCAAAGCTATTTATATCACCATTTATACATCTGTGGATTAACTCAAAATCGTTGTCGTTGGTCATATTGTTGTTGTATATCAACCTCTTGTTTTAATTCTGTTTTTATTTTTTGTTTTATGATATTATCTATCTTTTGAACTAACTTTGAAGTTGACAATGAAGAAAATTTGTCCAATATTTCATAAATTTGTTGTTTATCACGAGTTACATGATAAAACTTTGTAACTGCTTGTATTAATCTGCTCATTTCTTTAACTGAACGAGTAGAATATTTTAAAAAAATTATTTCTGCAGGATTTGTTATTCCGGGCTGTTTTTCAGGTAAGTATCGTTTCAATACAATGTAATAATTCAACATTATTATTGCATCGTCAAACCTTACCTTTTGTGCCATAAACAAAGTCATAAATTTTATAAATTCTTCTTTTGTAAGACCTGATAAGATAAGTGTAGATAATAAAGAAGTGCAATAATTAGTATCATAAGGAGAAAACTTTCCCGTAGGATCACTTTTTTTTATCTGTGCAATATATTCTTTGGCAAGAATTAAAGATTCTATAATACTTTTCATTGCAGGTAACATTTTTTCATAACTACCTTTTTTAGCTACTGTTTCGTTTATAAAATTTATTATTGGTGTTTGAGGTAGATCATGAACTGTTACAGACGAAAGTAAAATCTCAATATTATCTAATTGTTCTTTAGTAAAATTCAAAGTGGCAAGTTTCTGACGAGCAATTTTGTTAAGTTCTGTTGAATATATTAAAGGAGTGATAATAATTAAAGATAAGATAAAACCTGTAATCTTGAGGTTCATGATTATTTTTTTATCAATTTAATTTTTTATTTTCAATACAACGTGATTTAAATCACAAATATTAAGAAACTAAAATAATTCTTGTTGTTGAGGTTTGTATTTTATTCCAAGATGTTTATAGGCGAGTTCTGTTGCTACTCTACCTCGTGGTGTCCTTTTTAAAAACCCTGCCTGAATAAGGTAAGGTTCGTAAACTTCTGATATAGTATCAATTTCTTCATTCAACGCTACCGAAATTGTTTCTATTCCTACAGGACCACCATTGAATTTTTCTATTATCGTAGACAATATTTTTCTATCCATATCATCAAGACCATATTCGTCAATACCTAAAGCAGTCATAGCTTGTTTCACAATCGGAATATCAATTACACCATCGGATTTTACAATAGCAAAATCGCGTACACGACTTAAAAGACGGTTTGCAATTCTTGGAGTTCCTCTGGAACGTAAAGCAATCTCGTAACTTGCTTCTTTAGAAATTTTTATATCCAAAATATTTGCAGAACGAAGAATAATTTGTTGTAACTCTTCAGGTGTGTAAAACCCTAAGTTTTCTATAATTCCAAACCTGGAACGTAACGGTGCTGAAAGTAAACCGCTACGTGTTGTTGCACCTACTAAAGTAAATCTTGCTATTGGTAAACGAACTATTTTTGCGTTAGGTCCTTGACCTACAATTATGTCCATTTTAAACTCTTCCATTACAGGATAAAGTGCTTCTTCTACAATATGGTTCATCCTATGAATTTCGTCAATAAAAAAGACATCTTGAAACTGTAAACTTGTCAACACAGCAGCAAGATCTCCTGTTTTTTCTAATGCAGGTCCTGAGGTAACTTTTATTTCTGTATTAAACTCATGAGCAATGATATGTGCTAAAGTTGTTTTTCCAGTACCTGGTGGGCCTGAAAATAAACAATGGTCTAAAGAAACATTTCTTAACTTGGCAGATTCTATAAATACACGAAGGTTTTGTTTCAATTTTTCCTGACCTATAAACTCGTCTAAAGTTTTAGGTCGTAGGGCAATTTCTAAATCACGTTCCTCAGGAAAAATTTTTGTCGTAGTGATACGGTTTTGAGAAACCATTTTTTTATTTATTCTCAATTATAGAAACTTCTTTAATTGCAAGTTTTATTAATTCTGACATTTTTTCAGAAGAGATATTTTTTTCCACAGGATTTGTTTTCAAAACTTTTTCAACAGCTATCTTAGCCACTTGTTCTTTATAACCTAAATTTACCAACGCATCTACAAGGTCAGAATATACATCTATATCCAACGAAGGAGATGAAGTTGCAGTCTCAATAAATGTTTTAACTGAATTTAACGAATCTACAATTTTTACTGCAGAAGAATGACGAAAGTTAAACAACGAAGTTAATACTTTATAATTTTTTTCTTTAACAGCGCGTCTAAACTCAGAAATGTTTTTTTCAACTTTATCCAGATATTCTAACGCTTTCTTAGGACCTACATTTGTAAGATTGTTTTTAAAAGATAAAAAAATTTCTTTCTCTTCAGTAGATAAAAATCCATATAATGTAGGAACGTTATTGCTATACAACCCACCGGAAATTTCTACAACATAAAATTTTTTTTCTTCACCTAAAACAATTTTATTAAATGTAGTGTTGGAAACAACAATTTCGTATCCAAGCCCGTTTACTTCTACTACACATAAGTTTTTATCATCAATTTTTTCTACTACTTTACCTTTAATAAAACTATACATATCTTTCTAACCAGAAAAATTGACTCTGTATTTAAGTCTTACTGGACGACAAATACCACGTTTTGATGTTTTTATAAATTCTAACATATACTTTACTTCGTCAGAAAGATTTTTTTCTTGTTCAAGTCGAGCTACTGCTTCTGATAAAGGTAATTTTGACCTGAAAAGTTTTTTATAAGCTAACTTAATTTCTTTAATTTTCTCCCTACTAAATCCTTTACGTCGTAACCCTATAACATTTACTCCACGAAGTTCTGCACGGTCTCCTACAACCATCAAAAATGGAGGGACATCTTTTGATACCATTGCACCACCACCAAGCATCGCTAATTCACCTATTCTTACATACTGGTGAACAGCTACAAGACCGCCTATCGTAACATTATCCTCAACAACAGTATGTCCAGCAAGTGTCCCACCGTTGGTTATAACAACGTTGTTCCCTACACGACAGTCATGTGCAATATGCGAATATGCCATTATATAACAGTTGTCTCCTATTAAAGTAAGTTTTGTAGTTGTACCTCTGTGAATAGTGACAAACTCACGAATTACACAATTTTCGCCAATTATTGCTTGTGTCTGTTCTCCTTTATATTTTATATCCTGAGGCAAAGTTCCAATGCATACACTATCAAACACTTTTGTATTTTTCTTAATTATAGCATGTTCTATGTGACAATGAGCACCTATCTGAACATTTTCTTCTAACACAACATTTTCACCAATGACAGTATACGGTCCTATTTTTGCAGTAGGATGAATTTTTGAAGTTGGATGAATAATAGCAAACGGATGGATATTAACTTGAGTTTGAACTGCAACGTTAACTTCTGGTTGTTGTGAAGTTTTTCGTGCATCTTTGTTATCAACTAATATGAACATAAACTCTGATTCAGCAACAACATCTGTGTTTACATATGCAACTCCACGAACTTTCCCTACACGTTCTTTCGCTTTTACTACTTCAACTCTTAACTCTAAAAGGTTGCCTGGAAGGACGGGTTTTCTAAACTTCGTTTTGTCTATAGACATAAAATATGCAAATTTACCTCTTAAATCTGGTCTAAATAAATACAAAACACAAGCAGTTTGTGCCATTGCTTCAACTACTAACACACCCGGCATTATCGGATTGTTAGGAAAATGGCCTTTGAAAAAATCTTCTTCACCTGTAAGATATTTATAACCCACAGCGGATTTTTCTTCTTCAGTAATTTCTACTTTATCAATCAAAAGGAATGGTTCTCTATGTGGGATAACTTTTTTTATTTCTTCTTTCTCAAGAGTAAGTTTAGGCGTTTTTGGTGGAACTGGTTCTAAATTATTTATTAACATATTTAAACCCTCCTGAAAATAAAGTATTATTAATTTTCTATGAAATTTAATCTTTAGTTTGCAATAAAATTAAAAATTTTTTATTTATAAAAAAGTTATCTACTCAAAATATTGGTAGGATATAAATTAAACAAGACGGTTTTCAAAAAGAATTTTCTGGTCGGAAAAAATTTCGGAAGGCAAAGCATCTTTTATTATTCTACCTTGATTGAGCAAAATTACTCTTGTAGAAATTTCTTTTATAAACTCAAGGTCGTGCCCTGCAACAATTTTTGTATGATTAAAATTTTTTAATAATTCAATAAATTCTCTTCTAGTAGCAGGGTCAAGGTTCCCTGTGGGTTCATCAAGGAGTAAAATCTCTGGTTCCATTGCAAGAATAGTTGCTAATGCAACCCTTTTTTTCTCTCCGTAACTTAAATGGTGAGGAGACCTTTCTTCAAAACCAGCCATTTTTACCTGTTCAAGCGCATTTTTAACTTTTTGAATTACAATATCTTTAGAAAATCCTAAATTAAGTGGACCAAAAGAAACATCGTCAAAAACAGTTGGCATAAACAACTGGTCTTCAGGGTCTTGAAATAATAAACCAACTTTACTCCTTATAGTTCTTAAATTTCCGTTGTTAAGTTCTTTTCCAAAAATTTTTATTTTACCATTTTTACTTTTTAGAATTCCGTTTAAATGTAAAAGCAATGTTGTTTTACCTGCACCATTGGGACCAATAATCCCTACTGATTCACCTTCAAAAATATCTAAACTTATATCTTGAAGAGCTAACTTTCCGTCAGGATAAGTATAACTTAAATTTTTTATCTCAATTACTTTTTTCATACAAGAATTTTTATTACTAAAATAATAAGTGAGAATACAATACAAAAACTAAAATCTAAACTTGTCAACTTTAAATTATTCAATATCCTTATATTTCCGTCAAACCCTCGTGAAACCATATTTTGATAAACTCTTTCTGCACGGTTGTATGTTTTTATAAAAAGTAATCCAATTATGTTTGCATACACTTTTAACTGTAAAAAAAATTTTCCACCAAAATATCTTGAATCCCTTGCTCGTTGTAACCTTTGTACTTCGTCAATTAAAACAAAAATATATCGGTACATAAAGGATACACACATTATAAGAAATTTTGGCAATTTTAGTTTTTCAAAACCTTTTAACAAAACAGAAAATCTTGTAGTAGAAGTTAAAACTGTTATAGCAATCACAGAAAGCCAAGATTTAATTAAAACATTCCATACTATAAAAAACCTACCATATCTGTATATCTCCACAGGATTATCAAATTTATAAAAAGGAACAAATATAACAACAAGAAAAACAAAAGGAAAAATTACAAAAGAACGTCTAAGAACATATCCGAAAGGAAGGCGACTTAAAAAAATCAGTATAAAAATTAATACTGAATACCCAAAAAACTCTGAAAATTTATTTGGCGAAGTTAAAACCACGAACACTACATAAATAAAAATTGAAAGAATTTTAGTCCTCGGGTCTAAACGATGAATTATACTATCTAAATTACTGTACTTATCTATGAACGAGTGTTCCATTTTTTAAGAACAACTGCACCAAAATAAGATATTAAGAAAACAAGAACTGTACCAATCAGTCCTGCAAAAGAAGTTGAAATTGATTCATTCTTTATAAAACTTACTGTATAGTCAGGCAATGGTGCTTGAAAAACTTCTTTACCTTCTGCTTTTTCTATAAAACCTTTATCTTCTGCAACTTTTTCAAGACCATCAGGTAATTGTGAAGCAAAAGGTGAAAGAAAAACAGCAATTGATAAAGAAATTAAAAACATAATTATTGTTATTTTTTTCATTTTATCCTCCAGGTTTATATTTTTTCAATATCAATTAAATCAGGTCTTATCTTACTTATAAAACCTAAAACCAAACAGGTAATTATACCTTCGCCAATTCCTATCAAAGAATGAATTCCTGCCATTGCAGGTAAAGCTACTTTTAGTGGTACTGTTGCTGATATTGCAAGTTCAACAGCACAGAAACTTGCTGAAAGAACAATTGATAACCAACTTACTATAAATACACCAATAATAAAAATTTTTGAACCAGCAAGTTTTTTTATCATACTATAAAGATAATAAGAGAAGAAAGAACCAATTATCCCCATATTAAAAATATTTGCACCGAGAGCAGTCAACCCACCGTCCTGAAAAATAAGACATTGAACAATTAATACAGTTGACATCACAAGAAGACCAGCAA
This sequence comes from uncultured Endomicrobiia bacterium, assembly GCA_938074745.1. Classification (GTDB taxonomy): domain Bacteria; phylum Elusimicrobiota; class Endomicrobiia; order DTEH01; family DTEH01; genus CALJEJ01. The sequence goes on from CALJEJ010000025.1 coordinate 50,230, forward strand.
AAGGACCAAGTAGAATAGAAGCAAGTGCTCCACCCATAAAATGTCCTGAAGTTCCAGCTGCAACCGGGAAATTAAGCATCTGTGCTGCGAAAATAAACGCAGACATAACTCCAATTAAAGGAACATGTTTTTCGCCAATTTTTTTGCCAACTTTTTTAACAGCATAAGCCAGTGCTACACCTGAAACTATACTTAAACTTAACCATGTTTTTGTATCTAAGAAACCGTCCGGTATATGCATTTTATTCCCCCTTGGAAAAATTATTATACCACGAAGGCACAAAGTAAAAACAAAAGTTTCACAAAGAAAAAATGATTGAAACTAAAAAATTTATATATTTCTTTTGTGAACCTTTAGTTTTTCTCTGTGACACTTATAAAACAACTCTTTTTATTCCTTTCTTCAATACCTCAGTATTAAAATTAAGTATCAATCCTAACCTTAGCCCAGTTAATCTTAAATAAGTTAATACCTGTGCCTGATGAACAGGCAAAATTGCTTCTACACATTTTATCTCTACTATTACTAACTCTTCTACAATTAGGTCAATTCTATATCTCTCCGATAACTTTATATTTTTATAAATTATTGGCAGTTCTTTTTGCCTGGTATATTTGATTCCATTTAACTCAAATTCTTTACATAGACATTCTTCATAGATAGATTCTAATAGTCCAGGGCCTAATTGTTTATGTACCTCTATAGCACATTTTATTATCTTCTGTGATATTTTATTTTCTAATTCTAATGTATTACTTTGTGTCACTGTGCCTCTGTGGTATGCATTTTTCATAGAACTTTTGACATTTCTCTTATTTAAATTCATAATGAAATCCGGAAGTGATTTTTTCTCTTTTTTCATTAAAACCATTTCCATAGGCAAAACTAAAAGCAACTCCGTCAATAAAATTATATCTGAAACCTAACAAATAATCTTGAAAACCATCTTTGTCACCAAGAATTTCGCCAACAATGTCAAATTTTTTAATAGACCACTCAAAAGCAGAACTATAAGTTATACTACCTTCAACATCTTGTTGGCCTGTTGACTGATAACCAAGATTAAGATGTAAAATAACTGGTGAAATTTCGTAAGAAAAGATACTATTAAGAAAATACTCCGACGAACCAAGTGGATTAGTTATTGAAAAAGTAAGTAAATCTTTAACTACTGAGAATTTCAACCCGATTGACGCTTGGCCAAAAGATTCTTTTGGTTCAAACAAATAGGGAAAAGAAACTCCTATATCCATTTTTTCTGTCAACCCGTGCTTAAAAGATAAGCCAAATGATTGTTCTTGTGAATCAGTCACTTTAGAGTAGTCATAAGAGAGTTCCAATTCATAACCCGACTGGTCCACTGTTTTTGCATCATCTGTTGTTAGAGGATGTGCACTGAATAAAAAAGAACAAATGCAAACAAAAAAACAACAAGAAACAAAATATCTAAAAAACTTTTTCATTTTGCTCCTCCTTTTTTTAGTATTGTTAACTTTTCAATACTGCTTCGGTAGAGAAAAAACAAAATATCTCACCTCCTTTCCTCTATTAAGGTTTAGCATTTTTAAACAGAACATAAAATTTAACACTTACTCAGTGTTAATTAATTTTGTTTAAAAGTTTATATGACAAACCATGCTCAAGCGAAGCAAATGATTCCAGCCAAATAGAGCGAATTTTGGAAAAGTGAGTGTCTCAGCATTATGACTCAGTTGCAAGTTAGTCATTCAATTTCACCTTCCATGTTTAATATTATACCTTGTAACTGTTTCAACTTTTCTTTTTCCACTTTCCAATATCCCCTCCTTTCAGATTCTATTAAAAGTTCGCAAATCTTCACAGTAGCATATGGGTTGTTTTGCTGAAGTTTTTTTCTCATCTCATCGTTAAATATTAATCTATCGGCAACTTCATCAAATATCCAATTTTCAACCTTACCAGTTGTAGCAGCAAAACCAAGAAGATATTCCACCCTATCCTTTATTTTCTTTGCACCATGGAAATCATGTTTTAACATTCCATCTATCCATTTGGGGTTAAAAATTCTTGTTCTACTTGCTCTTTCAATAGATATTTTCAAATCCTCCACTACTACGTCCTCTTCTGTTGAGTCTATCACCAAAATGTCTGCCTTTTTACCTCTCTTCTGCTGAACTGTTCTTGACAACCCACCTAAAAATTCATAGTAATGGTCGAGATCGGTGACCTCGTACTCTGTGTTATCTCTTTCCTGGGTTACAATATCAACAAGTTTAAGCACATGGGAGAATGCACGCTCATTTCTTTCTATTCTTCCTCTGAAATAAGCATAACTCATGCTATCATCGTAACTTTTAACCAAGTCTTCCTCATCCCTCCAGGCACCACTTTCAACCAATGTTCTCAATGATGTGGCATATTCTGTAGGAGAGGGACCAAAGATTCTTGCAAGTGCAAAATCTTTTAGTTCATCTTTAGATTGTAGGAAATGCTTTCTTATATAATTTTTTTCAGGCGGTTCCTCAAGACATGCAACCATTTCTATTCCCCTGTTTATCAAATCTATATGTGTTCTGAATGTGTCTCTAAATATCCCACAAATAGTTATTATAACATCTATCCTTGGTCTATTCAATTCTTCTAACGGTATAACCTCAAGCTCTTTAAACCATGGTGACTTTTTGTGTTTTATTCTTATTCCAAGTAGAGAAAGTATGGTGGAAATTGTATCTCCTCCTGTTTTCATAGTCTCAAATCCCCAGAGGACAATTCCTACACTCTCGGGATATTTTTTATAACTTTTCAAGTAGGAATCAACTAAGAGTTCAGCAGCTTTTTTGCCTCTTAATTCAGCTGAAATGGTTGGAATGAGTCTTGGGTCAAAAGCATACATTGCTCTTCCAGATGGATATACTTCAGGATCACGGATAGGGTCACCTCCGCGGGCGGGAAGAATATATTTTCCTTCCAATGCACACAAAAGTGCCTCGCTTTCCAATCTTTTATTAGCGTTTTCCACAATATTTCTTACAAAGCCATCATATCCTTTGGGTAGCCATTCAGGTGATTTACCATGAATTATTTCCCCGATTACTTTCCTTGCTTTAGTTTCTATTTCATCTGCCAGTTTAGATTCTTTTATTTTATCCCAATCAAGTCCATTTTGTTTTGCCAACAATTTCAAAATGGATGGAAATTCTCTGTCAATTCGTAAGACACCAAACAGATAATCAATCATCTCTTCTTCTGTCAATTTTCTATCCATTATATGTAATCCATAAGGGATAAGTCTCCGCTTCATTTTGTATAACTCTTTTCTTAACTCAGAAGTGTCCAAAGGCGAATGTAATTCAATAGCGGTTTCTTTAATCGCTTCTAGGGTAGTTTCATCCTTGTTTTCATCATATTGGTTGAGTAAATCCTCTAAAATAATGTATTTTTCATAAAGACCAGAAACTTTCATTGGTGGAGATGCATGTGATATACAAATTGCATAAGAGCGTCTCTTAGCAATCGTTGACTCTGAAGTGTTTCCAATCCAGTAATAATATATGTGAGGCATATTTCCGATAAGTATATCCGGGAAGCATTCTGATGAAAGTGCAATCTCTTTCCCTTTTGTAAATTCAAGGGTTCCGTGCATTCCAAAGTGTATCACTGCATTTGCACAAAACTCTCTCTCTAAGAAGAAGTAATATGCGAGATACTGGTGATGTGGAGGTAGGTTTTTATCGTGATAAGCTTTGTCAGGGTCTTCATGATGTACACCTCTTGAGGGTTGAATACCCAAGAATACATTACCTAAAATAATACCAGGAATTAAAATATTACCGACATCATCAACCATCACATTGCCGGGCGGTTCTCCCCAATGTCTTATCACATCTTTTTGGACAGATTCCGGAAGTGATTTAAACCATGTTGCGTATCTATCTGCAGATATCCTCAATCCTGATTTCTGTATATAGTTTGGACTATTAACTACTCCTGAGGAAAGAAAAAGTTCTTTTAAAGTTGTATTTGGAATTTCTACCTTATACCCTCTCTCCTTGAGTTTTTCCAAAAATACATTCAAACTTCCAAAAACATCAAGGTAACCAGCACTTGCTAAATTGTCCTCCCCGGGTGGGTAATTGTAGGTAAGGATGGCGATACGTTTTTCATTATTTGGGGTATTTCTTAAAGCGAGCCAATTTTTAATCCTTTTGCTTAACTTTTTTACCCTATCTTCTAATACTTTCGGTCTTTTTACTTTACCAAGGATAGGATCGTCAAAACTTTCCAAACCCGATATGAAAACAGGTTCTATACCTCCGTCAAGTTCTGGAAGAGTCACACCTATTACAATCTCCAATGGATCTAATCCCTCTTCACTATTTTTCCATTTTTCTATATCAGTTGAGTACGATCTAAGCCCTATGAAAAGTGGCACATCTGCTCTTTGTAGAAATTGGTAAGTTGGTTCTGGTTCACCACCATAAGGTCCTCCATGAATTCTGAAATATTGCCAATTCAGAAATAGGTCAATCTTCAAATTCTTTAGGTATTTGTTAATTGCTTCAAGGTTATACTCCACTTTAGATGTAATGAAAATCAAATTAACATCATTTCTCAACTCTTCATAAAGTGCATCTGCTATTACTTTACATTCCCCAAAATGCATCCCACCATACAGTAAAACAGCAACTACTTGCTTTTTAGGATTATACGGAAGCATTTTTTTGTATTCTTCAATGTTATCAATGAAGCCTTTTGTTGGTAAATAAAGACTATAATTAAAAATCTTCGGTGGCGGAATTTTTTTAATTTCTCCAACTCCACTATATTCTTTAAGCAAAAGTAGGAAAAGGTTTTTTAAATTCTCTGCTCCTCCTTCAGTGAAATACTGCTGTGCTAAAACCCAGTTCCGCATATCTTTGAGTGCTCCAAAAGGTATGATTTTCCCCAGTTTTTTCACAAGTTCAGAAAATTTTTTTGCTTTGATATAAGTATGAATATTGAATTCTTTTTCTTTGCCTTTAAAAATCATTTCTCCATTAAATTTGCCCATTTTTATGAATCTCCAGATGTGTTGTCCACCTGCAACTAAAACGACTACAGTTTTTTCTTTTCCTTCAAGCAGACGAGGTAGCTCTCGTCCTACTCTACAATCTCCCCTTATATCCACAAGTATAATATCCGATGAGTC
>CALJEJ010000026.1 GCA_938074745.1 uncultured Endomicrobiia bacterium
CTGACGATTTTTTGGAGTAGAGCCTTTAGCTCGTTAAATTATAAATTTTTCTTCACGTGGATAAATCCTTTACTCCCACGAGGCTAAAGCCTCTACTCCAAGAATTTCAGTGGCTACTTAACAGTGTATGAAAGAGCAAAGCTTACGCTTTGCCGCTACTCCTAATTTCCCTCCTATTAAGGAGGGATCAAGGGAGGTGTTTATAAACACACCCCTTTAATCCCCTCTTAATAGAGGGGAACACACCCCTTAGTCCCCTCTTAATAGAGGGGAAAGCAAAGCTTACGCTTTGCCGCTACATTTTCTTTCACTTTATCTCTTCTTTCTACTTATCTGTTTTTGGTATAGTTATATCTTTTTGTGCTTGATATTTTCCTTGTTTGTCTTTATATGAAATTTTGCATATATTTTCTGACTTTAAAAAAATTGCTTGTGCAATACCTTCGTTTGCGTAAATTTTTATTTTATGATTAGTTGGGTTTATTATAGAAATTGTTATAAATCCTTCCCATTCAGGTTCAAGTGGAGTAATATTTACAATCAGTCCACATCTTGCATAAGTAGATTTTCCGAACACGATGGTAAGTATATTTTTAGGTATTCTAAAATATTCCAAAGACCTGCCTAAAACAAAATTGTTTTCAGGGATAACATATTCGGTAGCTTTGATTCTTGTAAATTTTGAGATATTAAAATTTTTAGGATCTATGATTATACCTTTGTTTTGTTGAGGAACAAAAAATTCGTCTGCTAATCTTAGATCATATCCATAAGAAGATGTCCCGTAAGAAATTTTGTTTTCTAATTTTATTAATCTTGTATCTTCAAAAGGTTCTATCATTTTATATGTAGCAACATAATGTTGTATTTCTATATCTGACAATATCATAATGATGCCCAAGATACAAAGGTTTAAGTTTTTCTGGTTAGGGTTGTTATAGACATTTTGAAAACCCACATGATGGACAAGTTGCACACCCTTCACCAATTTTTAACATACTGCTACATTCAGGACATTGTGGGTTTATTCCGAGGTAGTTTTTGTTTGGTTGATTTATTTTATCAAACAAAGTAGGTGAATTTTTTTCTTTTATATATATTTCTAATGCTTTTGCTAACGCGTCTGCGCATGATAATGTTGTTTCTCCTTGATATATTACAGGTGATGGACAACGAATGCCTTTAAGTTGGTCTATAATTTTTTCTATTCTTACTCCGCTACGTAATGATAAAGAGATTAACCTACCTATAGTTTCTGCTTGACTTGCAGTACAACCACCACTTTTACCTAATTGTGAGAACACTTCACAAGGTCCTTGACTATCTTCGTTTATTGTTACGTACATATTTCCACAGCCTGTAACCATTTTAATTGTCATTCCCGAGGTAAATTTTGGTCTAGTTCTTGGTTCCGGTTTTACTTGTTGTTGCTGTGTTGAAGCAGTATTTTTCCCGATGTTGAGCACTTGTTTATTACGAGAACCATCTCTATAAATTGTGATACCTTTACAGCCAAGTTTGTATGCTAAAAAATACACTTTTTCCACATCTTCTTTTGTAGCAGAATTAGGTAAATTGATCGTTTTAGAAACAGCATTATCTACGTATTTCTGGAAAGCAGCCTGCATACGAACATGCATTTCAGGTGAAATATCTAACGCAGTGACAAAGATTCTTTTAAAACTTTCAGGAATTCCTTTTATTTCTTTCAAACTTCCACGTTCAATAATTTCCTCAATTAATGTTGTGTCATATAATCCTTCATCTTGTAATGCTTGTTTAAAGTACGGATTAATATCAATTAATTCTTCGCCGTCAAGAACATTTTTTCTTATATATCCTAACGCAAATACAGGTTCTATACCGCTGGATGCGTTTGCTATAATTCCTATGGTTCCTGTTGGTGCTATGGTTGTAAGTGTAGCGTTTCTACGAGGAGTGGAATTTTTGAAAATACTTTTTGTAAAGTTTGGGAAAGGACCACGTTTCGTAGCTATCAATTCTGAAGTTTCTATAGCAACGTTGCGGATAAATGACATTACTTTTTCTGCAAGTTGTAATGCTTCTTTAGAATCGTAAGGTATTCTTAATTGGAACAGCATATCGGCCCAACCCATTACTCCAAGACCTATTTTTCTGTTACCCAATGTCATTTCTCGGATTTTATCTATTGGATATTGATTAGCATCAATTACGTTGTCTAAGAAATGTACTGCTACTTGAGTGACGTACCTTAATCTTTCCCAGTCTATTTCGCTACCTACAAATGTTCCACCTGTAAATTTTCGTATCACCATTTTCCCTAAGTTTATAGAACCTAAATTACAAGATTCATATGGTAACAAAGGTTGTTCACCACATGGGTTGGTGGCTTCTATTTTTCCAATTTCTGGTGTAGGATTGTATTTGTTTATAGTATCAATAAATATTATTCCTGGTTCACCGTTTAACCATGCATGTTCTACAATTAAATTGAAGACCTCTTTTGCTTTAAGTTTCTTAACAACTTTTTTTGTTCGTGGATTAATAAGTTCATACTCCTCATCTTTTTCAACTTTTTTCATAAATTCGTCAGTTACTGCTACTGAAATGTTAAAGTTACTTAATTCACCTTCTATTTCTTTACAACGAATAAATTCAATAATATCAGGATGGTCAACTCGTAAAATTCCCATGTTTGCACCACGTCTTCGTCCACCTTGTTTTATTGCTTCAGTAGAAGCGTTATAAACTTTCATAAAAGAGATAGGGCCTGAAGAAACTCCTGAAGTTGATTTTACAACATCGTTTGTTGGACGAAGGTTTGAAAATGAGAATCCTGTTCCACCACCAGTTTTGTGAATTAAAGCAGCATGTTTCAACGTTTCAAAAATTGACTCCATAGAATCTTCTATTGGTAAAACAAAACATGCTGAAAGTTGTTGGAACTCTGTACCGGCGTTCATTAGTGTAGGTGAGTTGGGCAAAAATTCTAGTTTCGCCATTATTTCATAGAATTGCTGGTAAGAAATTTCTGGGTCTTCAGCATATTTTTCATCTACTTGAGCGATTGTCTTTGCTACCCGATGAAACATATCTTCAGGCGATTCTATGATATTACCTGTTTCATCCTTACGCAAATACCTTTTTTCTAATACTAACAACGCATTTTTCGTCAGCACAGGTTTTATATGGGTGACTAAATTTTGGTAATTCTTTGGTTCTTTTTCGTAAATTAAATTTTTCATACAATCCCCCTCAATTTTTCTATAGATGTTAATTTAGACTATATATTGTGGCAATAAAATAAAATAAGTACTATATATAGTATAACACAATCCTGTTTTTTTTGTCAATAGGTAAGCAAAATTTTTCTTTAAAAGAAGTTTTTGGTTCTAGTGTAAAAAGGACAACTTATGTTTCTTCGGTTTTGTGTGTTTCAATATTTCTTTGGCAATTTATACAATATTCTACCCAGGGGAGCGCTTTTAATCTTTTTTGAGGTATAGGTTTCTTACATCGTTCACAGATACCGTATATTTGAGTTAAATCTTTTTGTGATTTGTTTAGAGTCTTGTCAATTTTTTCTATTGCCTTTATAACATAAGATAATAAAGTTTGTTGAGTATCAGTAAGTTCTTGAGATATTTCTTTGTCTAATGCAATTTTTGCGATATCAATGTTGTCGCCAACTTCTAAATAGTTGTTTTCATTTGTATATTTAAAATTTATCAATTCGTTGTATTTTTTAACTAAGAGTGTTCTATAAAACAACAACTTTTTTTTCGGAAGTACCATATTTTTGCTGGTATGTTTTTTTGAGTGTTGAATCAGTTTTTTCTCAGTCTTTTTATGTTTCATTTTTTTCATCCCTTTAATAGAAGTTTTTATTTTATTACTTTTATAGTTTTTAACGTTTCAGTTTCTTGTCCACTTATTCTTATTGGATGGTGTTTACCAGAACTACTATAAGAGATTAAACTCTGTAAATATTCTACGGTATCTTTTGTGATACGTTCACCTGGAGTTAAAACTGGTAATCCTGGCGGATATGGTGTTAATGTTTGTGCGCAGATATACCCTACAGATTTAGATAAAGGGACACGTTTTACGTTATGTGAAAAAAACGCGTCTCTGGGTAACATTGCAACTTCTGTAGATAAAGGCGGAAGTTCAAGTTTCCAAGTTTCATATTCACCTTTATATCTTTTTGATATATCCTTTAGTGCGTAAACAAGTCTGTTTATATCTTCTTTAGTAGTTCCTATACCCGTGATTGCAATAAGGTTAAACATATCTGCACAATCTACCTGGATATTGTATTCTTTAGCAAGGATTTCTTCTATTTGATATCCAGTAAGACCGGTTCGTGTGACATTGATTGTAATTTTTGTAGGGTCAAAATCGTAATATTTTGATTCTATTTCTTTTGGTGTAAGTGCTGATATATTTGGTAATTTATTAATTTCTTCTCTTGCTTTTTCACAATAAGAAATTATTTTACTAAAAATTTTATATCCATACTTTACAACCTGCATTCTTGCAGCATCAATTGATGCTAAAATAAAATAATTTGGACTTGTGGTCTGCAACATTGAAACTACACGTTTTACTCGGTTAATATCTATTCGTGAAGAGTTGACATGTAATATAGACCCTTGACTTAACGCAGACAATACTTTGTGTACAGAATGAACATATATATCAACTCCGACTTCTGCTGCAGATACAGGCAATTCAGGATGAAATTTTAGATGTGGTCCATGAGCTTCGTCTACAATTAGAATTTTGTTGTGTTTGTGACAAATTTCTGCAATTTTTATTAAATCAGTAGTGATACCGTTATAAGTAGGTGAAGTAATAAATACAGCTTTTGCTTCAGGATAGTTTTCAATTGCTCTTTGTATTTCTTCAGAAGAAACTTCATAGATTAAATCTCGTTTTTGGTCAACTTTAGGTTGTAACCATATTGGCCATATATTTGCCAGTATTATCCCTGCTAATACAGATTTGTGACATGTCCGAGATAAAATTATAGAATCTCCTGGGTCACATACCGACATCAACATTGCAATATTGCCAGTAGTAGAACCGTTTACTAAAAAAAATGCGTGTTTGCTGTTATACGCTTTAGCAGCAAGTTCTTGAGCATGTTTTATACATCCTACAGGGTCATGTAAAGAATCTACTTCAGGAAATACAGTGACATCTAAATAATATACATTTCTTTTAGTAAAATTTCGTAGTTTTGGGATTATCCCTACACCATTTTTATGTCCCGGAGTATGGAAAGAAATAACTTTTTTCTTTCCGTGGGACAGTAATGTGTCAAGAAGTGGTGTAGAAGATTGAGTTAACCGCATTTTTGATTATTTGGTATTGTAGATAAAATTAAAATTTTTCCTATAATATATTTTTAATTTTTTTTTGTCAATATTTACTTTAAGATTTTTGTTTTATAAAAATAAATAAGAACAAATTCTGTGTAACATTAAAATGTAGTTGATATAGTTAAACAACTTCTAGATAGATTTTGACTTTGGTTAATAATTGATAGTTGAAAACATCCTTAAATTTTTTTATATTTTAAAAAATGAAAAATTTAATTGTTACTTTTATAGAAGGATTTTCAATAATTTTAACAGGTTTAATTCTTTGGTGTATTATTAGATTTCCACAATATCTTGTCTATATCTTTCCTACATTTCTTTTATTAATTATAATTTTACATTTTATAGAAACACCGTTTGCTGAAATGTTGATTTTAATAGTTAGTATTTTAACAGCAGGGTTGATAATTGTTCTTCATCCGGATAAATTTGATAAAATTGTAGTTGGGATAGAGTGTTTTTTGTTTATAAGTGGATACACAATGTTACAGAATTTAAATTACAAAATAAATTCAAGGGTTACGTTCTGGGTTGAACAAAAAGAAAATTTAGAAAAACTTATAGGTTCGTTAAAAGCAAAAGACGCAGAACTAAGAAAAGAGATTTATAATACTACAATACAAATTAAAAACTATCGTGCAGTAGAAGAAATAATTTCTAATTTAAGTTCAATAACAGAACTTGCTAAATTACAACTTTATGTTGAAGGTATATTAAAAAAACTTTTTGCAAATACGGTTGTTAAAGTATATTTAGAGACTTTGCCTCAGGAAGATTCTATGGATTATACTATAATTGAATATGTTAGAACTAAAAAGAAGTATCTCTATATTCAAGATATTTCTCTTTCTTCTATAAAAAAAGAATTAACTATTGTTCCATATAGGTCTGTTATTTGTTGTCCTTTAGAAACAAAGACTCAAGAGTATTATTTAGGTTATTTAATCCTTTATTCTGAACAACCGATTGACGAAGATGTGTATCGGTTAGTATCGCTACTTGGTTATTATATTAGTGTTAGTTTAACAAATATTAAACTGTTTGAACAGACGAAAGAACTTGCAATTACAGATTCTTTAACAGGCCTTTTTGTACAAAAATATTTTAAAACGCTTCTTGAAGAAGAAGTTAAAATTGCGAAATATTATGGCAGAGATTTATCTATAGCAATGTTTGATATAGATAATTTCAAGACGATTAACGACACTTATGGACATAATGTAGGTGATGAAGTTTTGGTAAAATTTTCCGATGTTTTACGTTCAAGGTTAAGAGAGACCGATATTATAGCACGTTATGGTGGTGACGAATTTATTATCTTGTTGCCTAACACACCTTTAAAACAAGCAGAAAAAATTTGTGAAGAAATAAGAAATATGGTGGAAAAAGATATTGTAGTTGTACCGAAACAAACAATTGCAAAATCTCTAAAAGGCCAACCACGGGTTCGTTTCCAGATATCCTGTGGAGTAGCAGATTACAAAGGTAAACAGGATATATATGAAATAATAGACATTGTAGACAGACTGTTATATGTAGCGAAAAATTCTGGTAAAAACAAGGTAGTTGTAGGATGATAAATAAGACAATTTTTGTTTTAAGTTTGATATGCGCGATAGGAATAACTTACTATTTTGTTATGATAAAATCGTTTTTACGATACCAACATTACAGATATCTGTTTTTTTTGCTTTTCAACTGTTGTTTTTGGTATAATTGTCTATTCTGTAGTAATAAACAAAATATTTTTTATTTCTTCAATATTAATAGTTCTTTTATGGCTAATCTCTTTAGAGAGGTACTATAAAACAATAGAAGTTACTGATATAGATTTTTCTAAAAATGTTGACCAATTGCAGCAAGAGAAAAAAAAGTTAGTCACCACTGTTGATGAACAAAATATCCAGTTTACTAAACTTTCTGACCAGTTGGCAAAATTAAAGAAACTGTTTTTAATAGTTCAAGAAATTAATGAAAACATACAGCTTGAAAAAATAGTTAAAGAATTTTTTAATATGTTAAACCAACATTTTCAAAACAAAATACAATATTTGTGTTTAGCAACTGTACATAAAAAAGAGATAGTAGCTTTTATAGAATATCCTCAACCAAGAGAAGATGTTATTGAAAAATACAAAAATAAGTTAACTGAAAACGTGAATCATACAAAATTGCATAATATTTTAGAATATACCCTATATTCCAACAACTATAACTACGTTTTAATAATTGAGCATAACGCTGAAAATGAATCTGAGATAATTTCAGACCTTAATTTTTTTATTACTGAGACAAAGATAGGGTTTGTTCGTGCAATACTTTTTCATGAAGTAGAACAGTTATCTCGTCATGACGGGTTGACAGGATTATATTTAAGACGGTATTTTGTTCAACGGTTGAACAACGAATATTTACGTGCGTTACGGTATAACAGTGTATTTTCGTTGTTGATGATAGATATTGACTTTTTTAAAAAAATCAATGATACTTATGGTCATCTTGCAGGTGATTATGTATTAAAAAATTTGGCCCAGATAATAAATTCTTTTATAGGTTCACGAGGGTTATGTTCACGTTGGGGTGGGGAAGAATTCTTAGTGTTTATCCCGTATCAGGACAAAATTAAAACAAAACTGCTTGCTGAAGAGTTACGAAAAAAAGTAGAAGAAGAGAAGTTTGTATATGAACAACAGGAAATAAAATTAACAGTAAGTTGTGGTGTTTCATCATTTCCTGAAGATGGTGACGATATTACAAAACTGTTTACTATTGCAGATGAAAGACTTTATAAGGCTAAACAGTCAGGACGTAACAAAGTTGTAGATAGTTAGATGTCTAAAACATAAATGGTATTAATTTTTATTATATTATTGTCAACTTCGCTATATTCAGCAGGGTATATATATACACCAACATACATAGGTAAACCAGTTTCTTTAGATCCAGTAAGTATTTCTTTAGCTCATACTCAGAGTTTAATTAATTCGTTAAGTGTAATAAACTCTGCACCTGCACAATTAGTAGATTTTGAAGATAGGACTGTTGAGGTAACATTTGGAACAAGTTTTTTAGAAGAAAAAATTATTGAAAATAAACAGTTACCACAACTAAACAAGTTATATCTTCCCTTAGTAGCCAATTTTGGTATATATTATCCATTACGAACTAACAGTTTTATAAAACATATAGGTTTTGGGTTAAGTTATTCTACTGAATATGAATCAAATTACAATTTCCCGGATATAAAATTTGAATCCCAAGGTTGGATAAACAGTATTACTGTTCCTGTAGTGATAGGTAGTGGAAATATTGCAATAGGTGTCGGAATTAAAAATTTTATAGGGACAAAAAAAATTTATTCTGAGTTTATTCCTAATTTTAACACTTTGTGTGAAATTTCAGGGTTAGGATATTTAGCAAGTGTAAAACTAAAAATAAAAACTGTAGATATAAATTTTTCTTACATTCCACAAACAGAACTTGTTTTAAAAAATACACAATCTGAAACCACTACTTTTCTACCGCACAAAACAGTTTTTGCTGTGAGACAGAATTTTGTTGATAATTCATCGTTATGTGTTGAATTTAAGTCATTGCTATATAATAAAGTTGATGATAAGTATACAGACACAATTCCTATTTCAGTGGGTATAGAAAAAAATGTTGCTGAAAATACAGTTTTGCGGTTCGGATTTTTCTATGAACCAAACTATGTTGTAAAAGGTTCTGTGATAGCAGGTATAAGTGGTGGGTTAGGATTGGATATTTCAAAGTTTAGATTTAATATTGGAATAAGTTATAGTAAAGAAAATTATAAGGGTGACAATATAATATTTTCAGATAAAAAAGTTATTGACGAAAGTTATACTTATATATCTTTAGGGATAAGATATTCCTTTTGATGAAAAAAATTATAACAATTTGTCTTATAACAATTTTTTTTGTTCTTTGTTATAAAAATTTTTGTATTGCTGAAGAGAAATGTTTGTATGTTTTACCTGAAGAATATAACAGGACGGAAAAAGATTTAGAAATAGTATTTCTAAATGTAGGTCAAGGAGATTGTGCATTTGTTCTTACACCGAACAAACAAAAATTGCTTATTGACGCTGGAGGTAGCCCGTATTGGATGGGTGAAGACGCATGGGATCCGGGAGAAAATGTGGTTGTTCCTTACTTAAAATCTCGTGGTGTTACTATACTTGATTATGTTATAGTTTCACATCCACATGGTGACCATTTTGGTGGAATGTTTTCTGTGATAAATAGTTTTAAGATAAAAAATTTTGTTGATAACGGATATTTAAATGGTGACCCTAACTATGCTGATTTGTTAAAATTAGTGGATGTTAAAGAAATACCTTATGAACAATTAAAAGAAGGAGACGAGTTTGAATTAGAACCTCAAATAAAAATTAAAACTTTTTTCCCACCGAAGAAAGGTTTTTTGTTTGAAGGTGCAAACAATTCTTCTTTAGTGTTCAAAATCTGTTATAACAAATTTTCTATACTTTTTGTTGGAGATATAGAATTAGAAGTAGAACAATATTTGTGTTCAAAATATAAAAATGATTTGCAATCTGTTGTATTAAAAGTTCCGCATCATGGTTCGAGAACATCTTCTTCTGTAAGGTTTATAAAAACAGTAAAACCACAAGTAGGAATTATCTGTTGTGGTAAGAACAACATGTTTGGTCATCCACATAACGAAGTAATTTCTCGGTATAACAAATTTAAGGTAGATATTTATAGGACAGATGTTGATGATGACATTATTATTTTGTCTAACGGCGAGATATATACAGTTATTGTTGGTTCAGACGAAAATGAAGATTAATTTAGAAAAAAATTTTAAAGTATTGAAAAAATTATTAATTATTTATTAAAAAATTAATTCCTTATTGGGCCCGTAGCTCAGGTGGTAGAGCACCAGCCTTTTAAGCTGGCCGTCGAGAGTTCGAGTCTCTCCGGGCTCATAAAAACTATTGAAGTAAAAAGAAAAGCACACCTAATATAACACTTATACTTACTGTAATTCCTAATATAGTTGTCACGGAAAGTTTTTTATCTCCTTTTTTAATTTCACTTTCAGCAACAGTCTCTAATTCTTTTTTTTCTTGTTTAGTAAGAGTTTTTACCAATTCTACTTGTTTACTTACTTGAGTTACATTACCTGCTTTGTCTTTTGCAACAAAATTTATTTTGTTAATTCCCATTTTTAGTACTACTGCAGTGGTAAATTTACCCTGAGAGTCAACTTCTACAGTTCTATCGTTAACTTTTAGTAAAACTTCAGGTTCAGTAAGACCATTGATATGTAATATTTCGTTATCTGTTTTTAACCCATCAGGTAGGTTGATCTCAAGTTTTGGTGCTGTAGTGTCAAGAATAAAACATTGTGGTTGTGTAGGATTTTCAAACCCAAGTTCGTCAATATAGGATAATTTGTAATAATATTTTCCATCTTCAAGACCTAACTTAGCAATGTTAAAATCAATTTTTCCTCCGGGTCGTAGTTCGGATATTTCATCATAAACAATTTTTTTAAACTCTATATCTTTGGCTATTTGAATGTGATATTTTTTTATTAGTGTACCTAAAACTTTTGGTTTTGAAACTTCTTCTTGTGATATTTTTTTTGTTTGTGTAATTTCTATTGGAGAAGGCAAGCTAGGTGTTGTAATTTGTTTTGGTTCTGTTAAACTTAATTTAAGTTGTTGCATATTGGAATTTAAAACTAATTCTTTGTTAGCTGTTAATTGAACTTCAGGTATGTCAAGTGTTAATTCAGGTATTGGAGGGAGTTCTTTTGGTGGTGATGGTGGTGAGAACGGTTTAACTTCTGTTCCGAACCCTTTTGGGACATAGACAGTTTTTCCTTCGGAAGTTACATCTACAGCACCGTTGTAAACTTCTACTAATGTGGTTTTATCTTCTTTAACTTTTGTTCTAAAATCAGTATTAGGCAATTTAGGGTCTATTCTTGGTGATACAACTGCTGTTTCTGTTATAACCTTAGATTTAGATGCACGAACACTTCCTTTTAATAAAGTTACTTCTTCTTGTTTTAACTCAGGACGAATTGTTACAAAAGAATTTTCGTCAATAGATAACACTTCACCTGAATAAAATTTTATATTTGCACGCGAGTTTTTATAAGTGACAATAGAATCGTCGTTGTAAAGTTCTAAATTTATAGTAGGTTCTTGCCAATCAACAGAATTTTTTCTACGATATTTTACTTGGTTTAGAATATATATAAGATATGCAGGACGAAACTTTTCTTTAACTAAAACTACCGGAACTTTAAGTTTCATTCCAGGCAATGGTGCAAAAATGTCGTCTGTTGTAAGTTTGTTATATTTTAAAAGTTCAGGCCATAGTTTTGGGTCTTTTAAGTAGTAATTTGCGATGTAAGATAAAGTTTGACCTTCTTGTACTTCAATTTCTTGAAGGACAAAATCTATTTCTTCAGAAGATTCTTGAATTTTTATTTTTTGTGAAATTAATAAGGATACAGAAGTAAATATTAATAATAATGTTATAAACCTTTTTTTTATGTTCATACTGTAGTTATCTTTATAGAATTGTTTTGTAACAAAATTTTTTGTTGTTCGTTAGAAACATTTATCTTTGGTATGAAAAACGAAAACTTTGCACCTTTGCCAAGTTCAGATTCTGCCCAGATTTTACCTTTATGTGCTTCTATTACATATTTACATATAGTAAGTCCTAACCCGGTACCTCCTTTTGACTTGTTTTTCACTTGAGCAAATTTTTCAAATATAGTGTTAATATATTCAGGTGGTATTCCTTCGCCAGTATCTTGAACATAGGAAAAGATTTTTTCATCAGTTTCTTCTAAATATATAGTAATAGTTCCCTCTTCAGGAGTAAACTTTATTGCGTTACCAAGTAGGTTTGTATAAACTCGTTCAATTAATCTTCCGTCTACGTTAGCATATACTTGAGGTTTTTGTGTTATAAATTTCACATTAATTTTTTTTCGTTCGTATTGTGGTTGAGCAATTTCTAATACTGACTTGACTAAAGAAACTAAATCTACCGGTTCAATTTTAAGTTCCATTTTACCAGCTTCAAGTTTAGCAATGTCTAAAATATCGTTTATCATACCGAGCAATCGGTAAGATGCTCTATCCATAATTTCTAACATTTTTTTCTGTTGTTCATTTAGTTCTCCTGCAGTCCCATCAGACAAAAATTTTATGAACCCGCGAATAGAAGTCATAGGATTTCTTAAATCATGAGTAATAGAATGTAAAAAGTCATCTTTTAAACGGTCAAGTTCTTTTTCTAAAGTAATATCGTGCAATATTGAGACTAAACCAATTTTTTCGCCTTTAAGTGTTGTTACAGGAACTGCAGAAGTTTGATATATTCGTGAAAAGTTTTCTGTTGATAGATCAAGTTCTATATATTTGTTCGGTTCTTTAATAATTGTTTCAAACACAGGCTGTAATTTTTTGTCTAATAACGAAAAAATGTTTTGGTTTTCTAAAGGTTCACCAGATTTTAACCCAAGAATTTCTTTTGCTCTGTTGTTGATTAACAATATATCACCATTGTAGTTAGTTAGTATAATTCCGTCATGGATGGAAAAAATTATTGCTTCAGTTTTTGTTTTTTCAGCGATGAGTTTATCAAGTTGTATTTCGGCGTATTCGTTAAGTTTTTTTGCCATATGGTTGAAAGTCTCACCTAAAGTTTCTAACTCGTCATAAGTTTTTATTTCTACAGTGACGTTAAAATTTCCTAAAGCAACAGTTTTTGCTGCAGAGACAAGTTTTAGTATAGGTTTGGAGATTCCTGTAGCAATAAGAAAAGAAATTATGATAGAAATTAATAATACTAAAACTATAATACGAAATATTTGTTGAGTTAATAATATACTTGATTTATATGCTTCATTTTTTTCTTGGCATAAAAGAATTACCCAGTTAATTTCTGGTACAGTAATGTAGGAAGCAATATATTGAATTTTGTTATGTAAAAATTCTTTTGACCCGATAGAGACAGATTTTACTGCTTCGTTTAATATAGGATGCTGTAGTAATGAGCTAGATAATTTAATATCGTAAGCGTTAGTAAATATCAAAGTTTTATGCTGAGCATCTATCACATTTATAAATCCTGTGCGGCCTACTCGTTGTTCTTTGAACTCTTCAAACATAGGGTTTAAAGTGAGAGATATTAAAATATAGAACTGTTTAGTTTTATTTATTTCTTTTTTATAAAATGCATCAATTTTGTAAATGTTGTTATCTGTATAAATTTTTCCGAATAATTTTTTTAAGTTTGAATTTTTTATTTTATTAAAATTTGTATCTTGAGCAAAATTTAACAATTTTGGATTTTCAAGCAAGTCTGGATTGTAAATTTTAACTTTTTCTTTACCCGAGTCGTCTAAAATTGAGATAGAAACAATATTTTTGTTTACATCAAGTAGTGACTGTAAGATGCTTTGTTTATTTTCCCAAGAAATATCATATGAAGAAATAATTTCTTCAATAAAAGGTAACAATTGTGATAAAGAAAAGAAATAACTTTGAATTTTTGTAGCTATGTTAGTGACAAGTTTTGTATGTATTTCTCCGTATATTGTTTGTAGAGCAGGTTGAAGAATTCTTGTTGTTTGAAAACTTATTATTATTAAAGGGGCCGTGGATAATATAAGTAGTATTAAAATAAACTTGGCATAGATAGGGAAATAAAATTTTTTCATCTAAGAATTACTTCGTTGCTATCTCTGCCTAAGGAGATTAATTTAATTTTTTTGATTTGTGTAGTTTGCAAACAGTATTTTTCTATCAGTTCAACATATTTTTTAACATTTTCTGGTAATAATTCATACTTTGTAATTCCACGAATATTTTCTTTAAATCCGGGAGTTTCAATATATACAGGTTTTAATGAATTTAAGATTTTTCGTGAATAAGGGAATTCTGTTAATAGTCTATTCTTATATTTATATGCAATACAAATTTTCAACGGATGGATATTTTGCAGACAATCAAGTTTTGTTAAAATGATTTCTGTGATACCATTGATATTAATTGCATGACGAACCATTACTGCGTCAAACCAACCACAACGTCGTGGTCTGCCAGTAGTAGCACCGTATTCTTTTCCTTGTTGTCGTAATACTTCTTGCAATTTAGAGTTTATTTCCGTTGGGAAAGGTCCTTCACCAACTCGGGTAGTATATGCTTTTACTACACCGACAATTTTTTTGATAAAGTATGGTGGTATACCTGTACCTATTGCTATTCCACCAGAAATTGGATGTGAAGATGTGACATAAGGATAAGTACCAAAATCTACATCTAAAAAACTTCCTTGTGCACTTTCAAAAATTATTTTATTTTTTTTACGGATGATGTCCAAAAGAAGGTTCATAGTATTTGTTACATAAGATGACAAAAATGGTGCTAACCTTTTTTGTTGTTCTAAAATTTGTCTTTTTAAAGTTCTTAGAGATATAAAATCTTTTATTAACGGATATTTTTCTGCTAAATTTTTTTCTAGTAATTCTTCAAATACATCTTTTTCAATATAATCACATACACGAATACCACTGCGAGAATATTTATCTGCGTAACACGGACCTATACCTTTTTGTGTAGTACCTATTTTTTGTGTTTTTTCGCGAACTGTATCAAGAAGTTTGTGGTATGGTAAGATAACATGTGCGATGTGGGAAATATAAAGATTACCTTTTACTTTAAATCCCTTTTGTTGTAAAAATTGAACTTCATCATACAATGCTTGCGGGTCTATCACAACACCGTTTGCAATAATACATTTTTTGTTCTCTAAAATACCTGCTGGAATTAGATGTAAAATATATTCTTTACCATTAATAACAACAGTATGTCCTGCATTGTTTCCACCTTGGTACCTTACAATATAATCTGCATCGCGGGATAAAAAATGTACTACTTTACCTTTACCTTCGTCACCCCACTGTGTACCTATTACAGCGATTGTTTCGGCACGCAGTATTTTATAGGTTGCGAGATTGAATTTCATATGTAATATTTTATAAATTATTTCTATTAAATATCAATAAAAGTCAGAAAATAAATATAGGAGACTAAAAATGTGTATTGCGATACCGATGAAAGTTGTACAGATTAACGGTAACGAAGTTTTATGTGAATACAAAGGTGTTCGCAAGACTGTTCGTGGAGATTTGGTTTCTGAACTTAAAGTAGGAGATTATGTAATAATTCATGCCGGTTTTATTATTCAAAAGGTAGATATTAAGGATGCGATTGAAACTATAAGATTATACGAAGAGATAGAAAATTTGTAAGATTTTTATGGATATTATAGAACAGTTTAAGAACAACAAAATAGTTCAGCAAGAACTTAAAAAAATTCATTTATTATCGCAAAAATTGTCCCGTAAAGTTCGTATAATGGAAGTTTGTGGAACACATACGATGCAAATTGCGAAATTTGGTATTCGCAGATTGTTACCTCAAAATATTGAATTAGTTTCAGGTCCTGGTTGTCCTGTGTGTGTTACTCCAACAGAGTACATTAATAAAGCGATTTTTTTGTTAAGAAAGTATAATGTAGTGGTAGTTACATTTAGTGATTTATTTCGTGTTCCTACAACTGATAGTAGCTTAGAAATTGAAAAATCAAATGGTTACGATGTTGAAATAGTTTATGCACCAACAGAAATTTTTGATATTGTTAAAAAATATCCTAAAAGAGATATTGTTTTTCTATCTATAGGGTTTGAAACTACAATGCCCTCTATTGCTGTTGTAGTAAAAGAAGTTTATAGACAAAAGTTAGAAAGGGTATATTTTTTATTAGGCAACAAATTTTTTTTAACTGCGTTGGAAATGTTGATTATAAAAAGCAGAAATTTTTTAGCGCCGGCTATAAATTCGTCTTCTACAATTGACGGGTTTATTCTTCCGGGACATTTAAGTAGTATCGTTGGAGAAAAAGTTTATCAGTGGATACCTAATAGATACAAACTTTCAGGTGTGATTAGCGGGTTTGAACCTGTAGATATAGTTCGTGGGATACGGTTGGTGATTGAACAAATCCTAAATTGTGACCCACGGATTATTAACGAATATTCACGTGTAGTAAAACCAGAAGGTAACACACAAGCACAAAAAATCTTAAATGAAGTATTCTGTTCTACTTCAGGTACTTGGCGTGGGTTAGGTACTATACCTGATTCAGGTGCAAAATTTACTGATTTATATTCATATTTAGACATAGAAAAAAATTTTTATATTGAAAAAATCTCTACACAAGAAAATAAAGAATGTCAATGTGCTGAAGTATTAATTGGCCAGAAAAAACCGTTTGATTGTAAACTATTTGGTAAAATATGTACTCCAGAAAATCCTGTAGGTGCATGTATGGTTTCTTCAGAAGGCAGTTGTGCTGCGTATTATAAGTATGAACTTCTATAAGAAATTTTATGAAACAGATTTCTTTATCTTATGGCAGTGGCGGAAAACTTACTTATGAGTTTATAACTCAATACATATTAAAATATTTTTCTAACCCATTATTAGAAGAACTGTTAGATTCTGCTGTTATAAAAAAAGATTTGTTTTCTACAGATCGTATTGCGTTTACTATAGATGGTTATACTATAAATCCTATATTTTTTGCTGGGGGAGATATTGGTAAACTCAGTATTTGTGGTACGATAAATGACCTTGTAGCAGTAGGTGCAGAACCTAAACTAATTGCTTGTTCTTTAATTATTCAAGAGGGGTTAGAGTTTGAAGTAATTGAAAAAGTTTTATCTTCAATACGTAATGTTTGTGAAACAGAAAATGTAAAAATTGTTACAGGAGATACTAAGGTTGTAGAAAGAACTGCATGCGACAAAATTTTCATAACCACTTCAGGGATAGGAATAATAAAAGATAATGTTAAGTTAGGATATGATAGAATAAAACCTGAAGATAAAATAATTGTTACTGGCAATATTGCAGAACATGGATTTGCAATATTATTATCTCGTGGGTCTTATGGGTTTGAATATGATATAAAAAGTGATTGTGCATCGTTATATCCGTTGATGAAGAAAATTTTTGATTCGGAATATGCTGTAGAACTTAAGTTTTTGCGAGATGCGACTCGTGGTGGTATTGCTGCTGTGTTAAACGAAATTGTTAAACAAAACAAAAATGTAGGTATAGAACTTATAGAAGAAAATATTCCTGTATCAGACGAAGTAAAATCAATAAGTGATATTTTAGGTATAGACCCGTTATATGTAGCAAATGAAGGTAAGATGGTGATTATAACAAGTGATTCCTCTGCAGAAAAAATTGTAGAGATACTTACTTCACATCCTTTAGGTAAAAATTCTAAAATCATTGGTAAAGTAACCGATACTTATAAAGGCAAAGTGGTAATGAAGACATTGTACGGAGCATATAGAATTATAGACATGCCTACTGCAGAACAGTTACCACGAATATGTTAAGTTTTTATTAAAAAAATGAGTAAGGCAAATTTCAACACCAAAGTTAAAACTTTCTTTACTTTTATATTTCTTTCAGGCACAATTTTGGTTTTATGTTGCTGTAGTTTGGAAAGAAGTTCTAGTTCGCAAAGTTGTTCTAAAATAGAGGTTAACAAATTCAAGGAGAAAACTATGGATCAACAAGATAAATTCTATCATCTTAGGTTAAAAATGGTAGAAGAACAGTTGTCTTCCCGAGATATTACTTCACAGAAAGTGTTGTCTGCGATGTTGAAAGTTGAACGGCACAAGTTTGTCCCTGAACAATATATTTCCGATGCTTATGGCGATTTTCCTTTACCTATAGGTTTTGGTCAGACAATTTCACAACCGTATATAGTAGCGTTGATGACACAATTGTTAGAACTTCAAGGTGAAGAAAAAGTTTTAGAAATAGGGACAGGTTCTGGATACCAAGCTGCAATACTTGCAGAATTGTGTAAAGAAGTTTATACAATAGAAATTATTCCAGAACTTGCTACACGTGCAGAACGGTTATTAAAAGAATTAGGTTATAAAAACATTTTTGTAAAAACAGGCGATGGTTATCTTGGTTGGGAAGAACATAGTCCTTATGACCGTATAATAGTTACCTGTGCTCCTGAACATATACCACAACCTTTAATTGACCAGTTGAAAGATGGTGGGATAATGGTACTTCCTTTAGGAAGTGTGTATCAAGAGCTTGTTGTGGTAAAGAAACAAGGTAATAAGATTATACAAAAGAGTATAATTCCAGTACGGTTTGTTCCAATGATAAGAGAAAAAAATAAATGAAAATTCTTGATGTAAGAAATAAATCAAAAAATAAAGTAAAAGAACTTTTATTACTTGCTGCAAAAGCAATAAAAAAAGCTGAGTTAGTTGTCTTTCCTACAGAAACTGTGTATGGTCTTGGTGCAGACTGTTTCAATATTCTGGCAGTAAACAAAATTTTTATAGTGAAAAACAGACCTTATAATAGACCACTAATTGTTCACATTGGTAAATTTTCCGATATAGAAAAGGTGGTTCTGAATATTCCTAAAAAGGTTGAAAAATTAATAGAAACATTTTGGCCAGGCCCGTTAAGTTTAGTGCTTAAAAAACATCCTTCTGTTCCAGAAATAGTTACCGCAGGGAAAGATAATGTGTGTGTTCGTATGCCACAAGATATTATTGCAAGACAGTTTATAGAACTGTGCAATACTCCTGTTGTTGGTACTTCAGCAAATATTTCTTCAAAAATATCTCCTACAGAACTTGACCATATTGTAGAAGATTTTAAAAATATTAAAGAGATAAAATACATATTATATTCTGGAAAATGTAAGTACGGTATAGAATCTACAATTCTTGATTGTACAGTTTATCCGTTTAGAATATTACGTTATGGCGCAGTGGAAGTAGAAAAAATAAATGATTGTTTAGGTATGAAAATTTCTGAACCACAGTATTTAACTTCTACAAAAACAAAAGAGTCTAGTTATAATAACCAACTTTTTCTTAAAAAACAGCTCTACATTGCCAAAAATTTATTAAAGTATATTAAAACACACAAAATTTCTTCGTTAAAACAAAAAGTCTTTATCTGTAGTGATGAAACAAAACAAAAAATTGTTGAATATTATGGTAATAAACTGACAATACTACACTATGGCCAAGATTTACCTTCTATAGCGGAGAATTTATATTTATGTTTACGGTTAGCAGACAGATTATCTCCACAAGCAAATGAAATTATTATTGAAGCAGTGGAACCTCGTGGGATAGGAAAATCTATTATGGACAGGATAATAAAAATAGCAAAAAATCGTTGGGTTTAAAAAAAATGAATTTACAAGTATGAAAAACAATCTATTTTTTCTGTTTGTTATCACATTTTTATGTTCTCAACTTTACAGTGAAACAAATGTTGGCAGTTTGAGTGATGTTAAAAATTATAAAAATTTTGTTTCTTCTACAGTTGTTTTCAATGGTAAAGTATATAGGTATTATATTGTCTATGACAAAGATGTAGTTGATAGCATTTTTATAGAGACTAAAGATTGGTTAGACGATGTAAGAGGGTATGGTGGACCTATAAACTTACAAGTATACTTTAGTATTGATGGCAAAATAAAAAATGTTAATGTAATAGAACAAAATGAAACAGACATATATGCTAAAAAAGTTTTTACAAAAGAATATTTATCCCAATATATAGGTAAAGATCTCAATAACCCGCCTGTGTTAGCAGAGAATATAAATTCTATCAGCGGTGCAACAATAAGTTGTAATGCAGTAAACTACATTATTTATGAAAGTATAAAACTTGTCAATTTAGCCATTTTTAGCAAAAACCAGTTTATTGGTTACAAAAAAATATCTATTCCTAAAAATGAAAAAATAAAAACAGGAATTCTGGTATTGGTTTTTGTATTAAGTGTAATATGTTATTTGTTTAGAATAAAATTTATACGATATATAGTGCTTATTGGGATGATTTATTTTTTAGGTATAAAATATGCTGGCGGATTGTCAATTTCTCATTTAAGAAACATATTTTTCGGTAATATACCAAACTGGAATAACATATTTTTTTTAACCTTTATTGGTTTAACATTGATAACAACGTTAATTTTCGGAAGGTTATATTGTGGTTGGTTGTGTCCTTTTGGTGCGGTAACAGAGCTGTTGTTTAATATAAAACATTTTTTTGAAATAAAATATAAAACAAGTCTGGGACAAAAAATTGACTTTACCGTTGTAGAAGATATTGGTATAATAAAATTTTTAAGAAAATTAGAAAAATATTTTAGAAATATCAAATATCTTCTTTTAGGATTAATATTTATATTTCCAAATTTTATTTCAGTAGAACCGTTTCAATACCTTTTTGTGTTAGAGAAAACAAATATTAACAAGATAGTTTATTTAGTTATAATAATAATTTTTTGTATTTTATTTATCCGTTTATGGTGTAGATATTTTTGTCCGTTAGGTGGTGGTTTGGCATTGATATCTCTAATTTCTTTTTTCAGATTAAAAATTGAACCTAAAGTATGTTTAAAATGTGATATTTGCAAAAATGTTTGTCCTACTAATGCTATTGTAGAAACTAACGATAAAAAAAAGTATAAAATTATTTCTCAAGAATGTATCTTATGTAACCGATGCCGATTTTTTTGTGGTCCGTTGGGGATAAAAAATAAATTTTTTAAACGTTGATTTTTTAAAATTATTT